>NZ_AZGJ01000036.1 GCF_001436395.1 Secundilactobacillus malefermentans DSM 5705 = KCTC 3548 | reverse complement strand
CAACAGGAAAAAGTATAGAACCTTTTATTATATTTTATGAACTATCTCAAACATTTTTTCAGCCGAAAGGTGACGTAATTTGGTACACTTATATTTAGAAACTTTAAGGAGAAAATAATGGCTAAAGATAAATTGTTACTGATTGATGGAAATAGTGTTGCTTTTAAAGCGTTTTTTGCGCTGTACAATTCATTGAGCCGCTTTACAAATGAAGAAGGTTTGCACACAAATGCAATTTATGGATTCAATACAATGCTCGAACTGATGTTAAATTACGTAGAACCCACTAAGGTGTTGGTTGCCTTTGATGCAGGGAAAACGACCTTTAGGACGAAGATGTATTCTGATTACAAGGCTGGTCGAGCTAAAACACCAAGTGAATTCTCAGAACAAATGCCATATATCAAAGACCTACTCACGAGTCGGGGCATTAAGACTTATGAACTAAAAGATTATGAAGCAGATGACATCATCGGAACTTTGGCGCATGAGGCTGAAGAGGCAGGTATTCAAACGACGATTGTTACCGGAGATCGTGATTTAACACAACTAACCTCGGATCTAACAACCGTCTCTGTTTCTAAACGAGGAGTAACCGATGTTGAACATTACACCCCAGAGTTTGTGAAGGAAAAGTTGGGAATTACCCCAGAACAAATTATTGAGATGAAAGGGTTACAAGGCGACAATTCCGACAATTACCCTGGTGTTACTAAGGTTGGTCCTAAGACGGCTGTCTCCTTAATTCAGCAATTTGGCAGTATTCAAGGCGTTTATGATCATATAGATGATATTACTGCTAAAAAATTGAAGGAACATTTAATTGAGGATGAGGATAAAGCTTTTAGAGCGCGTCAATTAGCTACTATCAAACGTGATGCACCAATAAAAATCGGACTTGAAGACCTGACTTATGATGGGCCAGTGATGGAAAAGTTGATCGATTTTTACCAAAAGATGAATTTCCAATCATTTTTGAACAAATTAAGTGATCAAGGTGTAACCGGAACTGCAGTGGAAGTGGATTTAGAGGATATTTCGTATACAGTTTTAAATGAGTCCAATTTGGATGAAATATCTGACTTATCAGATGGTGCTGCCTTTTATCTAGAAATGCCAGAAGATAATTATCATACTTCACCAATGACCGGCTTCGTTATCGGGTCAGGGAACGAATGGTACGTTAGCCGAGATGTTGATTTGCTCACAAAATCGGAACTCAAAAGTTTTTTGCAGAATGACCAAATTACGAAGGACGTTTTTGACTTAAAGCGAACTTATGTTGGACTAAATCGATTAGGGGTCAAACTTTCATCTGTTGATTTTGATTTATTACTTTGCTCGTATTTACTGGATACAAATGACAATAATAATGATTTAGGTAAATTAGCTAAGCAACATGGGTATAAAGAAATTGAAACTGATGAAGAAGTTTATGGCAAGGGTGCAAAACGAGAAGTACCGCTAAATGATGATATTTTGTACAGCCATTTTGCCCGTAAAGAAAAAGCCATTCAAAAATTGAAACCTCAACTATATAAAGAACTGCAAGAAAACAATCAAATGGACTTATATTTAGATTTGGAACGACCTGTTGCGTTCGTTTTAGCCAGAATGGAAATTGCAGGTATTAAGGTCGATGCCGACCGACTTGAAAGCATGAAGAGTGTCTTCAAAGAAAAGCTTAGTGAAATAGAACTGACAATTTTTCAAGAGGCTGGAGAAGAATTCAATATTAGTTCACCAAAACAGTTGGGAAAAATTTTATTTGAAAAGTTACGACTACCGATTATTAAAAAAACTAAGACTGGATATTCTACTTCGGTAGATGTGTTAGAGAAACTTGCTGCTGATGCGCCCATAGCAGAGAATATTTTAAGGTATCGGCAAATCTCAAAAATTCAATCAACTTATGTGGAAGGTCTCCTAAAGGTCATTCATCCTGAGGATCAGAAGGTGCATACCCGTTATGTCCAAACTTTAACCCAAACGGGACGACTTTCATCGGTTGACCCTAATTTGCAAAATATTCCAGTTCGATCTGAAGAAGGACGACAGATTCGGCAAGCCTTTATTCCACATACGAAAGGTTGGCAGATTTTTTCATCTGACTATTCACAAATTGAATTACGGGTTTTGGCACATTTAACTGGTGATGAGAATTTACAGAATGCGTTTAAAAATGGTGAGGATATTCACGCAAGTACTGCTCGAAGGATTTTCCGATTAGCTCCAGATGCCGAAGTGTCTTCAAATATGCGGCGCCAAGCTAAGGCAGTTAATTTTGGAATAGTCTACGGAATTAGTGATTTTGGGCTTTCTCAGAATATCGGTATTACTCGAAAACAGGCTAAAGAGTTTATTGACACTTACTTTAACGAATATCCAGGTGTCAAGGAGTACATGGACGATATCGTTAAACAAGCTCGTGATCTAGGCTATGTCGAAACCATTTTACACAGACGGCGGTATCTTCCAGATATTAATGCTAGAAACTTTAACCAACGGAGCTTTGCCGAAAGAACCGCTATGAATACACCAATTCAAGGTAGTGCGGCAGATATTATTAAAGTTGCCATGATTGAAATGGATAAGGCATTAAAAAATATGGAAGCAACAATGCTTTTGCAGGTTCATGATGAATTGATTTTCGAAGCACCAGAAAGCGAAATTGAAACACTCAGTAAATTAGTACCAAGCATTATGGACTCAGCAATTAGTCTTGCCATACCTCTTAAAGTTGAAAGCCATTTTGGACCAACTTGGTACGACGCAAAATAATTATTTCTTTTGGGGGTAAAATAAGATGCCAGAATTACCTGAAGTTGAAACAGTTCGTCGTGGTTTAACGAATTTGGTGAAAAATGCCGTAATTAATAGTGTGGAGGTCAGATACCTTAAGATGGTTTCACCAGAATCTCCGCTTTTTGAACAGGCGTTGCAAGGGAAAACAATCGAAAGGATCGATCGTCGCGGGAAATACTTACTTTTTAGGTTTAACGATCATTTAACGATGGTTTCTCATCTGAGAATGGAAGGTAAGTATGATGTACAACCAGAGGGATCTGTGGTCACTAAGCACACCCATGTCATTTTTCACTTATCGGATGGTCGTGAGCTAAGGTACACAGATACAAGAAAATTCGGACGAATGCGATTGATTAATACCGGGGATGAAAGTGTCATTCCAGGGCTGAAAGCCATGGGACCCGAGCCAACGGAAAAAACGTTAAAACTCGATTATATGAAGAAAATTTTTCGAAAAAGTCACCGAACAATCAAACCATTCTTACTTGATCAAAGCAAAATCGCCGGATTGGGTAACATTTATGTTGATGAGACACTTTGGCTAAGTCAGATAAACCCACTACAACAGACGGATGAGCTACCGGATGAAAAGATTGCTGACCTGAGGGATGCTATTATTGATGAAATAGGTATTGCAATTAAAGGACACGGCACTACGGTACATTCCTTTTCAACTGCTTTTGGAGAGGCGGGTAATTTTCAGAATCATCTTCACGTTTATGGTAAGCAGGGGGAACCATGTGAGCGTTGTGGAACAACTATCGAGAAAATAAAGGTTGCACAAAGAGGCACGCATTTTTGTCCCCATTGTCAGCCAATTATCGGAGATAAATAACTTGAAGGTTATTGGATTAACGGGTGGAATTGCAACTGGAAAATCAACTGTTTCGAAAATTATTAGGGAACAAGGCATTTCAGTTGTGGATGCTGATGAAATTGCGAGACAATTAGTTGCTCCTGAATCGGAAGCACTAAAACAAATTATTAGCTATTTTGGAACTGATTATTTAAGTGAAACTGGCAAACTTAACCGCAAAAAATTAGGATTACTGGTTTTCACGAACCCTCAAAAGCTGATTGAGCTTAATAACATCATGAATCCACTGATAAAAGAAGAAATTAAAAGGCAGCTCAAGACCCTTTCAAATCAAGGGAAAAAGGTAGTCGTTCTCGATATGCCAACGTTATTTGAAGCGCACTTTGAAAACTTGGTAGATGAAATTACTGTTGTAGAAGTTCCTGAATCGGTTCAATTGGAGCGGCTGATGCGTCGGGATAATTCAATTAAAAGTGATGCCCAAAGCCGAATTGATAGTCAATTACCATTAAAAGAAAAAATTGCCAAGGCATCATTTGTCATTGACAATTCGCATGCTGTTGCGGAAACAAAAGCACAAGTGTTAAAATGGCTAGCAAGTGAAGAATTAGAGAATACCAAAAATAAATGAGGTGACAATTAATGCAATGCCCACACTGTCACCACAACGGTTCTAGAGTTGTTGATAGTCGTCCCACTGATGATGGACGTGTTATTAGACGACGTAGAGAATGCGAAAATTGTGGTTTCCGATTTACAACGTTTGAACGAGTGGAGGTTACACCACTTCTTGTTATCAAAAAGAATGGAACTCGAGAAGAATTCAGTAGAGAAAAAATATTACGAGGTATCATTCGGTCAGCAGAGAAACGTCCTGTTGGAATGGATGTCATGTCTAAAATTGTTGATGAAGTTGAAAATGAAGTTCGAGCTTTAGGTGAGAATGAAGTTTCAAGTCAACTAATTGGTGAGTTTGTTATGAAACGGCTAGTTGATGTGGATGAAATTGCTTATATCAGGTTTGCAAGTGTTTATCGGCAATTTAAAGATATGGGCGTTTTCTTCACAGAATTAAAAGGAATCATGGAACGAGATAAAGAAAAGAATACAAAAAAAGATAAGTAATTTGTAAAGGTGCGAAAAATCATATGGCTGATTCTTGGCAGCAACTAAATGCGAAAGACCATTTTAATATTCAAAGCAAGAGTCGTCTTTCAAACATTGACGAACAGGTTCTAAGCTTATTTTATGAACCAATAATTGGACCAGTTTCATTTTCATTAATTAATTGGCTTTGGACCCATTTTCAAATTGAGGGAAAGTCCGCTCAAGGACAAAATGTTGAATTACTGAAGACGCTTAATGTTGATTTGCCAACCCTTTATGAAGCACGTACAAAATTAGAGGCAGCGGGGTTACTTCGAACTTACGTTAGTGGAGTTCAAGGAACCCCGTTGTTCATATTTGAATTAATCGAGCCATTGAAACCAGATCAATTCTTCCAAGATGATTTATTGAGTATTTTATTACTCGATATTATCGGAGAAGATTCATACAAGAATTTAGCAAATGAATTCATTTTGACGACAGATATGCCTACAGATTCAAAAGATATTAGCAAAAGCTTTTTAGAAATTTTTCATGTAGCCAGCGATAAATTACAAACGAAGCCAGACTTAATTTCAAACATTGGGAATCAGGCCCAGCAAGTTTCCCAAAAAAGTGTACGGAAGGAAATTCAAGATGAAAATGATTTTGATTTCCAATTTTTGGCTGAAATTCTGCAAAAGTCATACGTAGATACAACGCAATTAAACGATTTTCGAACCTTAATTTTGACCGAACATATGCTGTATGGCTTGGATGAAACCGCAATGGCAAAAGTAATAACTGCAGCTACCGATATTGCGACTAATAAATTTAATCCTAATCGGTTAAAGACACTAATTTCTGAGCAATATGAGCGTCAAAGCAAATCCCCAGTTCATGAAAAAGTAGCTGAGTCTGATGAAGAGGCCGTTGCAAGTACAAATGAGAATTCATTTTCAGCAAAAGAAGTGGCACTTTTAAATTCAGTTAAATCCTATGATCCCGTTGATTTTTTAAATGGTATTAAACAAGAAACGGGTGGCTTTGTTACATCTGGAGAGCAACGAATTTTAAGAGAATTAGTTAGTCGTCAACTCTTTTCGACTGCTACTGTTAACGTCATGATTTTTTACATTTTAAATGATAGGGCGCTTCCAACACTAAATAAAAATTTGGTGGATACTATTGCAAATGATTGGTCACGAAGCAAGGTTAATAGCCCTGAGTCGGCATTAGCTGAGATTCATAATCATCAAAAGGGCAGAGATGGTGGATCACACAGTAAAAAGCGTACCCAAAGTGGTGCCCCGAAAAGGGTAGAAACACTACCAGATTGGGCAAAAGATGATTATACGCCGAAGCAACCAGCACAGTCATTATCAAAGGCTGAAATTGCAGATTTGGACAAACAACTTTCAGAACTACAGAATCGAAATTCTGAAGAAAAGGGGGATTAGCTAAATGGATAACATAAGCGAGTCAATGAAACAGTGGATGGATCGAAACAAGCAAACGGAACATTATCGCCAGTTAATGGGTGAAGTTTATAAAAATCCTGACGTTTTAAAATTTATTTCTGACCATAAGTCTGAGTTAGATGAAGCTCATATTGATCGGTCTGCCGCAAAATTGTACGAGTACGTGACTGAAAAGCAAAAATTAGAACGCGGGGAAACAACCTTCGCTCCAGGCTATAAGCCGGAGCTTGTCATCAGTAATCATTTAGTCGATGTTGCATATACTCCAACTGAAGAAACTTTGGAAAGACAGCGAGTTAAGTCTGAAAAGCGTAGAGTGAAGTCAATTTCGATGCCAAAATTGGTTCAAACTGCAAACTTATCCGAATTTGATAAAGATCAGAATCGAGTTTCTGCATTAAGGGAAGCGATGACGTTCATTTCTAATTTTGAGGCTAGTCCCAAAAAATATCATCAGGGTTTGTATCTTTATGGCAGCTTTGGAGTTGGGAAAACCTATCTCTTGGGCGCTATCGCAAATCAGTTAGCACATGATGGTTTCAATACGACCTTGGTCCATTTCCCGAGTTTTGCGGTAGAAATGAAAAATTCAATTTCAACAAACAATGTTTCTGAAAAGCTTGAGGCTGTGAAACGGTCAAAAATATTAATGCTTGATGATATTGGTGCAGACACTGTTTCAGATTGGATTCGTGACGAAGTCTTAGCAGTTATCTTGGAGTACCGAATGCAAGAAGAGCTTCCCACATTCTTTTCCTCAAATCTTTCAATGGAGCGGCTTGAAAAAGAATATTTAACAGTTTCAAAAAAGAGTGAGGCACCCCTTAAAGCGAAGCGAATCATGCAACGGGTCCGCTTTTTATCTAAACAGATTGAGATGATTGGTGAGAATCGTCGGCCAAATTAATTTTAATTTTGGGTTGACGAATATTTATTCCGGTGGTTAAATGAGAATTGTAATATAAAAGCGAATGAGAGACACAATTCAATTATCGTAATTTCAGAGAGAATTAACCTAGTCTGTGAGTTGATTTATTGCGATTCTTGAGTTACCACTTTCAGATGCTGCTTGGTGGATAATATCAGGCCGGTTTGTAATCGTTAAAAGCATTAGAGGTTTTCTAATTATATTCTTAGAAAATAAAATCGGGTGGAACCACGCTATTAACGTCCCCAGTATGAGTTTATTCATGCTGGGGATTTTTGTGTTCCCTTCGATAAATAAAAGGAGAGAGATATTATGTCAGAGATTTCTATTAAGTTTCCAGATGGCAATGTAAAAAAGTTTGATCAATCAGCCTCTGCAAAAGATGTGGCTAAATCTATTTCAATCAGCCTTGCCAAAAAAGCAGTTTCAGCCAAGCTTGATGGTCAATTAGTTGACTACGAGGCACCTTTAAATCATGACGGTGCAATTGAAATTGTAACGGCTGATTCAGAAGATGGGTTAAAAGTGCTCCGCCAATCTGCTGCACTTTTGCTTAAATCAGTTTTGAAATCAAAATATCCTGAAATTCGATTTGGTGAAAGCTCAGCAGACGATGAGGGCTTTTACGTTGACACCGATAAAGATGATGGACAAGTAAGCGTTGATCAATTAGAAGAACTTGCAAGTGATATTGCCAAAGTAGTCAAAGCGGGTGAATCAATTGAACGCGAAGTGGTTGATAAGAAAGAAGCATTGAAGCGAGTTGATGGTGATCCTTATCAGACCCAACTCATCAATGAGCAAGCTAATGATGAAGTCGTTTTCTATAAAGTTGCTGGAAATAGCGTCTTAGGTGATGGTGTTCAACTCCCTAATTTGAAGTCATTAAAGCACTTTAAGCTTCTTTCAGTTGCTGGTGCTTATTGGGAAGGAAAATCTTCAAATCCAATGCTTCAACGGATTTACGGAACAGCATTCAACAGTGACGCAGACTTACAAGCTGATTTGAAACGACGACAGGAAGCACGTGAACGTGATCACCGTGTAATTGGGAATGATTTAGATTTGTTCTTCGTTGATCCTAAAGTTGGAGCCGGATTACCTTACTGGATGCCAAATGGTGCAACAATTCGTCGAACTATTGAACGATACATCATCGATAAGGAAGTTAATAATGGGTATCAACATGTTTACACGCCAGTTTTAGCTAACCTTAATCTATACAAGCAATCAGGACATTGGGATCATTATCGTGAAGACATGTTCCCACCAATGGACATGGGTGAGGGCGAAGAACTTGAATTACGTCCGATGAACTGTCCAAGTCATATTCAAATTTACAATCATCACATTCGCTCATATCGTGAATTACCATTACGTATTGCTGAACTTGGGATGATGCACCGTTATGAAAAATCTGGTGCCTTAAGTGGCTTGCAACGAGTTCGTGAAATGACATTGAATGATGGTCACACATTTGTTGCGCCTGATCAAATCCAGGATGAATTCAAAAAAATCTTGAACCTAATGGTGGATGTTTATCATGATTTCGATATCAACGATTACACGTTCCGTTTAAGTTATCGTGATCCAGAAAATACTGAAAAGTATTTCGATGATGATGAAATGTGGAACAAGGCACAAGAAATGTTGAAGGCCGCTATGGATGATCTTGGTTTAAACTATGTCGAAGCTGAAGGTGAAGCTGCATTTTACGGTCCAAAGCTTGATGTACAAACTAAGACGGCTATGGGAAATGAAGAAACGCTATCTACCATCCAACTTGATTTCATGTTACCTGAAAGATTTGATTTACATTACGTCGGTTCCGATGGTGAAGAACATCGTCCAGTTATGATCCATAGAGGTCTTGTTTCAACTATGGAACGTTTCGTCGCCTACCTAACAGAAATTTATAAGGGCGCTTTCCCAACTTGGTTAGCACCTAAGCAAGTAACAATCATTCCAGTCAGCGAAGAGAAACATGGTGATTACGCTGAAGGTTTGCGCAAGGAAATGGCTGCTGCTGGCATCCGCGTTGATGTTGATCGTCGTGGAGAAAAAATGAACTATCTGATTCGTGATGCACAAACGCACAAGGTGCCTTACACAGTTGTTGTTGGTGATGCCGAAGTTTCAGATAGTAGCGTCAGTGTTCGTAAATACGGTGAACAGGATTCTATTTCTAAATCAAGTGCTGACTTCTTAAAACAAGTTCTTGATGATGTTGCAAGTTATAGTCGAGAAGAATAGGCTTAACGAAAGTAACAAAGTAGCTTCTTGACAATTATGGAATTACTTGGTAGTATTAAAAAGTTGAGAAAAAGTAGAGGCTCCCGCTTCTCGCCTTAATAATTTTAGATTGTTGGGCAAAATACGATTAAACCTGAATTTTCGCAAGAATGACAGGACTTAATTTGGCGGGCGCAAAAGCGCTCGCCTTTTTATTTTAATTAATGAGTCAAGCTGCGTTTCTCAAAATCACTTGGAGGTGAATAACCATAGCAAACGATATGTTAGTTAATGAAGGCATTCGTGCCCGGGAAGTTCGTTTGATTGCAGGCGATGGTGAACAATTAGGAATTAAGAGCAAGCAGGACGCTCTTAAATTAGCTGAAGATGCTGAATTAGATCTTGTTTTAGTTGCTCCTAAAGCGAAGCCACCGGTTGCTCGTATTATGGATTACGGTAAGTACCGTTTTGAAATGCAAAAAAAGCAACGTGAAGCTCGTAAAAAGCAGAAGGTTGTTAGCATTAAAGAAGTTCGACTAAGTCCTACTATTGATACGAACGACTTCAATACCAAGCTAAAGAATGCCAAAAAGTTTTTAGCTAAAGGTGAAAAAGTCCGAGTTTCAATTCGATTCAAGGGTCGAGCAATCACGCATAAGGAAATTGGACGGCAAGTACTTAATCGGATGGCCGAAGAAACCAACGATGTTGCTACTGTTGAACAACGACCAAAGATGGATGGTCGAAGCATGTTCTTGATGCTTTCACCAAAGCTTGAAAAATAAGTTAATTTGTAAACGGCTATTGCCGAATTATAAGGAGGATTTTGTATCATGCCAAAACAAAAAACAAACCGTGCTGCTGCAAAGCGTTTTAAAGTAACTGCAAAGGGCGGTATTAAAAGCGCCAATGCTTACACGAGTCACCGTTTCCACGGTAAGACTAAGAAGCAACGTCGTCAACTACGTGGCACATCAATGATGGAAAGTACCACCATTCTTAAGACTTACAGACAATTACTACAAAAGTAATACTTAATCAAATAACGGAAAGAAATTAGGAGGAATTCATTATGCCACGAGTTAAAGGTGGAACAGTTTCACGCGCACGTCGTAAAAAGGTATTAAAGCTAGCTAAAGGTTACCGTGGTTCAAAGCACCGTTTGTTCAAGGTTGCTAAGGATCAAGTAATGAAGGGTCGTTTGTACGCATTCCGTGACCGGAAAGCTAACAAGCGTAACTTCCGTCGTATTTGGATTGCTAGAATTAACGCATCTGCTCGTATGAATGGTTTAAGCTACAGCAAGATGATGCACGGTTTAAAACTTGCTAACGTTGAAGTTAACCGTAAGATGTTAGCTGATTTAGCAGTTAATGATGCTGAAGCATTCAATGCTTTAGCTGATACAGCAAAGAAAGCATTAGCTTAATTAATAAAATAAGAATTTGGCTGGAACAATATGTTCCAGCCTTGTTTTTTATTTATAATTATAAATAATTACGGATAAGTTTATTTGAAGTATCTTAGTCTAATGGTAAAATGAATGTTATTGAAAACGATACAGAAGGGGTCAGTTATGCTTGGTCAATTTAAGCCGACTTGGATGGTTAGTGCGATATATAATATAACGCCGACAGAACTAAATAAACGGGGAATTAAATTGGTTCTTACCGATTTGGACAATACGCTAATCGCGTGGAATAATCCCAGTGGTACCATTGCCTTAAAGAATTGGATGCAGGAGTTAGAAAAGGCTGATATTCAGCTAGTTGTTGTTTCTAATAATTCAAAACGACGAGTCGGCCAGGCTGTTGGTCCCCTTGGCTTACCATTTGTTTGCCGAGCATTAAAGCCCCTCCCGTTTGGTATTAATAAGGCAGTTCGTAACTGGAAGGCTACTAAGGCTGAAACAATTATGATTGGTGATCAACTACTCACTGATGTTTTGGCAGCAAACAGCAGCCATGTTAGAAGTGTGTTAGTAAAGCCGATTATCAAAACTGATGCCTGGGTAACCTGGTTTAATCGATTTGTAGAACGCTATGTAATGAAAATGCTAGTTAAGAAATATCCAAAACTTACTTTTCGGGAGGATTTATATGACTGAAGATGAACCACTTGTTAACGATGAAGACTTATACTGTATCGGTTGTGGTGCAAAGATCCAAACAACAGATCGTGATGCACCGGGATACACACCAGAATCAGCTTTAAAAAAGGGCATGGAAAATAATGAATTATATTGTCAACGGTGTTTTAGACTAAGGCATTATAATGAAATCGTGCCAGTTGGATTAACCGATGATGATTTCTTGAAATTATTGAGTCAAATTCGGGACGCAGACGCACTCATTGTTTACGTGATGGATATTTTTGACTTCAATGGTTCCGTTATCCCTGGCTTGCACCGATTTGTCGGAAACAATCCAGTTTTACTTGTTGGGAATAAAGAAGATATACTTCCCAAGTCTTTAAGGCGTTCAAAGTTAAAGGATTGGTTGCGTCAACGTGCCAATGAAGCAGGGATTCATCCAATTGATGTCGCATTAGTCAGTGCAAAAACAAATCAGTCGGTAGATTCGCTCTTGGTACAGATTGATAAATATCGGAAAAATAGGGACGTCTACATTGTCGGGGTTACGAATGTTGGTAAGTCAACATTAATTAACCAAATTATTCGACAAAATACTGGTAAAGCTGACTTAATCACGACATCACGATTCCCTGGAACAACATTAGATCGAATTGAGATTCCGCTTGATGATGACCATTTCTTGGTCGACACTCCCGGTATTATTCATGCAGAGCAAATGGCACATTATTTAAATGGTAATGATTTAAAAATTGTCACACCTCAAAAGTCAATTAAGCCAAAAGTCTATCAGTTAAATGAAGGCCAGACACTATTCTTTGGCGGCGTTGCTAGATTTGATTACGAAAATGGGCCAAAAAATGGCTTTACAGTGTACGCAGAAAATAATTTATACATTCATCGAACAAAATTAGAGAATGCAGATAGTTTATATGAAGCCCAGTTAGGCAAGTTACTTTCACCACCAAGTACGGAAGAGGACATTGAGGCTTTTCCAAAACTAGTTCGTCATGAATTAAAGACAGCGAAAAAGAGCGATTTAGTCATTGAAGGACTTGGCTGGGTAACAGTTCCAGAAGGTGTAGTCGTAGCTGGATGGGCGCCAGAGGGTGTAGCAGTTATTTTGCGAGATGCAATGATATAAAAGGAGAAATAGATGGAACTTCGTGGAAAACAAAAGAGATATTTACGAGCACAGGCTAATAATCTTAGACCACTTTTTTCAGTTGGTAAAAATGGGTTAACACAATCATGGATTGATCAATTAGCAGGTGGATTAGAGAAACGGGAATTAATTAAAATTAATTTATTACAAAATGCAGATGCTACAACGGCTGAAGCAAAGTCATATATTGAGGAAAACTCCAACATTCAAGTCGTCCAAGTAATCGGACGAGTTTTGGTCCTTTATTTACCTGCTAAGGAAGAAGAATATCAAAAGCTTTCTTCAGTTGTTGAACATATTTAAGGAGTGACTAGTGGTGGTTAATGTTTTTGAACGTACTAAAACTCAGACCGTTAAACTCTTAGCAACTAGTATCAAAAAAAAGAGAGTTGGTATTTTGGGTGGTACTTTTAATCCTCCCCACCTTGGACACCTCATCATTGCAGATCAGGTTGCAGATCAATTAGATTTAGATGAGGTCTTATTTATGCCGGATGCAACTCCCCCTCACGTTGATAAAAAATTAGCAATTGATGCAAAAGATCGTGCTAAAATGGTGGCGGCAAGCATTCATAATAATCCGCGTTTTCACCTAGAGTTAAGTGAAATAATGCGTGGTGGCGTCAGTTATACCTATGATACGATGCTGGAATTACGTCGGCGTCATCCTGAAAATGATTATTTTTTCATTATTGGCGGAGATATGGTTGCTTATTTACCGAAGTGGCATCGAATCGCGGAACTACAAAAGATTGTTAAATTTGTCGGCGTGCGACGTGAAGGGTATGAGATTAAATCTGATTTTCCTGTTATTTGGGTGGATGTGCCATTAATTGACGTGAGTTCAACGTTAATTAGGAAGAAAATTAGAAATCATCATTCGATTCATTATTTAGTGACACCGGGTGTAGAGCAATATATAAAGGAGCATCAATTATATCTTGACTGATTCCATTATTTATCATGAAAATATTACGTCATATTCTAGGGAAGAATTGTTGAGTAAAATTAAGCAACAATTGCATGAATCACGGTTTAAGCATGTTCAACGCGTTGAAAAAACAGCAATACAACTAGCTCAAGAAAATGATGTGGATCCTGAAAAGGCCTCTATTGCTGGACTAGTACATGATTATGCTAAACAAAGGTCTGATGACGACTTTAGACAAGCAATTGTTGACTATCAACTTGACCCAGATTTGTTAAACTGGGGTAACGCCATCTGGCACGGTATTGTTGGAGCTGAGTTAATCAAAAAGGAACTCAAAATATTTGATGAGGATATTTTGGATGCGGTTAGATACCATACGACTGGCAGTACTTATATGACAACTTTAGCTAAAATTATTTACATGGCAGATTATATTGAACCTGGCAGAAATTTTCCTGGTGTTGAAATGGCACGAAAAGTGACACATGATAATCTTGATGATGGGGTTGTATACCAGACAGCAAGCACGTTGAACTACTTGATTTCAAATCAAAAGCCTATTTACCCAAAGACAATCGAAACATATAATGCTTGGGTACCAGGTGCTTCTGATAAAGTAAAGGAGATATTAAATGGATAGCAAACAAATTTTAGAGATCGCGGCGAAGGCTGCCGAGGACAAACGAGCTGACGATATTGTTGCGCTCGACATGGAAGGGTTAAGTACCGTAACAGACTACTTCCTAATTATGAACGGTGGTTCAAAACGTCAAGTACAAGCCATTACCGATGAAATTATGGATAAAATGGCAGAGGCTGGCGCTGAAGTTAAGCGGGTTGAAGGTCGAGATGCTGGCCGTTGGGTTTTAATTGATTTAGGAGACGTCTTTGTGCATGTGTTTGATGAAGATGATCGAACTCATTACAATCTTGAGAAACTTTGGTCTGATGCACCGTTTGTTGACTTAAGCAAGTGGATTGAGGCTTAATAATGATTTATTCAACATTTGCAAAATTATATGACGAACTTTTTGATCCAGCTATGTACGATGAATGGCTGGATTTTGTCAACCAAAATATAGAACGACGGGATGGTCAGCTATTAGATTTAGCTTGTGGAACGGGGCGACTCGCTGTCAAGTTACTTGAGGCTGGCTATTTAGTGAGTGGATTTGATCTTTCAGATGAGATGTTGAGTTTGGCGAGAGTCCATGCGGAAGAAATTGGAAAAAGCCTGCCACTGATGCAAGGAAATATGTTAGATTTATCAGATTTAGAATCCTATCAAAATATTACTTGTTTTGCTGATTCATTTTGTTATTTAACAGATGAAGATGAACTTGAACAAGCATTTGGTCAGGTTGAAAAGCATTTAAAGGAAGGCGGTCAATTTCTATTTGACGTGATCTCTCCCTATCAAACGGATATCGTTTATCCAGGCTATATGTATAACTATCAGGACGAAGAACAAGCATTTATTTGGAGTAGTTATGGGACTGATATTCCCCATTCCGTTGAACACGATTTAACTTTCTTTACTTTAGATGAAGACAAACAATCGTATGCTAGAGTTAGTGAATTGCACGAAGAAAGAACTTACCCGCTGGAGACATATAAATCTTTGCTTAAAAAAGTGGGCTTTAGAAATATTGAGGTAAAAGCAAATTTTGGTAAAGATGAGTTGAATGATAAAACAACCCGTTGGTTCTTTAGCTGTAGCCGATAGGAGGCGCATCATGGCAGTCATTGGAATCATAGCAGAATATAATCCATTTCATAATGGGCATATTAAGCAGCTAGAATTTGCTCGAAAATTGGATAAAGATGCGACGATAATCGTTGCTATGAGCGGTAATTGGATGCAACGAGGAGAGCCAGCCATTATTGATAAATGGCAACGAGCCAAGGCGGCCGTTCTTCATGGTACTAATCTGGTTGTGGAGCTTCCATTGAATGTTTCGGTACAACCAGCAGATATTTTTGCAAATGGTGCAATCAAGCTTTTAAAGCAATTAGGTTGTGACAAAGTTATTTTCGGTGCAGAACATCCTGATTTGAATTTTAAAGAATTGGTGGAAAATCGTCCGGGAAATATTGCAGAATTTCACCAATTTGATCAAACGTATGCGACAGCCTATCAGAATTATCTGACGGATCAAACGGGAATAAAATTAAAGGATTCAAATGATATTCTTGCATACGGCTATACACTTGCAAATTCACAGCTCACAGATCCGATGGAATTAATTCCAATGGCTAGGGTGGTTGCAGGGCATCAAGATGTAGAGATTGCGAGTGGGGCAAGGATTGCGAGCGCACAATCAATTAGATCTGCTGCTCAACGTGGGGAGTTTGTTAAGCTGGATCAGACGGTGCCCATAGAAACTAGAAAATTAATAAAAAATAGGCCACTTGTGAATTGGTCTCAAGCTTGGCCGCTACTTAAGTATCGCCTTATGACTTCATCGCCGTCTCAGTTACGAATAATTTATCAAATGACTGAGGGAATTGAATACCGACTTAAAGATGCGGTTGCTAATTCAACTAACATAAAAGCATTTTTTGAGAACGTAAAATCTAAACGATATACTTACACGAGAATTCAACGATTGTGTGTCTATGTTTTACTTCAAACGACTACGGATCAAATGAACACACGAATCAAAACGACTAGAGTGCTCGCATTTGACGATAAGGGACGATCTCAGCTTCATCATCTAAAGGGGTGGAACGGGATTAACTTAATTACTCGAATGA
Organism: Secundilactobacillus malefermentans DSM 5705 = KCTC 3548; assembly: GCF_001436395.1. Classification (GTDB taxonomy): domain Bacteria; phylum Bacillota; class Bacilli; order Lactobacillales; family Lactobacillaceae; genus Secundilactobacillus; species Secundilactobacillus malefermentans. The sequence continues at coordinate 1,738 of NZ_AZGJ01000036.1, read as the reverse complement.
CTCAGGCATGGGCAACAGGACCATATTTGATTGATGATACTGCAGATCAGGTGTGGAATTTAATGGCCCAAACGGAAAGTAATCAATTGAACCAAAAACCAATTTATATATCAAAAAAAATGGAGTAATCATTGTGCTATCAAGGAAATTACCTTGACAACAAAAATTACGACAGGTATAATAAAATTCGTTGCATTAGGAGGTAAAGTGATGGAATGGTCATTGGAGGACTTAGTAAAGAATCATCGAGATGAGCCTCTTCAATTTAATGAGACAACCGATGTTAAAGAGGATTTGCTTAATCGGAAACCGATGCAAGTTCTTGATGTCAGTCCTGTCCTTGTTAAAGGAATTGTCAGTGTGGAAAAAGGGCATGCATTAGTGTATGCACACGTTCTGACAAAATTGACGGTCCCATCTACCCGTTCACTTACACCAGTGGAGCTGAAACTCGATTTTAGTTTTACAGAGTTTTATGTTGCTGATGCAGGTGCATTAAAGCAGTTTGATGAATCAGATGTTGTCATCGTTGTTAAGAATGATTCAATTGATTTTGATAAAGCTGTTGCGGATAATATTCTATTGCAGATACCAATGCAAGTGTTGTCGAGTGATGAGAAGGCAACTGAGGAACTTCCAGAGGGAACTGATTGGGAAGTTATCAGAGAAGAAGATCTCGAAGCTCATAAGGCAGCCAATAAAGTTGTTGATCCACGTCTTGCAAAGTTAAAGGAGTTCTTCCCTGATCAGGAAGACAATCATTAGTGATCCGATGTGAGACATTAAAAATATTACACTAGTGGATAATTTTAAATTGAAGGAGGGGTTTATTGTGGCAGTACCAACACACAAAACGTCAAAAACAAAGAAGCGCATGCGTCGTGGACACATCAAATTACAAGTGCCTGGCATGAGTGCTTGCCCTAACTGTGGTGAGTTACGTAAATCTCATTATGTTTGCCCAAACTGCGGCTTCTATGATGGTCGTCAAGTTATTAAGACAAACAACAAATAGTCATTGAAAAACACCTATTGAGAACCGCGGTCTCTAGGTGTTTTTTGTTATCTTCTTTTATCAAACATTCTATGGCCATGAGTGAGCCACTTGAAATAAGGTTTCAACGGAATTCCTATATATTAGTTATTAAAAAGATGTTTTTAAATCTAAAAATGAATTTTTTACTGAATTTTGGATAAATTCACAAAAATATTGTGTCGCCGCTAACAAAATGAGTATAATGGTAAGGTAACCGCATACATAAACAAAGAAAAACAAAATAAAATTTGTAGTTTATGACTAAATTTTTTTCGAAGTGGGGGGATACGAACTTGGAAATGGAAGGAAATTTAACACCCATGATTTGGGCAGCCCAGTTATTGGTTGCCGTATTCTTTATTGCGGGATTTGTAAGCTTTTATACCGAAATTTGGAATCAGGCGTTCGTAAATCCACATAAGTCACAAAGAAAACGTACTGAGTTAAGAATCTTCTTACTAGTTTTAAGTATAGGGATAGCTTCAGTTTTACATTTTGCCGGATATATTAGTGGTTCAAGCTCAATGATGTACCATAACCTTGGGTTGTTCATCCTTGTCTTCGCACTTTTAGATGAAGAAATAAATCTTGGAGAATACTTAATTCGTTGTGCTGCACTTCTTATCGTATGGGCGATGCACCATTTTAGTGATCTTGTTTCAAGTAGTTTTGCTATTTCAATGGATTGAAGTCAATATTTGA
>NZ_AZGJ01000035.1 GCF_001436395.1 Secundilactobacillus malefermentans DSM 5705 = KCTC 3548 | reverse complement strand
GTATTTTTTATTATATATGGATGGGTAGCGAAGTCTGGCTAAACGCGGCGGACTGTAAATCCGCTCCTTCGGGTTCGGTGGTTCGAATCCACTCCCATCCACCATTATTGGACTATAGCCAAGCGGTAAGGCAACAGGTTTTGATCCTGTCATGCGCTGGTTCGATCCCAGCTAGTCCAATAAAGATGGCTCTTTGTCAAATCCTGTTAATAGATTACCACATTGGTAGTTCATCAACAGGAAAAAGTATAGAGCCATAAAGATCAGTCACGGAGTGTGACTGATCTTTTTTTGTATTATTTAGTAAACGGTTCCATTGACATTGCGAGGTTATTTAGATATTGTCAAAATAGAATTCTAAGATAGGGGCTGATTTTGATGAAACTTGGATTTATTGGTGTTGGCGGTATGGCACAGGCAATTATTAAAGGATTGCTAGCAAGCAAAACAGTGACAAATAAGGATATTTTTGTTCACAGTGCTCACCAGACGTATCAGAAATTTGCTTCAATTGCGAATGTAACTGCTGTAGATTCTAACACGGCGGTTGTTAAACACAGTGACGTTATTGTGCTGTCAGTGACCCCCAACGCTGCCAAGCCTGTCCTTAAAGAGATTCGTGAGGCTTTAGAACATCAAGATAAAGTACTTGTTTCAATTGTCGCTGGACTAACAATTAACCAAATAGAAGAAATGACCAATTATAACCTACCAATTTTACGAACATTACCTAATTTGAACGTTCAGATTGGTGCAGGAATGACTGCTGTAAAGGCGAGTGAAAATTTAACAGGTCAGCAAAAGCAAAACATTGTGGGAATTTTTGAGGCAGTTGGCATGACTACTGAAATGCCCGAAGATCAATTTGATACTTTCAGTGCGCTAGCTGGATCTTCTCCGGCCTATATCTACTTTTTCATTGATGCATTGAGTCGAGCTGGCGTTAAACACGGATTAAACAAGCGCGAGGCAACCAAAATTGCAGCCCAGGCGACTTTGGGATCAGCTCAAATGATTTTAAAGTCTGATAAAGTACCATTTGAACTTGTGGATCAAGTATCTTCTCCAGGAGGTAGCACTGTTGCTGGACTATTGGCAATGGAGGAGGCTGGTTTCATGACCGCCGTGGTTAAGGGAATCGATGCCACAATTGAGCGAAACAACGAGTGATACCAATTTAAACTTGCATATTTGGTCTATACCGATATATAATTAGGTTAATTATTAAGCTAATTAGGAGGATTCAAATGAGTACAGTCTTGAAGCATGCGGTCATTTATACTGGAGTAGAAGTTATCAAAAACGGTTATATTCGATTTGGAAAGTCAATCGAAGCAATCGGAAATATGGCTGATTATCAGGCAGAAGCCGACGATGACATTGTTATTGCCACTAACAAAATTGTTGTGCCAGGCTTTATTGACGTTCACAGCCACGGAGGCTATGGATTTGACGCGATGGACGGAGACCCTGACCAAATAGACCAGATGGTGAATAAAATGGTTCTGGAGGGTATTACGAGCCTTTTTCCAACAACAATGACGCAATCTAATGAAAAATTAGATCATGCGATGCGTGGAATTGCCTTAGCTGCTGAAAAAAACCCGGTTATTCAAGGAATTCATTTGGAAGGTCCGTTTATTGCGGCAATCTTTAAAGGAGCGCAACCAGAAAAGTATATTAAAGATCCCGATGTTGCGTTATTAGACAATTGGAACAAATTGTCTGGTAATCGCGTCAAGCTGATAACCTATGCACCTGAAGATACTGGCGCACGGGCATTTGAAAATTACTGCTTGACGCATCATATTGTGCCTTCCGTTGGTCACTCTAATGCAACGCGGGAACAGCTACTCCATAGCAAGGCGACTCATGTCACTCATTTATATAACGCACAACGAGAGTTTAAGCACCGTGAGCCAGGTGTGACTGGCCACGCGATGTTAGAGGATAACATGTACGCAGAACTAATTTGCGATGGATTCCATATTGTCCCAGATATGATTAAATTAGCATTTGACCAAAAGGGTGCAGACAAAATCGAATTGGTTACTGACTCGATGCGTGCTAAGGGAATGCCTGAGGGCGAAAGTGAACTTGGCGGGCAGAAAGTAATTGTTAAAGATAAGCAAGCAAGACTAGAAAGTGGTAATCTGGCAGGCTCAGTCCTTCAATTTCAGGATGCCTTCAGAAATATGATTCGTTTTACTGGGTGCAGCGTGTCAGATGCTGTTAAAATGAGTTCAGTTAACCAAGCGAAGGAATTCAATCTTGAGAATAAGGGAACTTTGGAAGTTGGCAAGGATGCCGATATCAATGTTTTTGATTCCCAGTTGAATCTGGAAGAAACCTTTAGTTATGGGCGACAATTTAATAACAAATAAGAAGTTTGATAGAAGAGAGTGTGGAAAATGAGTTCGCCAATTTATATTCAAATTCATAATGATATTCGAAAAGCCATTGAAGCTGGGAAATGGGCAATTGGTGATCGAATCCCATCGGAAAGGGAGCTCGCGATTACGTTTGGTGTCAGTCGAATGACACTACGACAAGCGGTTCAAACCTTAGTTGATGAAGGAATCCTTGAACGTCATGTGGGTTCTGGAACTTATGTTGCCAATCAAAAAGTGCAAGAAAAGATGTCAGGAGTTACCGGTTTTACTGACTTAATGGTTGCACAAGGGAAGGTACCAACCAGCAAGACGATTACGTATCATCTGATGTCTCCCTCTTTGAGTGAGATGGAGAAGTTACAGTTGAATGATGGGGATGAAGTCCTCAGAATGGAACGGATTCGATACGGTGATGATATTCCGATATGTTTTGAAGTTGCGACTGTTCCGGCTGCTCTTGTTAATGGCTTGTCTAAGAGTGAAGTAACGGAATCTCTTTATCGTGCACTTGAAGATAAAGAGCATCTCGTGATAGGGAAAGCCCAGCAGACAGTTTCAGCAATGTCTGCAGCAGAACGAATTGCAGAATATTTGGATATCAAACGTGGTGAAGCAATTTTGCGACTGAGACAGGTGTCTTATTTGCAAGATGGGCGACCATTTGAATACGTGAGAACACAATATGTTGGCGAACGATTTGAGTTCTACTTAGAAAAATAATTAAAAAATGGAACCTAATTCTCGAAATGAGGATTGGGTTCCATTTTTTAGGTATCTTAATTATTAAAAGCGTTATTTTGATTTTTTAACTTTAAGCAGGTATTTTGGTAAGCTCAATAAACGTTTGGCCCGTTTGGGATCGGTTAATCCCCGGTAAAGCCACTCCAAATGGTGATCTTGCCAGAACTTGGGTGCTCGGATTACGTGGCCAGACAAGACATCGAAACTACCACCTATGCCAATCCAAAGGCCATTGTTGACGTGGCGATACTTAGCAATGAGATTCTCTTGTTTTGGAAATCCAAGTGCAACAAAAACAAGATCTGGTTGCGACTCTTTAATGTCATTGATAATTGGGGCCTCATTATCGAAGTATCCGTCATGAATGCCAGCAATAACTAAGTTAGGGTATGTTTTTGTCAGGACTTTTTTTAAATCTAAAATAACTTTTGGTTTTGCTCCGAGAAAGTAGGCGGACTTATGTTGATCATTGCCCCATTTTAATAGCGATAAAAATGTGTCATATCCAGTGATTCGTTCTTGCAGTGGCTGGTTTAACATCTGAGTCCCTTTAATAATGCCGATACCATCAGGTGTAACGTAATCAGCATCCTTAATAGTGGCTGCATAGTCAGGGTGACTATCCGCATACATCACAATTTCAGGATTTGCGGTCACGACAAACGTATTTTTTCTTTCGTCAATATCCTGTGTAAGTTGATGAATAAACTTGGCGTTTGTCGTATTTATAAATGAAACCCCTAAAACATTGACGACTGGAAAATGTGATTTCAAATCAGAAACATCCTTTCGCGAACAAAATTCGAGTTTGAGAAACTGACGGTCTCCCTAAATAATGATAAAATGTATCTTATAATAATTAAACAGTAATTAACTAAGGGAGAAGCTAACGATGGCAGAACAATATCTGGATGATAGCATAACATTACACACTGATGCTTATGAGTTAAGTATGATTCAAACCTATTTTAAAGAGGGTATTCAGGACAAGCAAGCGGTATTTGAAGTGTTTTTCCGAAAAATGCCGTTCGAAAATGGTTATGCAGTTTTTGCTGGATTGGAACACATTGTCCAGTATATTGAAAATTTAAAGTTTTCGAAGAGTGATATTGATTATTTAGCCAGTACCGGAAACTACCCAGCCGACTTTATTCAATATTTGAAAAATTTCAAATTTAAGGGAACAATCCGTTCAGCCGTTGAAGGAGAATTAGTTTTTGAGAATGAACCAATTCTTCAGGTTGAAGGGCCACTTGCAGACTGTCAGCTAATCGAAACGGTCTTGCTTAATATTATCAACTATCAAACCCTAATTGCAACCAAAGCTGCAAGAATTCGCTCAGTAGCTGGTGACGATGCGCTTATGGAATTTGGTAGCCGACGAGCCCAAGAACTTGATGCCGCAATTTGGGGGACTAGAGCTGCGTATATTGGCGGTTTTGATGCAACGTCAAATATGCGAGCAGGAAAAATTTTTGGTATCCCCGTTAGTGGAACCCACGCGCATTCATTGGTTCAAACCTATCACAACGATTATGACGCGTTTAAAGCTTACGCCGAAACTCACAGAGACTGTGTTTTCCTTGTTGATACGTATGACACAATCAAGAGTGGCGTACCTAGTGCCATAAAGGTCGCCAAAGAAATGGGTGACAAGATTAATTTTCAAGGAGTTCGGATCGATTCTGGCGATATGGCGTACCTCTCCAAACAAGTTCGAGAGCAATTGGATGAAGCTGGATTTAAAGACGCCAAAATTTATGCGTCAAACGACCTAGACGAAAAGACAATCATGTCCTTGAAAATGCAGCATGCAAAAATTGATGTATGGGGCGTTGGTACAAAATTGATCACTGCCTTTGATCAACCAGCTTTAGGTGCTGTTTATAAACTTGTTGCTGTGGCTAACAAGGACGGTCAGCTCGAGGACACGATTAAGCTTTCAAATAATGCTGAAAAGGTGTCAACACCTGGTAGAAAGCAAGTTTGGCGGATTACCAAAAATAAGGATGGTAAATCTGAGGGAGATTATTTAACGCTTTCTGATGAGGATCCAAGAACTGAGGACTCTCTTTACATGTTCCATCCCCAATACATTTATATCAACAAAACCGTGACGGACTTCAAAGCACGGCCAATTCTGCAGACAATTTACGATCAGGGAAAGTTAGTTTATGACTTACCAAAATTGACGGAAGTTCGCCAGTTTTGTCGGCAGAATCTTGATGCACTTTGGCCGGAATACAAGCGAGATTTAAATCCTGAAGATTATCCAGTAGATTTATCACAAGATTGTTGGGATAATAAAGCACGAATTATCAAGGAAGTTCATGATTATGTTCGTAATTTAAAATTTTAGTAAGGAGTGACATATTTGAGAAAGCAGCAAGCTGAAATTATCAGTGCGTTACACGTTTTGCCTGAAATTGATCCTCAAAAAGAGATTCGCCGAAGTGTCGATTTCTTAAAGGCCTATTTAACAAAGAATTCATTTCTTAAATCACTCGTTCTTGGAATTTCAGGTGGGCAAGATTCAACCCTAGCTGGTATCCTATCTCAAACGGCGATTACTGAAATTCGAAATGAGACCGGAGATAGCGATTACCAATTTTACGCCGTCAGGTTACCATATGGGAAGCAGGCAGATGAAGCAGATGCAATGGCTGCCATTAAGGTTATGAAACCTGATCAAGTTCTCAGAATTGATATTCAGGCGATGACTGACGCGACCGAAGCAGCAGTTGCTGAAAATCAAATGCCGATTAGTGATTTTAATAAGGGAAATGTAAAAGCACGACAGCGAATGGTTGCGCAATATGCAATTGCAGGCGAGGTCCACGGTGCCGTCGTAGGAACCGATCACGCTGCTGAATCCGTCACTGGTTTCTACACTAAATTTGGCGATGGTGCTGCTGACGTAACGCCCCTTTGGCGACTGGATAAGCGTCAAGGCAAGCTGATGCTTAAAGAGCTCGGCGTTCCCGCTAAACTATATGAAAAAGTACCAACTGCTGATTTGGAGGATAATCGTCCTGCATTACCAGATGAAGTGGCATTGGGAGTTACCTATCAAGAAATAGACGATTACTTGGAAGGAAAGGAAATTAAAGAAAAGGCTGCACAAACAATTGAAAATTGGTATGCTAAGACTCAACATAAACGACACCTTCCAATTACCGTTTATGATGAATTTTGGAAATAATGTTCTTGCGTGCATCAGACCGTACTCACGAAATAAAACTTAGGAGGATCTCTAAATGAACAAATCCCAACCGTGGTATCAGCAAACTGTCGATCAAACACTTACCGAGTTAAAAGCCCAAGTGGGTGGACTGACCGAAAAAGAGGTTGAGCAACGACGAGTGGAATCTGGTTTTAATGAACTTGCTGCGAAAAAGCAAACAACGCTCTTTCAAAAATTCATTGAACAATTTAAAGATTTAATGATTATTGTTTTAATTGTGGCGGCGATTATCGCTGGTATTTCAGGAGAACACGTGGATGCCATGATTATTTTGGCGGTTGTTATTTTGAATGCCATCTTTGGTGTTTTTCAAGAATCAAAGGCCGAAGAAGCCATCAATGCCTTAATGGAGATGTCTGCACCCATTGCCCACGTTGAACGTGATGGCAAAGTGACGACTGTTAAAAGTCGGGAACTGGTTCCTGGAGATCTTGTTTATCTAGAAGCCGGCGATATTGTTCCAGCAGATATGAGACTCATTTCTGCGGTTTCAATGCGAGTCGAGGAAGCTGCATTGACTGGTGAATCAGTCCCAGTTAGTAAGCAAACGGATGCTATTATGGACGACAACTTGTCATTAGGTGACCGTAAAAACATGGCATTTATGAATGCCAACATCACTGCCGGAAAAGGGAGTGGTGTGGTAGTTGGAACTGGAATGAAAACTGAAGTTGGTAAAATCGCCGGTATGATTGATGCTGCAAAAGAAATGCAAACACCACTTCAGCAAAATCTGACGCAACTTGGTAAATGGCTGACAGGATTAATTCTGATTATTGCAGCAGTGATCTTCGGAATTGGGTTACTTAGAGGCGAAGAAACAGTGATCGATATGCTGTTGACGGCAATTTCATTAGCTGTCGCTGCTATTCCAGAAGGATTACCAGCTATCGTAACGGTTACTTTGGCTCTCGGTACTCAGAGAATGGCCAAGCGCCACGCATTAATTAGAAAATTGCCAGCTGTTGAAACGCTTGGAAGCACAGATATTATTGCTTCTGATAAAACTGGTACCTTGACTCAAAATAAAATGACAGTTGAAAAAAGTTATTTAAATGGTCAATTAACAGATGTTAAAGATACAAAAATTGCTAAAAATAGTTGGCTTGCTAAAGTCATGGTCCTCAGTAATGATACGAAATTTACTGATGAGGGTCTTGCAGGTGATCCGACTGAAACTGCCTTAGTCCAGTACTTCTTGAACCAGGACGAGTCGGTTGATGATATCGTTCAGGAGAATAAGAGAATTGCAGAGTTGCCTTTTGATTCGGAACGAAAGTTAATGTCAACCTTTAATCAAACGACGGATGGCAAAATTGTACAGATGGCAAAAGGGGCACCTGACCAACTCTTAAAACGAGTGACTCAAATTGACGACAATGGAATCGTCAGAGAAATTACTGACGCAGACAAAGCGGCAATTTTATCAGCTAATCACGAATTTGCGACTCAAGCACTTCGCGTCTTGTCCTTTGCCTATCGACCAGTAGATGCTGTTCCAAATCCTTTGAATTCAGAAAATGCGGAAAAAGAATTAATTTTTGTCGGACTCGTAGGAATGATTGATCCGGAGCGTCCAGAAGTTGCCGGTGCAGTGGAAGAGGCGAAATCAGCCGGTATCAGACCAATTATGATTACGGGTGATCATCGGGACACTGCCTCTGCAATTGCCCAGCGACTTGGAATAATAAATGAGACTGAAGACCATGCAGTTATTACGGGTGCTGAGTTGGATGAATTATCTGATGCAGACTTTAAAAAACAGGTCTCAAACTATTCAGTTTATGCGCGAGTTTCTCCTGAACATAAAGTTCGGATTGTGAACGCTTGGCAATCTAAAGGAAAAGTCGTTGCAATGACTGGTGATGGTGTTAATGATGCACCTTCCCTAAAAGCGGCAGATATTGGAATTGGAATGGGAATCACGGGTACTGAAGTTTCTAAGGGTGCCAGCGACATGGTTCTTGCCGATGATAATTTTTCAACGATTGTGATTGCAGTTGAAGAGGGCCGAAAAGTCTTCTCAAATATTCAAAAGGCGCTTCAGTACCTATTATCAGCTAACTTGGGAGAGGTACTAACCCTTTTCGTGATGACGTTAATGGGATGGCAAATTTTGGCGCCAGTCCAAATATTATGGATTAACTTAGTAACAGATACTTTCCCAGCAATTGCCTTGGGAGTTGAACCAGCCGAACCAGATATCATGAAGCGAAAACCGCGTGGAAGAAAATCGAATTTCTTCTCCGGTGGTGTTTTTGGAAATATCCTCTATCAGGGAATTTTAGAAGGCCTGATTACTTTAGGCGTTTACTGGTTTGCCATTAGTTTCCCAGTCCATGCTAACGAGTCACTGGCTCATGGAGATGCGCTTACAATGGCCTTTGCCACACTTGGATTAATCCAACTTTTCCATGCATTTAACTCCAAAACGGTTCGTCAATCCATTTTCAAGGTTGGCCTATTCCGGAATAAAGCGTTCAACTGGGCAATCCTATTGGCGTTCATACTACTCGGAGTGACGATTCTAGTTCCAGGTTTCAATAATCTATTCCATGTGACAAGCTTGACCATGATTCAATGGGTAACGGTGCTAATTGCCGGAGTTTCAATCATAGTCATTGTGGAAATTGTAAAATTAGTTCAACGACTTTTTGAAAAGTCTTAAAAGAGGAGCGCGACAATATGAAACCAACAGCAATGAGTGCTTATTTTCCGGTTTTATCAGATGTTTTAACGAAAACGGATGAAATGGGCGAAAAGATGAGTACAGATTTCACTGAACTACGAAAAGCGATTGATGATGGAAAGTTAAGCGAGGTTGCGGCTGATCGTCTAACAGCTATCAAAGCAAATTTTCAAGTAGGAACTGATACTTACGCTGAAAACGTTAATCGTTTGGAGCAAGCTAGTGTACCAGTGAGAATCCTTGGAAAGCATAAACAGTTAGTAGCTGCCTATAGAAACTACGCAACTGCTTGTCAGCAAATGGTAGATGCGATCGACGTTGAAAATGCTAATGTTGATGAAAAAGCATTCAATGAATCTGAAAAGACACAAGAAAATATGATGGATAAAGTGAGCCTGTATGCACAGCGAATCATGGCGTCTACAATGTAAAAATAGATGGTCGACTCATTCATAATGGGTTGACTGTTTTTTATGAGGAGAAGAATTCATGGATGAGCAGTTAGTAAACAAAGTACAGCAGTTGTTATCAAAATATCGCCCGCAACAAGTTAAAAGTACGTTAACGATGCTGGATGAGGGGAATACAGTGCCCTTTATTGCAAGGTATCGGAAGGAAAAGACGGGGAGTTTGGATGAAGTTCAAATTCGTGAAATTCAATCAACCTTCAACCAGGTTGAAAAGCTGGAGAAGCGCAAGCAGGAAGTTAAAAATCAAATTACGGCACAAGAAAAACTAACACCTGCTCTAGCAAAGCAAATTGAGGCTGCTGAGACACTGCAGCTAGTTGAGGATATTTACCTACCCTACAAGCAAAAACGCCGGACAAAGGCGCAAAAGGCCAAAGAAGCAGGCTTAACCCCACTAGCTGAATGGGTTCTTAGATTCCAACAAGCCAGTGTTGAGGTTGAAGCCCAAAAATACGTGAATCCAGACATGAAAATTGAAACGGTCGATGATGCGCTTGCAGGACTTCATGAAATCCTAACTGAAGCAATCGGAGAACGTCCACAGTTTAAGGAATGGATCCGGAACTACACGAATAGCAAGGCTGAGCTAGTGACCAAGGTAAAATCTAAAGGTGCTGAAAAAGATGAAAATGGTGTCTACGAGACCTACTATGATTTTCAGTCCAAATTGAACAAGTTGAGCAGCTATCAAGTATTAGCAATTAATCGGGGTGAAGAGTCTGGCGTCCTGTCAGTATCTGTAAAAGTTGAAACCGATGCAATTGACCATTACCTACATTTTCAATTAATTGGAAACAAAAAGGGACCAGCGGTAGATGTCGTTAACGACGCACTTCAAGATGCTTATAAACGATTCATTGGTCCCACAATTGAACGAGAAATTCGGCGTGAACTTACGGAGATGGCGTCAGAACATGCAATTGATGTATTCGGAAATAATCTTTATCATTTACTGATGCAGTCGCCAATGAAAAATCGAGTTGTCTTAGGATTTGATCCGGCTTATCGAACTGGATGTAAATTGGCAATACTCGATCCCAATGGTAAATTTCTAGCTAAAAAAGTAATTTACCCTCACAAACCGGCTTCCATCGCAAAGCGGCAGGCAGCGGCTGGGGAATTTACTGACCTATTGGAGAAGTATAAAGTCGAAATTATTGCGATTGGCAACGGAACTGCAAGTCGTGAATCGGAGCAATTTGTTTCGGATATCATTAAAAAACTTGATCACAAGGTATCGTACGTTATTGTGAATGAAGCAGGTGCATCAGTTTATTCTGCTAGTAAAGTTGCCAGAAATGAGTTTCCCAAATTTAACGTTGAAGAACGTTCTGCTGTCAGCATTGGCCGCCGACTTCAAGATCCACTTTCCGAGTTGATAAAAATCGATCCCAAGGCGGTTGGAGTGGGCCAATATCAACATGATGTTGCGCAGGGACAGCTGGATGATAAATTGGATCAAGTAGTCGAAACCGCTGTAAACCAGGTTGGTGTCAATGTGAATACGGCTAGTCTAGAGTTACTTACGCACATTTCAGGATTAACCAAAACGACAGCTAAAAATATTGTGACGTATCGGAACGAGAACGGGACGTTTACCAGTCGACTACAATTAAAAAAAGTTCCTAGATTAGGACCAAAAGCTTATGAGCAATCTGTTGGGTTTTTGAGAATTATTGATGGTGATAATCCGCTGGATAATACCGACATTCATCCAGAAAGCTATCCAATTGCTAAGAAAATTATTTATAAACTTAAAATAGATTTGTCAAAATTAAATGGTCAGAACTTGGTAAACGCTGATCACGTACAGGTGACAGAACTGGGTACTGAATTAAATGCGGGTGAAGAAACGATTTCCGATATTATAGAAAGTTTGAATCGTCCTGGACGAGATTTACGAGATGATATGCCAGCACCAATTTTGAGAACCGATGTCTTGACAATGGCTGATTTGAAACCGGGGATGCAGTTACAAGGTGCAGTCCGGAACGTGATCGATTTTGGCGCATTTGTTGATATTGGGGTTAAACAGGATGGACTCGTTCATATTTCTCATTTGACCAAAAAGTTTATTTCAAAGCCGAGTGATGTCGTCTCAGTAGGTGATATTGTAACCGTGTGGGTTTTGGATGTGGACAGCAAACGCAATCGGATTCAGTTAACCATGGTGGATCCTTCAAAGGAAGCCCAGAATGTCAAATGAGGAATTACAGCAATTAGTTCAGAAAATTTCAATTGATTATTTTAAAAAGCCATTTCAACATACGGCGAATTTTAATAACCGACTAAAAACCACGGGTGGACGCTATCACTTAAATGATCATCATATTGATATTAATCCTAGGATATTGTCAGAGTTTGGGATGGAATGCCTTATTGGCACAATCAAACATGAGCTTTGTCACTATCATTTGCACTTAGCTGGACAAACTGGTGGTCATGGGACGAGAGCCTTTAAACAACTATTGTCAGAGGTTCACGGGCTACGATACTCACCAATTAGACCAACTGGACAACGAGCGGTGAGATACCTCTATCAGTGTGTGAATTGTGGCCAAAATTATCCACGTAAGCGGCGAATTGATTTAACTCGTTTTGCTTGTAGTCGCTGTCATCATAAGCTACGGTTGGTCAAACAGAGTGCTTGATTTTGAGTCAGTTTAAAAAAATCCAATTATTTTATCGCTAGAGCTATTGTCATCAGAGTTAATTTTTGATATAGTGGTTCTTGTTGATATGCGGCCATGGCGGAATTGGCAGACGCGCAAGATTAAGGATCTTGTCGGGATTATCCCGGTGGAAGTTCGAGTCTTCTTGGCCGCATTACGTAAAGGGTTGAACCTAAATGGTTCAACCCTTTTTTCGTTTCTTAAATTAGGTTAAAGCTTATCGTAAAACAATATTTATTTATTGATAAACGATAAGCTTCAGAATATGATGAGAACGAAAAGGGGATGGCTATGATGAAAAAGCAAACATTATTTTTAAGAATTGCATTGATAATCCTTTCGCTGGCGATTGTCGGTATGGTTGGGGGTCTCATTCCTGTCGCAATTCTAATTGGAATTATTTCAGATTGGTCCCAATTCACTTATCAATGGGCATACATTGGATTGGCTCTGGAAATTGAATTAACGGTTATCGCATTTCTATTTGCTGTCAGTCAGGTTTGGTTAATCTTAAATCAGATTGAGAAACGCCGGGTTTTCACGGAACTGACAATTAAACCGATTAAGCGAATTAAGTATGCAAGTTTATTTGTGTTTCTATTGTTTGTTGTTGGGGCGCCAATTGCCTTTTTTGTGGCACAAGCGGAGGACGCGCCAGGTATCGTACTCATGGACTTTCTGGTTGCTTTAGCTGGGGCAACGATGACGGTATTCTCGGCTGTTTTGCAGAAATTACTTTCTGAAGCAATAACCTTTAAAAAAGAAAATGAACTAACAGTCTGAGGTGATGAAAATGGATATTGTGGTTAATTTGGACGTTATGTTAGCAAAAAGAAAGATGAGTATGACCGAACTATCTGAAAAAGTTGGCATTACCCTGGCAAATTTATCAATCTTGAAAACCGGTAAGGCAAAAGCAATTCGATTTTCGACACTTTCAGCAATTTGTGAAGCTTTAAACTGTCAACCGGGTGATCTTTTGGAATATCGGTCAGTGAAATAGTCTTAAATGTTATTCCGATGCGTAAATATGATACAATCTCATAGAGGTGACATTATGAATCGGGAAGCAAAAATTATTTCCCTCGTCAATCGCGAAAGGAAAGTCGAAGTTAGTAGACTTGCTGAAGTTTTCGATGTTTCGCAAGTGACGATTAGAAAAGATTTAATTCATTTAGAAGAAATGGGATTCGTTAAACGCCACCATGGTAGCGTTGTTTTAAATAACTCCGATGATACTCAAGTTCGATTATCGTCTCGCTATGAGGAAAAATTACGAATTGCAAGTAAAGCAGTAGAATTGGTTTCTGATAACGAAACCATTATGATTGAAAATGGATCAACTTGTGCGTTGTTTGCAAGTGAAGTTGCCTCCCAAAAAAGAGGCGTTACGATTATTACTAATTCTGCCTTTATTGCAACGTACATTCGTAAACTTAAGAACGTAAAAATTGTTTTGCTGGGGGGCGAATATCAAAAATCGGCCCAAGTAAATGTTGGCCCGATGGTGGAGCAAATGGCTTCGAGTTTTTACGTTGATAAATTTTTTGTTGGTGTTGATGGAATCGATCCAACTCGCGGATTTACAAATAGTGATCTAGGCAGAAGCGAAGCGGCCAGGGGGATGATGCGTCATGCAAGCAAGACGTTTGTCTTAAGTGACGCAACAAAGTTTAGCAGCCCAGGAACGGTTCGAGAATTTGATTTTACAGATGTCGAAGCACTTTATACGGATGATTCCGTGCAAGATTCTGGAAGAGACTTAATGAAACAAAACCATCTAAATTTAATTGTTGTCTAAAAGGTAGGAGACGAAGATGATTAAAAACTTTATTTTTGATATAGATGGCACCTTACTTGATACCGAGAAAATGTACATGTTATCGCTGCAGGATGTGTTGAACAAGCGGGGGATTAACCGTGACTATACTGAATTAGTTGCAACGTTTGGAATTCCAGGCGATGATGCGCTTAAAATTTTAAAGATACCTGAGAATCTGATTCCAGATATTTTGGAAGAATGGGCTAATCGAATTCCCGCTCATCAGGATGAGGTGCATCTTTTCTCTGGAATTGAGGAAATGCTCAGTAAGTTAAGCCAAAGGCCGAACACGGAACTCGCCATCATGACGTCAAAGAGAAAGTTTGAATTTGATCGGGATATTGTGCCACTTGGAATTGATAAGTATTTTTCCAAATTTGTTTTCTTTGATGATACGAAAAGAGGCAAGCCAGCACCAGATCCAATTATATTGGCAGTTAAGCGACTGGACGCCAAGTTTGATGAGACGATTTATATCGGTGATACACCATACGATATGCAAGCGGCACATGCAGCAAATGTTGCTTTTGGTCTAGTGACCTGGGGCAATAATCCGCATGCAAAAATGGCCGGTGCCGAATTTAAAATAGATGATCCAACCGAATTACTGACTCTATGAAAATGAATTTGTAAGCGACCGCTACCTGTGGGTTGCTTTTTTATTTTCATGTGAACTTCAAACTACTTTCAAATGAAAGCAGTGGAACTTTTCAAAAGTAAGCCATTTCATTACACTTCCAAAAACTTCCGCAAAACGCTGATGTAGTGTGGATGTAAGCGCTGTATTATGCTATATTATATGAGGACATTAACGATCCGTTTCAGACTAAAAAATGAGTTATTTATTTTTTACATCGGAAATGTAAGCCTATTCATTATGAATGACTTTATTGAAAGCAATTATTATTTTAAATGTTGGTGTCAAAACTAATCAAAGGAGGTGTCAAAATGTTAGCAATTATTGTTGCAAGTCACGGTAATTTTGCAAAGGGAATTCTACAATCAGCTACCATGATTTTTGGGAAGCAAGAGAAGGTTGAAACAGTGACCTTTGAACCTACTGAAGGACCAGATGACTTGATTGCAAAGTATAATGCCGCACTAGCAAAGTTTGACAAAGATGACCAAGTTTTGTTCTTGGTTGACCTTTGGGGTGGCTCACCATTTAATGCAGCAAGTCGAATTGTAGCGGAACATTTAGATACGATGGCGCTTATGACGGGGTTAAACTTGCCAATGCTCATTGAATCATATACCGTTCGGGATCAAGATTTGAGCAAGGTTGTTCCTCATTTGGAAGAAACTGCTAAGGATGGCGTCAAACATCTTGAACTTACTGAAGATGATGACGATGACGACGACTTGTTATAAGCCTGTCTCAGTTATTTGGATTTAGAAATTATTTATAGGAGGCATTCTGATGTCGTTCAAAATTAAATTAGCTCGAATTGATAATCGACTATTGCATGGTCAAGTTGCAACTGGTTGGGTTAACATGGTTAAACCTAACCGAATCTTTATCGTTTCTGATACGGTCGTTAACGATAAGTTACGTAAGACGTTGCTTGTTCAAGCAGCTCCAGCTGGTATAAAGGCAAATGTTTTAAGCGTTGACCGGATGATAAAGGCATATTCAGACGAACGTCTTGATAGCCTTGAAATTTTACTGTTGACTGAAGGTCCAAGAGATATGGAACGTTTGGTTGAAGCTGGTGTCAGTATTCCAGAAATCAACGTTGGAAATATGACTTTTGAAGAGGGCAAAACCATTATCGCATCTAACTTATCAGTTAACGATGATGATGTTGCTGCATTTAAAGATTTAAATGAACATGGTAGTAAATTGTCACGTCAACAGGTACCTGGTGATTCAGCTGTTGATGTAATGGGATTACTTAAAAAGGCTGATCTATAGCCACTAATAATTTTAAAAGGGATGAAATAAATGAGTGCGATATCAGTAATATTATTACTAATCGTTGCCTTTCTTGCCGGGGTCGATGTTGTCCTTGACGAATGGGAATTGGCACAACCACTAATTGCTTGTACATTAGTTGGTTTGGCACTTGGAGATGTTTCATCAGGTATTTTACTTGGTGGACAACTTCAATTAATTGCAATTGGATGGATGAATATTGGTTCGGCAATTCCACCGGACGCTGCACTAGCATCAATCGTATCTGCTGTTCTAGTTTGTGGACCTGCAAACCTAAGTGTTTCAAATGGTATTGCAATTGCCATTCCATTGGCCGTTGCTGGACAAGTTTTGAACATCTTCGTTCGTTCACTTATTGTTTTGATGGCTCACGTTGTTGATAGCCGTGCAAAAGCTGCAGATATTAAGGGAATTGATGGCATTCACTACTTGGATATGGTGATTCAAGGATTAAGAATTGCTATTCCAACGTACATTGTTACAATCGTTAGCCCACAAGCAGTTCAAGGGGCATTGAATGCAATTCCTAAGGTTATTACTAAGGGACTTTCAATTGCCGGTGGCTTCGTGGTTGTTGTCGGATTTGCGATGGTTATCAATATGATGGCTAACAATGAAGTATGGCCATTCTTCTTCATTGGTTTCGTATTAGCTGCAATTACTAAGTTAAACCTAATTGCCTTTGGTATTTTAGGGGTCTGCATTGCCTTAATTTATGTCAAGCTTTCTCCACGATTCAATGCACAATCAACTGTTGTTGAAGGTGCTGCTGGTGAAGAAACAAGTTCGGGTGGCGACGATATTGATCGCGCCCTAGATGAATTATAGAGGGGTGAGACTAATGGCTGATAATGAAACTGTAGAAAAGCAAAAAAGATTAACCCATGGTGACATGGTTAAAACATTTTGGCGTGCTGGTTTCCTTCAAGGTTCATGGAACTATGAACGTGTACAAAACGTTGGATTCTGTTTCCAAATGATTCCAACGATCAAACGGCTTTACAAGGGTGATGACAAGGAAACTGCTGCTGCTTTGCAACGACACTTGACCTTCATGCAAACAACGCCCGTTATGACATCGTTAATCGGTGGTATTTCAATGGCTATGGAAGAAGAACGTGCAAATGGTAAGCCTATTGATGATGCAACCATTGCCAGTGTTAAAGTTGGTACTATGGGACCAATGGCTGGTGTCGGAGATCCTATTTTCTGGGGAACAATTCGACCAGTTATCGCATCCTTTGCTGCTAGTTTGGCACTCTCAGGTTCTGGCCTTTTAGCACCAATTATTTTCTTTGTTGCTTGGAACGCCATTCGTTTGGCATCCCGTTGGTATCTTCAAAAGATTGGTTACGATCAAGGAACCAACATTGTTGCTAACTTAGGTGGAAGTTTGATTCAAAAACTAACAACTGGTGCTTCAATCCTTGGTATGTTTATCATGGGTGTGTTAGTTCCTCGTTGGACGACCATTAACTTCCCACTTGTTATTTCTAAGGCTACTGTTAACGGCAAAACCACTGTAATGACCTTACAAGGAATTTTCGATGAATTACTTCCTGGTTTGATTCCATTACTTTTGACATTCATGTGTATCTGGTTACTTCGGAAGAAAATGAATGCGATTTGGTTAATCTTCTTGATGTTCGCCATTGGTATCTTTGGCTACTGGATCGGATTATTAGGATAGAATGGTGTGAGTAAACTTGTTTAATCAAATTAATGAACTGAGTATTAAGGCTAACTATTTTCCAAACCAAATTAAGGCGCTACATGGCAATTTAGTTTTAGGAAACATTGGGCTTGAATTTAAGCCTGATTGGTCAATGAATGGGGTGCAAATCCCGTATGATCAAATTGCTAAAATACAAGTTCAAGTCATTTTCAAAAAGTGGTTTCGCGGATTCTTCGTTTTAACCAAAAATGGTCAACGGATTCAGTTCTTGACCCGAGATACCAAACGAGTCATTCACGTCCTCAATCGGAAAATGGATCATCAACTCATTACCGTTTATCGAGGGTCGCTTAGTTTCAAATCAATGTTCAGGAAACCAAAGGGGCGAGCTAAAAAGTGACGGTAACGAAGGCTTACTTAGAAGTTAATGCAAGAAAAGGGAATCGATTCTTGCTGTCGGATAGTCAGGGACAAAGGCTAGCTGGGGCAAAAGATCATTTCTGGTCAAGTATTTGGAATTCATTTTTAGGATGGATGGTTGCAATCCCGACTTCTTTTAAAATGGAAATCAAAGGGCAAACACTCATTTTAAACTCGAAGATTCAAGTCTTTGGAAGTAAGTATGATATTTTAGTTGATGATAAATTGGTTGCAAGTTTAGCAACTCAAAATAGTAATTATAAACAACCGTATAAGGTTAACGTTGGGAGCATGGACTACACGTTGGTGCCTTACCCAGCGAATACCTATTTCGAGCTTCGAACAAGTGATTCGAGTCGGAAGGTTCTGGCGTTAAGAAGGGATGTTTCTAATCCAAGCAAGTATGTATTTGCAGTGGAAGATGAACTACCTTTATTAACGGCAGCCGGATTGTGTATGGCTATTTTAGATAGTTTTAAGAAGTAAAAGAAGCACTGACAACGAGATTGATGGGCTCTAAAAAAGTTA
>NZ_AZGJ01000034.1 GCF_001436395.1 Secundilactobacillus malefermentans DSM 5705 = KCTC 3548 | reverse complement strand
AGGAAAAAGTATAGAACCAAAAAGTACCTCAACAGCCAACATTCGGCCATTGAGGTGCTCTTTATTTTAATAAATTAACACTTGCGCGACTAAAATACTGCCACCAAATACCAGAACGAAGACGACAACTGGCCAAACAAACTTCAACCAATGGGAATACTTCATGTCCAACATTTGTAGAGTTGCCATTACTAAGCCGGTTGGGGCCAGGAACAGCATTGCATATTGTCCAAATTGATAGGCGGTAACGACCACGAAACGTGGAATATTCACGCTATCAGCAAGTGGTGCCAGGATTGGCATTGAAAGAACGGCCAAACCAGATGACGATGGCACGATAAAGCCAAGAATGAAGAAAATGAACAGCATCACTAGAATGAAGAAGGGTCCGTTCATGTTAGCAACAAGTGATGATGAGAACTGAAGCATTGTATCAGAAATCATCCCTTCGTTTAGAACGAGGTTAATCCCCCGAGCTAACCCGATGATGAGTGAAACGCCGACTAGGCTTGATGCCCCATTGACGAATGCATCCACAACGCCCTTTTCA
Organism: Secundilactobacillus malefermentans DSM 5705 = KCTC 3548; assembly: GCF_001436395.1. Classification (GTDB taxonomy): domain Bacteria; phylum Bacillota; class Bacilli; order Lactobacillales; family Lactobacillaceae; genus Secundilactobacillus; species Secundilactobacillus malefermentans. Next base: position 18,224 of record NZ_AZGJ01000034.1, on the reverse strand, counting down.
CCGATACCAAATTCTCCCGTCCCAGTTAGGAACATGATGATGATGGCAAATAACAGGAATGATGATGCCATGGTTGGGAACCACCAGCCTTGCGACATAACGCCCCAAACCATAATTGGAAATGTGACAACGAACAGCACTAAAATCAGCTTTTTCCGAACCGTAAAGGCTGCCTTCTTAATCTTAACTTCGTTTGATTCTCCAGAGAATTTTTCTTCTGCAGAAACTGACCACATTTTGTCGAAAGATTTTTTTTCTTCGTATGAATATGAAAATTCTGGATTAGCTTTAACCTTTTTGCTATACCAGTGCAGGTAGAAGATGACAAATATCGCAGCGACCGCACAACCGAAAATCCGCCAATCAAGTCCCTGTGTGAAGTTAGTCCCCGCAGCATTTGACGCGATTACGACTGAGAACGGATTAATCGTTGAAAATGAAGTTCCGACCGAACTTGCGAGGAATATGGCTCCGACACAGACAATCGAGTCGTAGCCCATCGCAATGAAAATCGGTACCAAAATTGGGTAGAAGGCCACCGCCTCTTCCTCAATCCCACAAAGTGTTCCACCAAGAACCATTAAAATGGCGACAAAGAAAATGAGCAAAAATTCGTGACCCTTGGTTTTCTTCGTCAACGCAAGCAAGCCAGACTCAAACGCCCCACTCGCCTTCACAACTCCAATCAAACCACCAAGGACAAAAATGAAGACCATGATATCAACCGCTTGAATTGTCCCACGAACCATGCTACCGGTGACATCCCACAAACTAGCCGGGCGCTGTTTTAAGCGCTGGTACGTGTTTGGAATCGAAACCGCCTGAGTGATTCCCCCATTTGTAAACTGTGAAATCTTAATCTTAACCCCTAAGTTGTCCAATTGTTGCTGGGTTGCCGGAACCTTTTTGTCGCCCCCATTTGGCTGCTGAATGACTAGTTCTGAGCTAGCCTTATCGTATGAAAGCTTGGAATACGATCCAGCTGGAGCAGCCCAGGTTGCTACAACTGCAATGATTGTCAGGATAAATAATATGACAAAGGCGCCGGGCATCCTTAATTTGAATTTCTTCTTTTTATTCACCGTTGCATCCATGATTTTCCCCCATCTTTCGAATAATAATAATTGCAAAATAAAAACACGATTCAGGGAGTATGACGCGCCCATTGAACCGTGTTATTTGAAAATTAGGCTTTAATCCCCTAATGTAGCGACCATCACTGATTTGATGGTATGCATTCTGTTTTCTGCTTCACGAAAGACAACTGAAGCTGTACTTTCGAAAACTTCATCGGTAACTTCCATTTCGGTCAAACCAAATTTCTCAGCAATCTCTTTACCCACCGCAGTTTCAGCGTTATGGAATGAAGGTAAACAGTGTTCGAAGATAACGTTTGGATTCTTCGTCTTAGCCATCATTTCGCTGTTAACCTGGTATGGCTGAAGAATCTTAATTCGATCCGCCCAAACTGAGTCAGGTTCGCCCATTGACACCCAAACGTCGGTATAAATCACGTCTGAATGAAGGACACCTTCATCAATATCGCTGGTGACCATGATTTCGGCGCCAGTCTTTTTCGCAATATCCTCACATTGCTTCAATAATTTTTGGGTGGGACGCAATTCCTTTGGACAAACGATGTGGAAAGTCATCCCCATAATGGCTGCTCCAATCATCAAGGCGTTGGCCACGTTGTTACGACCATCACCAACGTAAGTAAAGTTAATCTCGTTGTATGGTTTCTTCAAAACTTCTTTAGCCGTTAAGAAGTCCGCCAACACTTGGGTTGGATGATCCTCATCAGTCAAGCCGTTCCAAACGGGAACCCCTGAGAACTCAGCCAAAGTTTCGACTGTCCGCTGTGAGTAGCCGCGGTATTCGATGCCGTCGTACATGCCGCCCAAAACCCGTGCCGTATCTTTTGCGGTTTCCTTCTTGCCCATTTGTGTTCCGGTAGGGCCAAGGTAAGTCACGTGAGCTCCTTGATCATAAGCAGCAACTTCAAATGCGCATCGGGTACGCGTTGAGTTCTTTTCAAAAATTAAGGCAACGTTCTTGCCCTTTAATTTTGGTTGTTCCGTTCCTGTGTATTTAGCTTTCTTCAAATCTTCCGCTAGCTGGAGTAAGTGTCCCATTTCGCGGGGTGTGTAGTCTAAAAGGGTCAAAAAACTTCTATTTCTTAAATTAAACATTGTGTCATCCTCCTCTGTTCTTTACAATATCAGTATAGGAAGCGGTTTCACAAAACTTCATAAAGCTTCAATTTGTGAAGAATTTATTTTAGGAGTTCTCAATGTTTAAACAAACCAGATTTATCATGCACGAACGGTATCAGCGAATCCTGATTGCCGCAACCTGCATTGCGTTAGCTTCACAGGTCAACTTTCAAACGTACACGCCGGGATTTATTCTGACCCTTTCAGTCTTTTTATTGCCCGTCTTCTTGTACTTCAATGCTGACTTAAACCCAATCCAGCTTACTTTGGCGATTGCCCTAGCCTCCCCAATCTTCCGAGGAATTTTGCTGTTTATCGGTCAAGATGCCAGCACCACCAAAATTTTACAATTCATCGCAACTGACATGGTTTTCTATCTCAGCTACGGCATCATTTACTATCTCCTGTACTGGCGGCGGGGCCAGCGCAACAACAGCTCGTTCTTGCTGACGATTATTATTTGCGATTACGTCTCTAACCTATTGGAAGTGAGCTTACTAACTGGCTTCTCAAATTACAGCTACCGCCTCTTCCAAATTTTGTTTGTCGCAGCTCTAGTGCGGAGTCTCTGCAGCTGTCTGCTGGCTTTTCTGTACCACTACTTTACCTTAATGTTGCGCGATGAAAATCACGAGCAACGCTACTACCACTTCATTTGGGTGGCATCATCGGTTAAGAGTGAAGTCTACTTCATGCAAAAGAACATCACAGAAATCGAAAACATCATGAAAAATGCCTACCTCTTGAACCAAGATCTTCAGAAATTAGACGTTGGCCAAAAGCAAAAGACCATGGCCCTCGATATCGCCCGCGACGTTCATGAAGTCAAAAAAGATTATCAAAATGTGATCCGGGGGCTCGGTGACTCCTTCAGTGACGAGCAAAATGAACCCATGCAACTCGCTGACATTTTAAAAGTCACCACAAACTATATTCGCGAATCAATCAAAACGAAGCACCAAAGCGTGGTCATTGACGTACATAATCATGTTGATTTGATTATCCCAAATCACTACTATGTCGTATCCGTTATCTCCAATTTGATATTTAACGGGGTTGATGCGCTTGAAAACATCCCCAACGGTAAGATTCGCATCACCATCACCGACGATGGTAGCAACGTTCTCATCGATATTTCTGACAATGGCAGTGGGATGGATGAGCAAACGCTCGCGATGATTTTTCAACCCGGATTTACCACCAAATTCAATGAGACCACCGGTAACGTTTACCGCGGAATCGGCCTGTCCCACGTCAAAATCATTGTCGAAGAACAGTTTGGCGGTCATATTAGCGTTGAATCAGAACTCAAAAAGGGCACCGTTTTTCACTTAATCTTAAGTAAGCAAAAATTGCTTCAGGAGGTGGCATCATGAACTTCTACATCGTTGACGACGACCCATCCGTTCCAATGATTCTTCAACAAATTATCGAAAAAAGCATGACCAACACGGTGGTCGGAACCGCACCCGATGCAAACAAGGTGCTCACTGATTTGCTGCACATGGACGTTAACATCATGCTGGTGGATTTGCTGATGCCCGGAATTTCCGGAATTGAGCTCATCAAAAAGGTGCACCAGTTAAAGCCTGCGATCCGCTTCATCATGATTTCCCAGGTTAAAGACAGCGACCTCCGTGCCGAGGCGTATGAGGCCGGAATCGAATTTTTCATTGATAAGCCAATCAACGTGATTGAGGTCAAAACCGTTGTGGAGAAGGTCTCCCAAAATATCCAAATGACCCAAAAGTTGGAAAATATTCAATCACTGGTCGGAGGCGGTGCAACTCCCGCTCCCCCGCAACATGACCAGCAATCCGTCAACCGAGAAACAGTGCTATCCATTCTGCGATTTCTTGGAATCACGTCCGAGGCTGGTTCCTCTGATATTTTGGCAATCAGTCAAATCATGCAGGAACAAAACCTCAGTTTCAGAGAAATTGACTTTGAAGCCCAATATCATATCGACGACCGCGAGAAGAAAATTATGTTTCAACGAATTCGCCGGGCCATCAAAACTGGATTAACCAATTTGGCCACCCTTTGTATGGATGATATGGGGGACGAAATCGTCGTGGAATATGCCAATACTCTGTATGAATATAAAAACGTTCGAAATGAGATGTTATATTTGGAGGGAACCCGTTCGACTGGCGGCAAGACTTCGCTGAAACACTTCTTTGATGGATTGGTGCAGGAAAGATAAGTATAAAAATACCAAACCAAAATTAATTGGTTTGGTATTTTTATTATCTACTTGTTCACTCTCTTGTAGTTCTCATCAAAATACTTGCCGGCACGAATATCATCTGGCATTGAAGCATAAGGTGCTTCGCTAATGACGTCTTCATTATTTTGACCAGCGTCACCCATGTAGGTGATTTTAGCAAATTCAGGCACAACGAGCTTTGGATACGTCTCGTACTTTTCGCGAGATTCTTCCATCAAATCGATGTGTTCGTTTTGATAAGTAACCGTAATTTCTGGATGCTCTTCGACCCACTTTGGGAAGAAAATGGTACCGTGAATCTTATTTTCGTTAGGTAGGAAATCAAGCGCAACGTCGGTTCCAGTTGGCTCTGTCCAAGAAATATTGTAGATTCCTGCAGTCAACATTACGATGTTTGCTTCTTGGTCAGTTACCCAACGGCCAGCGACCATCCCGCCGTGAATTCGGTAATCAACCGTGTGATCATTCTTAGCGTACCATTCATATTCCCAGCCGTTATCATAAGTATAAATGAAATGGGTTCCTAAAAAGTCGTCGAGTGTTTCAAATTTTTTTGTCATTTTAAATGCCTCCGTTATTTTTATACATGTAAATATTTACATGTTTTTGATTACTTTATTATGATAGACTTAAGTTAATAAATTGTCAAGGGAGGTTACTCATGGCTCAGCGAAACCAGTTAAAGTTTATTATTTTAGGATTACTAAGTGAAAATGATTTAACAGGGTACGATATTACGAAGGCGTTTGAATCGGACATTGGCGAATTCTGGTCGGCGAATCACAGCCAGATTTACCCCCTTTTGAAACGACTCGAGGACGAGCAACTCATCTCGCATAAGTTAGAAGTGGTCGGAGAAAAGCTCGAAAAGAAGTTGTACTCCATCACCCAGTCCGGCAAAGAGGTGCTCCGCCAATGGCTTAGCGAACCAACTCCTGAATTATCGGCAACCAAGGATGAATTCATTTTAAAACTCTACTTTATCCATACTGCTGATGATCCTCTGTTGATGCCCATGCTGACGGAACAACATCAACTTCATGAAGCGAAATTACACCATTTGCAGGAACAAATGGCCAAAAAGTTCCCTGACCATACCAGCCAAAACAACCTAGGACACTTTCTCATTTTACAGCACGCTATCCAGCGAGAAACGCGTTACACCGCCTGGTTAGTGGATCTCATTGAGAAAATCAAGACAGACTAAAAGCACTTCACATTTGTGAAGTGCTTTTTTGGTGTTTGGCACACCGCTCTACATAAACATCTTCTTCGTGGCCTTTGCCAACGTCTTCGGATCCTTATCATATCGAGGGTTCTTAACCAATTTCTCCATTGGAACGCCTGCAAAGTGGAAGGCTGCAACTTCACCCGAACGAACAGCACTTTGTTCCGTGAAAATCATTTGGTAAGGCTGCTCAACAAACTCACCCGTAAAGGCTAAGTTTGTTGAATGTTCTGGGATAACTTCGGGACGATCTGTCTTAGCTCGGTTATTAAATAGGGCTGAGGCGTATGGCATGTAAACTGGAATATTGTTAATAACGCTGTCGTAAATTTCAGTTTCTTTTTCGCGAATGTTAGTTGGACCAGGATCAACCTTTGATAATTGGCCAATCAATTCGGTCAACATTTCCTTACCAGTCATCTCAATGTAAGGCTTCTCGACAAATTCACCCTTACGTCGTGGATAGAGGAAGTAGCCCCAAATAACTGATTCATTAGGCTTTTGGGTCGTGAAATGTGGTTGATGATGCACCACAATCGACATGTTGATATCCTGATGCCCTAGTGGTGTAATTTTTTTAGTTGATAGGAAGGAGTTCAGCGCATTTCCGGGTACCTGGGTGGTAATCCGGGTAATCTCATTTAGTAAAATATGGTCCTTGGTTGTCAACGTGAAGCTGACCCACTCGCTGGCATTTCTGTCCGCAAAGAACTTATCTGGGTTGCCTAAGTTGTAGAAGTGGTCAGTAGCCTTCTTCCAAAGGCCCGCTGCAGCACCGTAGTCCATGTTTTCGGGTGCTGGCGTGTTGTAGTCGCCTTGAGTAGCAGAATCAGTGATTGAGCCATTTGTGAAGATCACGGCAGTGTCTTCTGGTACTTCAACCGTTTCAGTTTCACCGGTCTCAACATTTTCCATGACCAATCCAGTCACGGTAATTTCATCTTGCATCGTTGTTTCTTTAAACTGCCAATCAGTCACACGACGGTTTAAGACAAACTTGCAGCCGTGATCCTTCAAATAGTTGATAAGCGGCAACATGATACTTTCAAATTGGTTATAGCGGGTTCGGTTAACGCCGACCAAGTGTTCAATTTGCGTAAATTCATAGATCATTTGGTGCATGTAACGACGAAGTTCTTGAACCGAGCTCTGCGTCCTGAATGCAAACGTGGTCTCCCACATGTACCAGAAATTAGTCTGGAAAATATGCGGTGTTTCCTTGAAATATTGCGCAATCGTGATGTTATCTAATTTTTGCTCTTTATCATCTGGCATCAAAACTAATCGACTCAGATAAATTCGATCCTTATTATTCAATCCTAGGTGACCACCATTGATAATCCCTTTGCCACCTTGTAACAAGCGGGCCTTATCAAAGGTTCGATGCTTGCTATCAAAGTCATAGGTATCCTCAGCAGCCGTCATGTTTGGCTCAGTTGTCGAGGGAATTCTGGACATCAAATCCATCAAATCAACGTAGGTCCGATAGTTCAACATTCGGCCACCACGGGCAACGTACCCTTTGGTATTCTCCATTGGGTGGTTCTTATTCCAATACTCGTCTGTGGTTGAATCAGTTGGCGCTCCGTCGTTTGAACCATGGTCATCCAACGCATAAAAGGTGATCTGATCACCCTTCCAGTGTCCCTCTTGAATGAAGTACACCGCTGACGCCATATTTGACAATCCTGCACCAATCATAATTGCTTTGCTTTTTGTCATAACGCACACCTCCGACTAAAGATTGAATTCGCTTACATTCTCATTATAGAATTTTCGTGAACACCTGTCTAGTAAAAACGGCAAAACTTTAGAAACTATTTTGCTTTCATTGTTTAACTACGAAATAAAAGCCCTTATCCACGTAGGATAAGAGCAAATTATTAAATTAGACTACTTTTTTTAAATACCAACCAGCTGCCAACAACAGCAGGCCGCCACACAGAAAGAATAGCCACTTCATTGGGAAAACATCCGCTAACGGGCCCAATCCAAGGCTCCCGATTAGCAACATGATATTTCCGACCATTTGAAAAGCCGCAAACGTGCGCCCCATGTACTCCGGCGCCGCCTCCGTTTGAATAATGACTGCCTAAGTTGTCATATAGTACGGCGAGCACACCCCTAGGGCAAACATCGCCGCAAAATAGATCCCAATTACTGGTGAAAATCCCATCAGCATCATGATGAAGGCAAACGCCGCAATCGCCATCCCTAGCACTTTTGCATTGTTCTTAAATTCTTTATGTTTGGCCACCATCACGCCACTCAGGACTGAACCACCCGCCCAGAAAATTTCCTGTAGGGTTAAGTTCGTTACCGATGCACCGAATTCTCGTTGCACAAATAGAAGACTGAGCACCGTGGCTGGCGTCATCATCAAAAAGCCAATTCCCGCCAAAATAAATAACTGACGTAGCTTGGTGTTTTGATAAAGGTATTTGATACCCGATAATAAATCTTGTTCATTTTGCTTAATCGATTCTTCAACCGCCTCGACAGTTTGTCGCACCGCCTTTAGTTTGATTTTCGTCATACAGGCCAGCTCAATGATTGCTGTAAAGACATCGACCATCAACGCCCAAACTAAATTGAAATTGGCGAGAATAATTCCGCCAAGCACCGGTGACAATAGTGTTGCCAGTGACATGACGGTTTGATTAATCCCATTGATTCGGGTTAACTCATCCTCCGGTACCAGTTGCGGGTAGGCTGAACTGACTGCCGGTTGCTGAATTCCTTGCCCGATTGACCGCAACACTGAAAAGCCCAGTAACAGCCAGATTGACTGGTGTCCCGTTCCCCAAATGATAGCGAGAATCAGCGTCAATAGTGCAATACTTCCATCCGCACCCATAATCAACCATTTGCGCGAATACTTGTCCGCCCATGCGCCACCAACCAGACTAATTAAAATCTGCGGTAAAAGATAACACACCGTTGCAAGTGCCAGCCACAATCCTGATCCCGTTTTCAAACTGATGTACCAGGTAATTGCGTACCCCGTCACCATTGTGCCAAATAGCGAGATATTTTGACTCGCTAAAAATAAATAACCTTGTTTCTGCCAACGTGGTTCCATCGTGTTCTCCTTTTAGATAGCGAAGCCACTGGCAACGCTAGAATTAAATTAGGTTAACCGTTGCGCGTTTTACAACAAAAATCTTTGGCATTCAAATCGCTCCTTTGGCCGGTTGCCGGCATGTTTAAGGCCTAATATACAGAAGTGAAACCCGTTAGGCAACAAAAGGATATCCACCTAATGGATATCCTCAGCTTTAATGCTATTCTTTTATAATTCTGACGTAATTTGGTTTCTACCTTGCCCCTTTGAACGATACAACAACTGATCCGCCCGTTCATAGAAGTCGTTTGGCGTCTTATCATTTTCGTTCAGCGTTGCAACACCCAGTGAAGCGGTCACGTTAATCGACCCCTTATTGGTCTCAATCGGCGTCGTCTCGATTTTGTTCTTAAGTCTGCGAGCCACACGATCGGCTTCCAAAATATCAACGTTTGGTAGCAACATATTGAATTCCTCGCCGCCGACTCGATAGACTAAGGCATCCTTATACGCCATTCGTTCCTGCTTCAGCAGCGTTCCCAGCTGAATCAAGACCGCATCCCAGCCAAATGCCCATACTGATCATTAATTCGTTTGAAATGGTCAATATCAACTGCATCATCGTGATTGGATTGTGCTTTTCCTCAAAAGTATCAAACCACTTTTCAAAATCAGCTTTAAAGACTGCGTAATTTTTCAAATTGGTCAACGGATCCGTTGTCGCCCGATGCGTCACACTGACGAGGTAATCATTTTCATCATTTAGACTGTTCAACCCGTAGTAAAGTAGCATATTCATGATAAAGAAGCTACCCCAGTAGAAGATTGCCTGGGACCAGGAAACTTCGCCAAAGTTGAGCCATTTGTAGTAATGGAAGAAAATCCAAAAAATTGCCGTCAATGCATCATAGAAAAGGATGATTGAGATGGGCGGTAGTTTATGTTTCGCAACGTATATAGAAATGCCAATTGCAATCAGATACATCGTAAGACCAAATCCTAGATAGCCCATCGTTCCAATCGACCAGCCCCAAAACACGATGCGCGCCAACGCATTCACGACCGCAATCGCGAAGCTTGCCTTCCGACTCAGATAAATAACCACGAAGAATAGCAACAGTAATCGAAAATCCACGAACTCAACGTCTCGACCAAGGTGGGATGCTTCGTATTCAAAGTAAATTCCCAGCAATCCAAAATAGTTCACGCTAAAAAAATTCAGCCAACCGACTGAATAATTTAATTTGGTTTCCCGAAGATTAAAGTATTGAATGACTGATCGAATAATCAATTGGTAGAGCAAAATAATGCCCAATACCACAAAGGCACCCGTAAATAAAGGCTGCAGAAGCCATTCACTTTGCGTCAAGATTGTTCACGTTCTTTCTAAATTTTTCCATTACGATTCAGCGTTAGCCCGTTCCTTTTCAATCGCCATTTGAGCCACCAAGTTTAAGTAGTTGTATGCCTTATCGTAGTGCGGATTGAACAGCATATCTACGTAAGCCAGGTCATCAATGGTGTTCTTGTTTTGAATGCAGACGGAAATCGTGTTCGCCGACTGCGAAACATCGTACTTACTAAACAACTGTGTACCTATGATTCTACGCGTTGTTTTGTCATATACCAGCATAATTTTGATATTTTGTGGTTCCGACATAAAGTCATACCGATAATCGTCGTCAAATAGAACCGCATCAGCATCAATCCCGGCATTTTTCGCATTTCGTAGTGTGAGACCGCTTGACGCCATCGTATAACCAAAAATCTTGATGGCCGATGTGGCTTGCGTCCCCATTTTCTTTTGAATATTACCAAAAATGTTAAGGCCCGCAAGTGTTCCTTGGCGAACCGCGTTGGTTGCCAACGGAATGTAAGATTCAGTATCTTCTGGATTGAAATGACTCACACACGCATCCCCAGCCGCGTAAATATCTGGGTCTGACGTTTGCAAATAGTCGTTGACCAATAAGGCTCCCCGACGATCCATCTCTACTTGTCCCTGAACCAACTCCGTATTTGCCATAAATCCAGTGCAAACAATTACCAAATCGGCCTCAATTGTGCGGTGGTCCGTTTCAATATCAACTTTATCCGCCTCATCGTCGCCTTCAAAACCAGTCACGCACTCGTCCAAAATAACGTTAACGCCGTGATCTCCCAACAATTTGGCAACCTCGTCCGACATAATCGGGTCAATATAGTTGTTCAAAACTTGATCACTACTTTGAATGAGTGTGACCTCGTGATTGGTACTGCTATAACTGTCAGCTAGTTCAACGCCAACGTAGCCACCACCAACAATGGTAATCCGTTTGTGGGTTTGGGCAGATTTGTAAATTGCTTGGGCCTGTTCGTAATTTTTACATAGCAAAACGCGAGAATCATCAATCCCAACAAGTGGGGGCACAATTACGTACGACCCAGTTGCCATAACCAATTTATCGTATGTATCCGTAAAAATTTCATCCGTTTCCAAGTTTTCACAGACTATTTTTTTAGCTTCTGAATCAACCTTCAAAACGTCATGGCGAAGCCGAACAGTTGCGCCCATTTCGCTAAGTTGTTCTGGGCTGGAATAGAACATATCCTCCAACTTATCAACTTTATGAGACAAATATAGTGGAATGCCACATGATAAAAACGAGACGTTATCATTTCGCTCATATACGGTTACTTCCGTATCTGGGTGATTCTTTAAAATTTCGGTAACCGCCGCTACTCCAGCATGCGTACAGCCAATTATAACCACTTTCATTTTACACTCTCTCTTCCGAGTCCATTACTCAGGATCATCTTTATTTAATTTTACCAAATGGGGCTTCCCATAATAGTAGCCCTGACGGACACCAATATCTAAAGCATCTGCCAACTGATCATCCGCTTCATTCTCAATCCCCTCAAGAATAAAACGAAGATGTCGTTCTGCCGCAAAATCGCGCCACTTAACCACTAAGGCCTGAATTTCAGGATCTTGGAAATCCGCATCAAAATTTTGTAACGCAAACTTTATTTCCGATGCATACGGTAACAATGGCTGAATCGCGGTCATACTATTTTCACCCGTCCCAACGTCATCAAGGCAAACTTCCATTCCTCGATCCGTAAACTTTTTAATCACCGGAAGTAGCTGCTCATCCGATATCTTAATATGGGTAGGTTGTTCAGTAAGCTCCACGTTCAACTTCAGCGGTCTTAACTGATGCTGTGATTTGATTAGTGCTTCACAAATCAACGGATTCACCATCTGAACCCGATTTAAATTAACTGAGACAGAGCCAACTTTTAACACTAACTTCGCGGTGGTTTCCACCAATCGGTCCGCAATCTCCCTAACTGGGACCTTAGCAAAGCATTCTGGCGGTCGCCACCCTTGATCGGTATGAATTTTTATTAGCAGCTCATAGCCAATCAATGATTGTGTCATCTTATTTAGCTCTGGTTGAATAAAGTATCTATACAAGTCGTTCGCCCCCTACAATGATTAGTTCCATTATAAGCCATTTTTGGTCATTTATACGGGGTTATTACTTATGAAGCGACTTTCGCTTCGGACTGACCCACGACCCCGAACCGCTTCCCATAATCGTCTTAATGGCCGGAATCAGCGTCATCACAACGGTTACCGGGTTTACCATCCAGTAAACAAGCATGTATAGCGGAGCAAAAGGTAAATACCGCATTTTGACCCCATTTTTGTCCATTAACAGTGCTGTCAACAGCTGCATGAACCCCGCGACCATTTCAAACGACACCATGATAAACGATAACCAAATGGTGGTCAATGCCTCCTGTATCTGGCCCGTCACCAAGTAATAGACAATCAACAAAATAAAAAGTAGTGTCGAAATTAGGAAGAAAAACGACCAAAGAATTGATAACGTAGAGTCAATGAACATCGAAATCTGGAACCGGTATTTAATTGGGTGGAACAGAAACTTCGTGAAGTTTGTTAACCAAACCTCCGTGCCGCCTTGCGCCCACCGTTTGCGCTGATGGTATAAATCACGAATGGTTTCCGGAACGTTCATGTGAAAAATGATGTTTGGCGCAAATTGCGGTACGCTTCCTTGAACCTGCTGATCCCAGGCAATACTGATATCTTCAGTCGCCCGATCTTGCCGAAACCCACCCACGTCAATTAATGAATTTTTACGATACATCGTATTGGCGCCACTGTAGGCGTACATGGAATCGTTAACCGCGGATTGGCTCCGTTTGATAACGCCAACGATGCTCGAAAACTCCACCGTCTGCGATTTGCCGAGCAGGGTTGAGCGATTGGAAACGTCCATGTTTGCGGTAACGGCGGCCGTGTTCATATCCTGATCATGAATGAAGAAGTTCATGTACTTCATCAAGGCGTCCGGTTCCGGGATCGTATCCGCATCATTGCTTAGCACATACTCCCCTTTGGCGAAAAACATCCCAATGTTGAACGCATGCGCCTTCCCTTTGTTCTTCAAAATATTGATCGTTCGTAATCGCGGATAGTCTTCCTGTAACCGCTTAATAATTTTAGCTGTATCATCAGTCGATCCATCGTTCATCACGAGAATTTCGTAGTTCGTGTAATTGATCTCCTCCAGCAAAAACTTCAAGGTCGATTCAATCATTATTTCTTCATTGTGAGCCGGAATCATAATTGTGACAAACGGTTGCTTTTCGGGCGGTAACGCGACCCACTCGGTATCCCGTTTGTTGGTTTTTAAAAAGCGATAACTCAACGCGCCCCAAAACCAGAGAAACGCGCCGGTGATGGGATACAAAATGAGGATGAGAAACATGAGGGTCACTAATTTCGCCAAAAGCGGGGATGACCCAAATAGCTGGTTAATCATCTTGGTCACCCACTTTCTCATGCCGGAACAACCGTTTGAATTCGTCCGTATCCAAATTCTTCTCTGGCTGAACGTCGTAATTTCGAACCGATTGCCGAAATTTGGCGTCTCCAAAACGCTCATCCATGAAATCGTTCAACTCATTTTTGCGTTGCTTTTGCATGATTGGATCAAACGTTGGCCACTGTTCGACCACCCGCGCCCGTTTACGATTTTGAATAATGGCCATTGAAATCGTAAAAATAGCCGACATCACAAATGCAAACAGGATCAGTAACCCAAAAAACTGCAGCTCATCGATCCCCACATGCGTGTGCCAAAATCCCAGAACGTGCGGTTGATAGTACCCAACCGCTGAAATAACGGTGACCAGAATGGGGACGATAACGCCAACCCAGCCTAAAATAGCGGCCAGCGTTTGCCTGATTTTTAGCCAGATATGCCCCTTTTCAAAGTAAGCATCCGTATACGATTGTGATGCATCAGTTTCATCTTTCTTCATTGATAACCGCCCCTACAGCTTGCCAGTCCCCATCGGCTTTCCAAATAAATAGCCCTGGCGCCAGTTAATTTTTAATTGCTCCGCTAACGCTTCATCCTGCTCGTCCTCGACTCCCATCAAGACTAGTTGAATGTCGTGGTCTTTTGCAAGTTTATTCCAAAATTGTAAATTTAAATCAAGCCAAACTGCCGGATCATCCTTGCGGAAACTGCGCATCGAGCACTTTAAAATATCAACCTCAGCCAGCAATGGTTCGATGTTTTTCAAATTACTCAGCTTTGACCCAACGTTATCGATGGCAAATTGCATGCCGTACGCTTTTGCTGTCTCTATTTTTCGTTTAAATTGATACTCGCGAACCCGGGCCCGCTTGCGATCAATGTGTAACTCAACGGCCAGCTGCATCGGCTCAATTTTGCTAATGGCCCAGCGCACAAAGTAGTTAAACTCCGGACTCATGATTTGCTCATACGATAAGTTGATGGAGAGCGTAATTTTTTCTTCCGGCAATGACTTGAAGGTTTCCTCCAGCAGGAAAATCACGCGTTGCAGCGGCATCTCATCCATTGCCTTTGGTAAGCTCCACGTATCGTCCTGATTGTGCTGTCGTAATAAGCATTCATAGCCGATCACCTGTTGATTATAATCCACCTGTTTTTGGATGAAGTAGCGCAATTCCAAGTCCTGTTTGTCAAAATAATTATTGGAACGTTTGCGGGTTTTTGCGTATGAAACGCCAATGACGACGAGACAAATCGCTAAAAAGACAATCATGATCAGTGTCAAAACGAACGCCAAATGTGCAATCACAGCTACTCTCCCCTTTTTTTCTAACTTGTTAGTGCATTGACTGACTATTATGGGCAATAATACTTGATTTAGCAAGTCTTAAAAAACAAAAAAAGACTGGTTAGCAACTATTGCTAATCAGTCTTATAAGCGTTATTTAAGACGCAGTGTTTGATATTCTGGTTCCCACTTAATATTTTCAACTGCTTCCACGGGATTCTTGGTCTCCACGCGGGCAATTCCTTGATCAATTGCGCTCTTGGCAACTGCTTGGGCAACCGTTTGAGAAAATTCTGCCAAACGGGTGACGGGTGGCAGCACTGCGGCGCCCGGCTTCGATGAATCAACGATACCACCCAGTGAGTGGGCTGCAGCTGAAATCATTTCGTCGTTCAGAACCGTGGCCTTTGCTGCCATCGTTCCCAATCCGAGTCCGGGATAAATGAGCGCGTTGTTCCCTTGGCCAATTTGGTAGGTAACGCCCTTGTACGTGACGTCATCAGCTGGGATTCCCGTGGCAATCAACCCTTTGCCATCGGTCCACTTGATTAAATCTTCCGCTTTGGCTTCCGCCAAAACAGTTGGATTCGACAATGGGAAAATGATTGGGCGTTCCGTATGCGCCGCCATATCCTTCACGATGGCTTCCGTAAAGGTGTCGGGTTGCGTTGAGGTGCCGACCAAAATGGTTGGGTGAATAGCACTCACTGCCGCTGCCAAACTAGTTAGCTTATCCGCATTCGCAAATTCGCTTCGTTTGCGGGCGAAAGGTTTCTGCTCCGGCGTCAACGTGTCGTCATCATCAAACAGCAAGCCCTGCTTGTCCACCATGTAGAAGTGACTGCGGGCTTCGTCTTCGCTCAAGCCTTGCTCAACCATTTCATCAAAAATGCGTTTCGTGATTCCGGCACCAGCAGTTCCGGCACCAAAGGAAAGGTAACGTTGATCTGCCAGCTTTTGCTTAGAAATCTGAAGCGCGCCAAGGATTCCGGCTAGCACAATAATTCCCGTCCCTTGAATGTCATCGTTGAAGGTCACCATTTTATCTTTGTACTTGTTCAAAATTTTAGCAGCGTTTGAGCGGCCAAAATCTTCCCAGTGTAGGTAGACGTCTGGGAACAATCCCTTCGTCGTTTGAACAAATTGGTCCACGAAATCGAAGTATTGGTCACCGCGAACCCGTTTGTGCTGATTACCCAAGTAAACTGGGCTGTCTAACAGCTTCTGATTGTTCGTACCAACGTCGAGGACGACTGGCAAAACTTTGCTTGGATCGACGCCAGCTGCTGCCGTATAGACCATCAGCTTGCCGACCGCAATGTCGACACCGTCCGTGCCCCAGTCGCCAATACCGAGGATTCCCTCTGCATCAGTGACAACGATCAATTGGATGTCTCGGCCGTTTGCGGCATTTTTTAAACTTTCCTTCATTGAATCTGGATCGTCGATTGATAAAAAGGCGGCGTTCTCGGGGTTCATGTAAAGGGATGAATAGTGCTCAATCGAGTCGGCAATCGTTGGGTCATACACGATCGGCATGAATTCAGCTACGTGTTCACTGAATAATTTATAGTACAAAATCCGATTGGTATTGAAGATTTCCATCAAAAATAAGCGTTTCTCTAAATTGCTGTCCTTACTTTCCACTTGTTTGTACGTGAAGTCGGTTTGCTCACGAAGACTTCTGATTTGCGCTGGAATGAGTCCAGTTAGGTGGTATTGCTTTCTTTCAGCTTCAGTAAATGCGGTGCCTTTATTTAAAAATGGGTCATTTAATATTTCATTTGGGGTCAAAATTTGGTTCCTCGCTTTCCTTATCTACATCTGTACCTTAATCCTTGCACAAAATTATAGTCAACTTCACCATCTGTGATAAAATATATTTATATGAGCAAACGAGGTGAGTACTTTGAATAGTCGCGATTTAGCCTATTTTAAACAGTTAGTTATTGATCGAAATTACACCAAAACCGCCGAACACTTTGGCGTGACACAACCAACCATTACGTACGCTATCAAACGGTTAGAGGCCGAGTTAGCCGCGCCACTTTTTATTCGTAACCGGTCGCACCGGGAGCTGACTTTGACCCTCTCTGGCAAAAGTTTCAGCAAACACGCTAATAAAATACTGAAGGAACTCGAAACTGCTAAAGCCGACTTGCTTGCGATTACCCACGAGAAAGTTCGCTTTGGATTGCCACCGATTATCGGGACCTACTACTTTCCCCAATTGGCGAACCGCTTAATCAGGGCCGACTTAATGGCGCACATGGACACGATTGAGGCCGGATCGGTCACCCTGCAACAGCAGCTCATCGATAAGCAGTTGGACGTGGCGCTGCTCGGCGTGATTCACCCAGAACCCATTGCCGGAATTAAGACGATGACGCTTGCCCAAACGAAATTTAAAATCATCACGAGTCCGATTCACCATTTGGCAACTCAGAGTGAGATTGCATTTGGTCAACTGAAAAACGAACCCTTCATCACCTTAAAGGAAGGATTCATTCACTCGGCCGCTTTCCAGCAGTTAGCGGACAAGAATCAGTTTCAGCCAAACGTGGTGTACACGACGCCGGACATTGATGTGCTCAAGGGCATGGTTCGCGAAAATGTGGGCGTCGGCTTTTTGACCGAGCTGGCCATTGCCAATGATCAAACGGTGCACTCGCTAGCGTTAACGGATGCCGACCAGCGCCACTTTGATATTGTGCTGGCCTATCGTGAGCAGACCAATCCGCTCGTGAAGCAACTCGTGAGTGTACTGCAGGAACCCATTTGAGGACATAATCCTTGACCTGAGAATTTGTTGCGGTATGTTAGTAAGGCGGAATCGCAAATGATAAGTTTTAAGCTCCAGTTGGACGTCACACTATCTAATTTTGGAGGTGCCATTTTGGCAAAGAAATCAAAGATTGAAAAGGCAAAGCGCATTGAGCAGACTATTGCGCGCTATGCTGACAAACGGGCAGAAATGATTAAGAACCACGATTACGTGGGATTGAGCACGCTGCCGAGGGATGCATCACCGACACGTCGCCATAACCGGGACGAGCTGGATGGTCGTCCACACGCTTACATGCGTAAGTTCCAGTTGTCGCGTCTGAATTTCCGGGAGTTGGCGCATAAGGGCCAGATTCCTGGAGTGCGGAAGGCAAGCTGGTAAAGTAAAAGTTGTGAAAAATAGCGATTAGATACCAATCTATAAGTAGAACACGAAAGCAGGGACTTGTTCCTGCGGGTGTTTTGCTTATAGGTTGGTATTTGCTGTTTTGAGCACGTTAATAAAGTGAGTGCGAACACGTTATAGCTATATAGACTTTCCACACACAAAAGTGGCTGGGACAAAACTGA
>NZ_AZGJ01000033.1 GCF_001436395.1 Secundilactobacillus malefermentans DSM 5705 = KCTC 3548 | reverse complement strand
ACAGGAAAAAGTATAGAACCAAATAAGTTACTTGAATTGAGTCTATTTTCCAATAATCAAAAAGAAGGATTAACCTCCAATCAGGTTAATCCTTCTTTATTTTCAGTGACGTACTATGAACTGGACCCCGTTTGTCAGGGTATATTTGCTGCATCATGGCATTTATAGCAGTTGGCGCTTCGCCATAGGCCGTTGCAATTAGCTGCTGCTTGCCAGGGTAAAGCACGCCATCACCAATGGCAAAGATTCCCGGCTCACTGGTTTGCATCTTGCTATCAACTTTCAGCATCCGGTGATCTTCATCAAATTGAACGTGCCAGCCTGCCACAGCCTTGTTGTCCGAAATAAAACCGTAGCTGACAATGACGTCATCAACCAATAGTTGCTCAAATTGATCTTCCGTCTTGACGCGCTTCAACGAAATATTAAGTTGCTTTGTGGGTGTCTGCTCGATATCCTTCACCAAAAATGGCGTTTTAATCGTCACCGAGGAGTTTCTCAGCTTCTCAACCATATATTCCAATCCCCTAAACTGATCCCGTCTATGGACAAGTGTGACATGTTTAGCGAGTGGCTCCAGCATGAGGGCTTGGTCAATTGCCGAATCTCCTCCACCGGCAATTAAAACCTCATGATTTCGGAAATGTTCTAAATCTGAAACGCTATAAAAAACCTGCTTACCTTCAAACGAGTCGATATTCTCGACTGCTAATTTCCGAGGCGTAAACGCCCCATTTCCAATGGCCAATAGGATTTCCTTTGTATGGGTGATTCGCTGTGGTGTTACGATTTCAAACCCATCGGCTTCCCGCTTGATGTCCGTTACCGTTTGATTCTTAAAAATATCAATTGGAAAATCCTTAAATTGGTTATTCTGCTGGGCAATTAGTTGACTCCCCTTAATCGTTGGAAATCCTGCCACATCAAGAATTTCCTTTTCTGGGTAAAGGGCCTGAACTTGTCCGCCCAACTCTGAGAGACTCTCAATCAGTTGTGTCTTTGCCGTTCTTAATCCGGAGTAGAAACCTGCGAACATTCCTGCGGGTCCTCCGCCAATAATTGTAATATCATATCTTTCAGTTGCTGCCATGATCTCACCCTTTCTTTTATAGTAAATAGGTTGATTCGATTGTTTGCCCTTGCAGGGTTCTGACTTCTCGCAAGCCCGCGTTAATTAACACAAATATTGCCACCCAACCAATGATGATTAAACTCAATTTTTGCAAATCGAACGTATTGAACAACTCACCCGGAATATTCCAGTCCCACATTGCGTGCAGAAAGATGGCTAACAAATAGAATCTCAAAAATTTCATATCCTTCAGACTATCGCGATTGATTGGTACGTGGCGCTCCTTTGCCAAAACAATTGCGGCACCCACCATCGCTGACCAAATGGTGTGAGTGCCCAACGCCTGCCAACTTCTGATAAACAACGTGACCAGTCCATATTCACCCGTGTAGCCTGCCGTTTCAAAAACTGCGAAACCCGCACCAACTGCCGCCCCAATGAGCATTCCATTGAAAATATAGTTAAGCCGAAAGTGGTTCACAAAGTAAAATATAATCAGCATTTTTGCGGTTTCTTCAATAAACCCAATTGCAAACGCCGAGCCAATACTCACACCGTTTCCTGAAGGAATAATCGAGTATAGAATCATTGTCATTATTAGCGATAAAATGCCACCAATCAGAAAAACTTCCGTTGTTTGAAAAACTGATACGTTTTTAAAAACATTAATTTCAAAAAACATAATTAATAGTGAAAATGGCACCATTAGCGAGCCAATAAAGAGCATCCCCGGCACTGCTTTATCACTATGAAACACGAGGAAAAGCAGGGTTAGCAGTGCAAAACTCGATCCAAGCAACGCAAATACCCGCGAAAAAAGCCAGGGCTTTACGGGCGCCGATGAAACGGTTGCGAGCGCTGGTGTTGTCGATTTCGTGCCCACAATGAACAAGGCATCCGCCTCATCCTTCCCATGCTTCTTGAAAATCTCGGAAAACATGCGAAATAAGTGGATTTCGACAGCTTCATTTTCACCCGTCCACTCGTTCAACTCTTTTGTCGCATCATCCAACAGATGCTCATATCGTTTCCGTGCTTTTGCGGCTTTCTCGCTATTAGGTGATTTACTATTTTTAGAATTTTCAGACAACAGAATTCTCCTCTTTTTAAATTCGGTCTAAAAACATTATAAAGCATGTTCAGATTTTTTTCCGTGTAAATTAGATTTGTTTTTAAGCGCTTTCTCCCTTATCATTTAAGTAGAGACTAACATCTCGAATAAATGGTTGGAGGTTTTCACTCATGGCACGCAGAAAACTCATTTTGGACTTAGATACTGGAATCGATGATGCAATGGCAATTGCCTATGCACTCGGTGCACCCGATGTTGATTTAATTGGGATCATTGGCTCGTATGGGAACGTCATCGTTGAAGAAGGTGGCAAAAATAGCCTCAAGATTTTGGAACTTTTAGGTGCAACAGACGTACCCGTTTACTTAGGCGAATCGCACGCTTCTCAAACTGATCACTTTGATCGACTTCCAGTTAGCGCCAACATTCACGGCGAAAACGGAATTGGTGGTGTTCAATTACCAGAAGCAAAACGCCCACTTGAAACGACTTCTGGTGTCGACTTTCTGATTGATGCCGTGAACCAGTATGGTAAAGACCTAACGCTTGTTCCAACTGGTCCTCTAACCAACTTAGCCGCCGCAATCAAAAAGGATCCAGACCTCCCAACCAAAATTGGAAATGTGACCATCATGGGTGGCGCCCTAACCGTTCCCGGAAATGTGACTCCGTACGCTGAAGCCAATATTCACCAGGATGCGGAAGCTGCTAACGCGGTTTTCACTAGCCCAATTCGCCTCACAATGGTTGGCCTAGATGTCACTCTCAGAAATATTTTAACTAAAAAAGAAACACAAGAATGGCGTAATCTTAAGACAAAAGCTGGCACGGATTTTGCTGACATCGTCGACTACTATATCGATGCTTATGCCGATTTTGATGCGACTCTCCACGGCTGCGTACTTCATGATCCGCTCGCTGTTGGCGTTGCGCTTGATCCAACTTTAATTACCTCATTTGATTTAAATATGATTGTGTCGACTGACAAAGAAAGTTACGGTCGAACTATTGGTGATACTACTCGAATTAACCAACCAGATGCTAATATTACGGTTGGGTTAACCTCTGATAGTAAACGCTACTTAGAAACCTTTATGAATTACCTGACGAAACTTTTTAAGCAAAACTAATAGTTTAAATGATAAACGGGAGGATCAGCTAATCATGCTGGTCCTCCCGTTTTTATTTATTTAAAAAAGCCATCCGTAAAGGCTGCCACGCCATCATCCTCATTTGAGAGGGTTATTTCATTTGCCGCCTGCTTAATTTCATCAGTTCCGTTGGCCATTGAAACGCCAACCTTGGCTGCTTTAATCATTCCCAAATCATTTTCAGCATCCCCAAACGTCATTAAGTTATCATAAGTCCAATTGAAATGGGTTAATAATTCTAGCAGCCCAACTGCCTTATCCATATCGTGATCGAGGAATTCAATAATTTGCGGTTGAGACCGAACAATATGGTAGTGCGCCGTCATATTCTGATCGAGCGTCGCCTGAACCAGGTCGATTTTCTCCCGTTGCGAAGCCATGACAGCCTTGCTAAAAAGACCATCCCCCAGTTTTGCAAATGGTGTTGGTGTGTAGTTCATCGAAGCACCCAACATTTGCTGATAAATTGAGGGCGTCAAATCGCTGACTGGATAGACTTGATCAAAGTCGAGAACATCCAGCGGGAATTCATGCTGTTTGGCAAATTCGTACAGCGGTGCAAGCCCAGTTAGCTTGAGCCCCTGCTTCGCCAAAACCTTTTTATCTGTATTATGGATGACAAGCGCGCCATTAAAGGTGATTGTGTAGTCCAAATCGCTCGTCAGGCCAAGCTGCTCGATGTATTTCCAAATAGCATTAATTGGACGTCCCGTGCACAAAACCACCATCATCCCAGCCTCATGAAGCTTTTTCAGCGCCTGCTCATTTCTCTGGCTAATGCGCTTATCATTCGTTAGCAACGTATTATCTAAATTCAACGCAATCATATTAATCATTTGTTCTACCCCTTGTCATCTATATATTCTGCTATGGTATTCAAGACACCCTCATCATTGTTGTCCCACTTTGTCACAAATGGTGCTATTGTTAATACTTCCGGCGCAGCATTTTTCATTGCGTATCCGTATTTGGCCATGCGTAACATTTCAATGTCGTTACCACTATCGCCAAACGTTAGCGTCTCGGCAGGCGAAACTTGCCACTCTTTTTGAAGTTGTTTTAACGCATAGGCTTTATGAACGTGCGGCAAAATAACATCGAGGCCCCCAAGCCCACTTGAGGTAGCCCTAAGTTTTCCGGAAAATGTTTCGTTAAATAATTTTTCCTTTGCGCGAACATCCTCATCTTCCCAGGTTAAATCAACTTTATAAATGTCATCACTTACCGTCATCAAATCAGTGACCGAATTGAATTTGCTGTAGAAGTAACTGGATTCCCCAAATCGAGTTGAATCCGACTTCAATTCTGTGTAAGCACCATTTTTCCCGGAAAGAATGACGTGAACTTCTGCAAATGCTGGTTCTGACATGACCCAATTAATCGCTTTTTTCCAAAGTTCGCTAGGAATAACTTCCGATTGGATAATTTGATCATTAACGGCGATCACTGCGCCATTTTCCGCAACGTAGGTCACTTCGCCTTTGATATCGGCGAAAGTTTCCTTCAAATGTATTAATTGATTTCCGCTTGCCGCAACAAAATGAATTTCCGCCTGATTCATTTGGGTCAATAATTTTTGAAACCTTGGTTGATTAAACATTCGATTATCCTTTAAAAAAGTACCATCCATGTCTGTTGCAATCATTTTAATCACGTGTAAGCTCCTCCAAACCATTAATTAATGTGAAATTGGGATTGTAACTTCAGCTCACCCAAAAGCGACTCCTTTTGCCGATTTGTATTTCGTTCCATTTTGAACTGCTTAGTTAGCGAAATGGCTCCGATTGGTACGTTGATCGTCTTAGTATACTTCATCAATTTATCGGTATCCTTAAACGCATTCTTATCTTTCAAAATAACGGTCACAATCCGATTACCATGCAGGGCAGCCGTTCCAACGTAACAAATCCCCGCCTTTTCGGTGTAGCCAGTCTTCAACCCATCAACTTGAAGCTGATTATCATAGTCTGCTGCTCCCTCAAGTAGTGGATTATAATTGTAAAGCGTTTGACCATCGACCTTTTTTGTTCGTTGGTTGCTGAAGTCGACTATTTCGGGATAACGCAATAATAATTTTCTCGCTATCGTTGCTAAATTGCTTGCGGAAAGCTTATTGGCGCCGTCACGACTGCTACCTGGTAAAACTAAATCAAACTTTTTTAAGTCTTCATTTTCAAGCCCAGATGCAGATACAAAATGAGTTTGTGTCAAATGCCAATCTTGCGCAGTTTGATTCATTAGGGCAACAAATTTTGTATTTGATCCAGCCACCCACTCGCCAAGCGCGATGGCAGCATTATTGGATGATTGCACCACCGCTGCATTCACTAAGTCGCGAACCGTGTATTGATGCGTTGTTTTAAATTTGAACCCACCATATTCAGTATCTCGACTCATCTTGATTAAGTTCTTATTCTGGGTTGCCGTCACAACCTGGTTCCAGCCATTTTTCATTGAGTGAACCTTTGTTAAAACGAGGTACAGCGTCATTAACTTTGCGGTTGAAGCAACGAGCTTTGGACTATTCACATTTTTAGCATACAACGTCTGTCCGGTGGCGAGATTCATCGACAAAGCGGCCGTTGCGTTCTTCAAATTTGGTCCCGTTGCATTTGCTGCCCTTTTTAAATAACGCGACCAAATCCAACCTTGCTTTTGGTCACTAAGGTACACGTAGCTTACCCTGGAGACGCCACGACTCGAAACCGCGCTGCTCTTCTTAACGACGTACGAGATTCGATTAACATCCGTCCCAACTGAAAGGGTCTGCTTGGTACGGGGATTGTAGATGGTCGCGGCGCTATTCACGATTCGATAGGCTTGTGGCTGACTCAGCACTTCACTCACCGACTGCCCAGCCGCGGCATGCCCCGTCATTGGCATCATGAAAAGCAGACCAAAAACTGCCACAATGAGCCTAAATAAAATTTGCCGATATTTCAACCGTTATCACCTCACCAATTTGTTACCCTTAATTTTAGCAAATTCAAATGAGAAAGACAGGCTTACAGCAAAACTTAAACTTCTTGCAACCCCTTTCAATTTCTGGTAGTCTTGGTACTGTAAATTAGTTAAATATGTCTGGGGTGCCATTTGGCTGAGATAACACCCATTGAACCTGATCTGGTTAGTACCAGCGAAGGGAGATAAAATGAACGGTTCTATCATCTTTTTAGACGTGGAAACCCTCGACTCAGCTAGAGTCGGGGGCTTTTTATTTGGAAAAACACCCCTTTTCCACATTTAACTAACTACAACATTTTAAAGGGGGATTCACTATGAATATATTTAAAGCTTGGCATTTACGCGACATTATCACACTTGCCTTAATTTCCATCTTCTTTGGTGTCATCTACTGGGTCATCATTCCACTTTACAATGGCCTAACCATTGCACTTACGCCAATTGGTCTTGGACCAGCCGCCAACGACATTTTGATGGGCGTTTGGGTCATGGCTGGACCGTTAGCTGGCTACATGTTTAGAATTGCCGGCTCTGCCACCCTTGGCGAACTTCTCGGCTCCGTTGTTGAAATGTTTCTTGGTGGCCAATGGGGCGCAAGCACGTTAATCTCCGGAATTGTCCAGGGAATTGGATCAGAATTAGGCTTTACGTTGACTGGCTACAAACTGTACAACTGGTTCAGTCTAAGCTTAAGTGTTTTCACCACAACGGTTGTCACGTTTGGCTGGGACATGATTCGAAATGGGTACAATAAATATCACATTGGTCTATTACTGACCCTATTTCTCATTCGATTGGTCTCCACTTTCTTTTTCAGTGGCGTCCTCGTCAAATTGATCATGAATCTTTTAGAGAAGAGCCATATTTTAGCACCGCGTTAAATTGGAGGAATTCTTGTGGCAGCCGTAACGATTAAGAATCTTACATTCTCATACTCAACTGAACACACTAGCCTACCAGCGACGCTCAAAAATCTAAACTTAACGTTTCCTAGTGGAAAGTTCTCATTGCTCATCGGACCTTCTGGAACCGGAAAATCGACTTTACTCAAACTACTCGCAAATTTGTACCCTGCATTTCGTGGGCGTTTAGAGACGGGCACAATTTTGTATGACGACCAATCGCTTGCCGACATGCAGCCTAGCAGCATTAGTCGAATGGTTGCCCTCATGTTTCAAGATCCGGACCAACAATTTGCAATGGATACAGTTGAAAATGAAATCATCTTTGCGCTAGAAAATTTACAGGTTGCCCCTGAACAAATCTCCGCAGCCGTCGAGTGGGCGCTTGAATTTGTCGACATTACAAATTTGCGTCATCGCGTTCTTTCTACTTTGTCTGGCGGAGAAAAGCAGAAAGTGGCATTGGCAATCATCGTTGCCATGGATAGCGATGTCATTTTGTTGGATGAACCATTTGCCAGTATCGATCGCGGTTCGCGTCAGTTCCTCTTAAACCGCCTTGCAAAATTACGAGATGACGCTGGAAAAACCATCATTTTGGCAGACCACAATTTGAGCGGTTACCAAGATTTGGTGGATGCCGTCTTTGAGCTCGACCCTGCAGCAAAACAGATTACGCGTTTGTCAGATGAGCAAGCCGAAAACCGGTTTGCCAATTTTGACCACCAACTCTCACCCGTCAAATTAGGCATCCCCACCGCTGAGGAAAACCAAGTCCTTCACCTTAGCCAATTAACGCTGGCCACGCCAAGGGAAACTTTGGTGCATGTCGATTCTTTAGGATTTGCTAAGGGAAAGATTACCCTCCTGACTGGTGAAAACGGCTCTGGTAAATCAACACTCTTTAACGCCATTACGCGATTGGGCCACTATCAAGGACAAATTACTTATCTTGCCGATGACATTCAAAAAATCCGCCTAAAGCGCTACGCCATGCAAGTTGGCCTCATGTTTCAAGATGCTCAATCACAGTTTCTGGGAATCACGGTCGACGAGGAGCTCGCCATCTCCAAAAAAGCGAGTCATCATCCTGATTATTATACCGATTCCAAAATTACAGAAATGCTTACCACTATTAATTTGAGTGGCTGCGGTGACCAAGTTGTTTATTCATTAAGCGAGGGGCAAAAGAAAAAGCTGCAACTCTTAGAAATGCTCATCGTGGGCTCACCCGTTCTTCTTTTAGATGAACCTTTAAAGGGACTCGATCTCAAATCAGTTACCGAGGTTGCTACCTTCATTGCAACGGCCAGCCATGAGTTGGGGCAAACTTTCATCATAATTAGTCATCAGCTAACCGGACTTGCAGCCATTGTAGATTATCATCTGACTTTAGCTAACCAAACGCTGACTTATGAGGAGGAACTAAAATGAATCCCAGCATAAAAATGTTACTGGCATTATTGATTGCCGTTGAGGTTTCATTCACCCAGTCATGGTCAGTCAACCTCATTCTCGTTTTGGGAAGCTTAATTTGGCTAATCGCGGTCAAAGTAGCCCCTCGAAAGATTGGCCTGCTCTTCTTGGTGCCAATTCTACCCGCCATTGCAATTACAATTTCAATGTACCTTTGGACTGATCAATCCGTCCACTTTATCCTCGTTCTGGTCACTCGGATTTTCGCCTACGTTTTTGTAGGATCAGTTGCCACTTTGACAACGACCCTTCAGGAGTTGATCCTTTCACTCGAACAAAATGCAAAGCTTCCCTCGAAGTTTGCGTATGGATTCTTGGGTGCCTTTAATTTGATTCCCAAAATTATCAACGAAGTCGCCATTATTCGATCGGCAGGTCGCATGCGGAATCAAACCATGCATTTTTGGTCACCCAGCCTTTATTTCAAAGCTATTTTAGCATCCCTAAACTGGTCTGAAAATTTAGCCGAGGCCATGACTTCTCACGGATTCGTTGAGGATGTTCGGCGGACTCACTACCGAATAATCCACGTTCCTCACCATAATTATTACGAATTCGGCGCCATACTAGTCGTTTTACAACTGCTGCTATTCGCCACCCCACTTCCCTGATGGCATAAACCTACCCGTTATACTAAGAATGGCTTATAATAAGGGGGTAAGGGGTGATTTCAATGAAAAAGTCTAATTTCAAAAATTTTACAACAATCTTTGGATTGGCTGCCGCAATTATCGGCCTTCTGCTAGAAGTGATTGCCTTCATAATTGATTTCGATTCTCAAACGAGCGCAGACGGCGTCATTGCTGGTGCCACACTACTTGCCATTGGTGTTGCCTTTCTACAAAGTAAATCCCTCGTAACGGAACTAATTTTGCTTACAATCAGTTCATTGGGATTCGGCTATTTTGTCTTTGTTCAAACCAGTCAAAATTGGCTGTGGGCTATTTTAACCACTATTCTAATTGACCTTCTATTAATTTATTTCTTAGAGGTCCGATCAAAGATTCGCCAAAATCATAGTAAATGGTTCTAAAAAAAGAGTAGCTAGAAAAAGTTTCATTTTCTAGCTGCTCTTTTGATATTGTATTTAATTAAACTCGCTTTTTTCTAATTGTCGTCATCATTTATAACTTGCCACGTAATAGAAACTTGCCCCACCGTTATCCGAACGATAAAGTTCACCACTCGTTGTCACTTCAAACCAGGCAACTGTTGGTGCGGTGTTGGGATCAACACCCTTTGCTTTCATATTGGCTGAATTATGATTTTCCGTTACTTGAATAACTGTCGCATTATTCGAACTCTTATAGGATGACATACTAATATCTTGCCGTTGATATTGTTGCTGAACTTGTGAATAGACCCAGTTATACATCTGGTTCTGACTCAATTTGGCAGTCTTAGTTTTAGGTTGACTTGAACTTGACGCTTTCAAACTATCCGCGTTAGACTCGCTACTTTTTTTGGCTTGGGTTTGCTTTTGACTGCTACTGCTACCCAAGCTACTTGTTGAACTGCTATCCGATTCGCTCGAACTAGCAGGTTCGCTGCTAACGGCCTGTTTCTTACTCGATTGACTAACCGCTTGTGATTGGTCACTATCGGATTTACTTGTCTGATTCCCACATCCTACAAGTGTTAAGCCCAAACTAACGATTAAAATGCTGATTAAGTGAATTTTTTTCATTTTGTCGGATTCTTACCTTTTAAGATAAGTTTCCATCCCCCCCAAAGGTTAATTAACTCACCAACATTATAACATCTCTCTCAACTTTATTATCTAAATCCAACAAAAAAAGAACCCACCATCGCTGGTGAGCTCCCTGCTTGATAAACTACAAAGATATTGTAGTTGTAATCAAAAAATGATTACCAAAAATTTATTAACGGTTAACTGTTCCGGCGAAACTAGGCATGAATGCACTATTAATTGTTTCAATCTCAACATTTTGACCTGGTTGTGGCGCTGCTACGAACTGATTATTGCCAATGTAAATTGCAACATGGTACGTTCCCCAGAAAAGCAGGTCTCCCGGTTTAGCATCTGCTACCGCTTTAGTTGTTACTTTACCTTCTTGGGTCACAGTGTAGTGACCTAATTGGATATTTGCAGCATTGCGGTAGACATAATCAGTTAGTCCTGAACAGTCCATTCCCTTCAAGGACTCTCCGCCCCATACATAAGGAATGTTTTCGGAAGCGAGCTTTTTGGCAAGAGTGACAACTGCCGTACTCGTTGAATCACTGGTACTACTAGATTTTACCGTAGCAGTACTGGTTGAGCTGGTTGCCGTATTCACCTGGGTACTACTCGACGCATACGGTAATGGTTGAATTGTGGTGTTCGTACTCGACACAGTATCGGCATTCGCACTAATAATTGGTGTGGCTGTAAAAGCAGCAACTGCTGCAATTGCTAAAATCGATGTTCTAAATTTCATATATTCACCTCATCATTATTTTGAGTCATATTTACTATAACTTCTGCACATAACAGACTAATTACACACAAATATTATTATGATGACAAACAACCAGGCAGCTAAATAGTCAGCTTTTAGTTAGTTTACCGCACCAACCCGCTATCAGCAATGTTTTATTGTCAATATGCGCCTTTTTTTGAAACCTGTTTGTCACCTTTTTTAAAAAAATAGCTATAATAGAGATGTAGTTACTAACTAAAACCTGGAGGGATTGTATGGAAAAAGAATTAAATAATATCTCTGAAGACATCGTCACTTTCCAGAAGAAGCATAACCTCACCGATAATGAGCTAGCATTTAACGTCCACATTACAGTTGAACGATTGCATGATATTAAGTCAATGGAATCTGACCCTACGCCGGAAGAACACGCAATCATCAAAAAGTACTTTAACCAACACGCATAACGTCTTTATGCCTGTCTCTTACTAAGTACGGCTTACAAGTTTAAAACCACTAAAAAAGATGCGATTAAATCGCATCTTTTTTTAGTTTCTATTCTGTTTGACGTTTTGATTTCGTTTTATATTCGCTTCATGCTGAGCAGAGCTTTCTGCAACTTCACGCTGTTTGCGTATTTCGGCGTCCTTCTTAGCTTTCGCTTCGGCGGCCTTGCGCTTTGCAGTGCTTTTTTCTTTCCAGTAACTATATGCCCCAACTGCAATTAACGCTACAAACATTTGAACTGGGAAATATAACCAAGTTTGTGGATCAACCGGTTTGTGGGTCAAAATCGGACTCGCAAGATAATAGGCGGCAAATAAGATGGCAATCATCAGGACAATTTCTAACGTACTTGCAACCCACTTTGGAACTTGCTTATTCTTTCGCTTCATAATATGAAACTCCTCCTTGTTATAAATCCCCAGCTTGTTTCAACTGTTGTTCAATTAAATGAGCTTCCAAATAATCGAACCCAATTTGGGTGATATCAGCTATTGGAATGGACTTGCCAATTGCATCAGTGATTTGATTTTGTTCAATCTCATGAAAAATAATTCGTTCATTCGTAACTTCGCTTGGGTAACCAACGATTGAATCACCATCCTTCAAACGAATCTGAAGAACCCGTTTGAATGCTGATTCTTGTCCCAAAACCGCTACGAAGAAGTCTGTCGTATCATCGAATAGTCGTTCATCGTTCAATACCGGCTGAAGTTCAGTTCCAATTCGTTCGTTCGTGTTCACCAGAAGCTTTACTGTTTGTAAATAATCTGACTCAACGATGACCTCGCGAATTTCTTGTAATCGCATCAGAACGTACCCGCCAAATTGCCCAGACATATCAACCAAGTTAAAGACGACGCCGGTGTCATTCATTGAGTTAACTTTCCCGACGAAGAACATTTGTGGATCACCATCTGGAATTATCGCAATAAACGTGTCGTTTTTCTGTGCGAATGACAGTTTCTCCGCTCGGTCAGCCAAGGTTGATGCCCGTTCCGATGGCCGATGAGATAGACCCGTTAATTGAGGCATAATCAAGGCTTGTAACGTGAGCTCTCGGCCCTGAAACTCGATTAAACTAATGTCGGCGTACTCCAACGTCACGATTTTATTATCTGAATAGTTAAATTTATTAATAGCAGCTAGTTCAATATGATCACTCGCTAATTTTACGATTTGGCCTTCATAAAAGTGACTTCGACTTTTATCCATGACCATAATGACCCAATCATTTAAAACCGCTTGATTTAGAACTTGTGCCAGTAATGGCTGGTCCGTCGCGAAGGTCATTTTTATTTTATTTAAATCAATTAAATTTTCTTCACTAGCGTTATTAATTCGAAAGTCCATATTATTGAGATCATCGCTATCAAATTCAACCTCATCAATAATATCAAGATTCAGATAAACGGCACCATCTGATAATCCAGTGTCACTATACGTTTGCAACACTAATTCAACTTGATCAAGCGCAGTCACGTACCCAGTGTAAACGACTTCTTGATTCTTTTGAAAAATATTCACTAAAAACTGCTTACTTTGCGCGTACTTTAAATCTGTCAAAATTGAATTCATGTGGTGACACCCCCTCTTGGAAAAAAACTTGACTAACAAATAATACTACCATAAAATGGCCCCACAAAACAGCTTAATGACTATGATATCGCGTTGCTGACAAACTGGATGAGCTCAGTACCTTTTAGGTTACCGCTCAGCCCAACAAGCAGCTTAATTCTGGCTTTTTGTCCATTCAACCCTTGGCATAAAATTAAGCCCATTCTTTTGAGCTCGATGCCACCGCCCTCATAGTCATAAATATCCTGTGCAACTCCGTTATAACATCTTGAAACTAGGACAATTGGAACGTGACGATCAAGAAGCCGTTGAAGAGCGGGTAGTGTTTGTGGCGGCAGGTTCCCGGCTCCAAGTCCTTCCACAACTACCCCTTCAGTCTCATCAGAAAGGTAATCAAACAGCTCACCTGTCATCCCTGCGTATGCCTTGATTAAATAAACGTGATTCTCAACGTGATCTATTTGACAAGTTGTTTGCCGAATCAATTCCTGAAAATATCGGGCGCCCTTATTGGAAACAATTCCAATTGGACCAAACGTTGGCGTTCTGAAAGTTGCGACGTTTGTAGTGTGCGTCTTCGTCACGTATCGAGCCGTGTGAATCTCGTCGTTCATCACGACAAGAACGCCCTTGCCCTGAGACTCATCATCGGCGGCCGTTAAAATTGCGCTTTGGAAATTATACAAGCCATCTGATCCGACTTCATTAGATGAGCGCATTGCGCCGGTGATGACAATGGGAATTGTGTTTGGCAGTGTCAAATCTAAAAAGTACGCGGTCTCTTCAAGAGTATCCGTCCCGTGGGTGATGACAACGCCATCCACGCCATCCTTTTCAGCCCGCTCAATTCTATTTTTTATTTGAAGCATAATTTCAGGCGTAATGTGGGGTGAGGGTAAATTAAACATCTCATCCGTTATCAAATTTACCTGACCATTCAAGATGGTTGATTCGTTTGCAATCGGATTCTTAGAATTTGGCACAACTTCGCCCTTTTCATTTTGGGACATCGAAATGGTGCCCCCGGTGTGAATCGCTAAAATAGTTTTCAAATATCTCATGTCCCTTCATTCATCTGATAGTCCTATTTTACGAGTTTATTCTAATAAGTGGTCGAAAACTTTAATCTATTTTCACTTGTTTTTAAATTTTCAGGGTGCTAAGATAAGTCCAATCAAATAAATGTGATGCCTATATATAGCCAAAATAAGGTTGGCTGTCTCTACCCAGTACCGTAAATACTGGACTATAAGCAAAAGCGCTCAGTGATATTCTTTGAATATTAGTGGCTCCTTTGCCTATACCGGCAAGGGAGTTTTTTTCTTGCCAATAGGATCTTCACTCAAGGAGGAAATTTTTTGGCAAAGAATGACGAGTTAAACTTGATTGCAACATCGGAAGAAGTTTCCAACGGTAAAGCCGCACTATTAGGTTTTCAACATCTTCTATCAATGTATTCCGGTGACATGATTGTCCCACTACTTATTGGTGCCGCGCTTCATTTTAGCGCAATGCAAATGGCTTACTTGGTCAGTATCGATATCTTCATGTGTGGAATCGCAACGTTATTACAGTTACGAAAAACCCGCTATACCGGTATTGCCCTTCCAGTCGTTTTAGGCGCCGCAATTCAAGTTGTTACTCCCCTCATTTCAATTGGCCAAAAAATGGGACTTGCCGTTATGTACGGTTCCATCATTGGTGCAGGAATTTTTATTTTCTTAGTTAGTGGTCTTTTCTCTAAGGTTCGCAATTTATTCCCACCAATCGTCACTGGGTCATTAATCACCGTTATTGGTTTTAGCCTAGTTCCAGTCGGTTTTGAAGATTTAGGTGGCGGTGACGTCAGCTCGAAGTCCTTCGGTGATCCCAAATACTTACTCATTGGTTTCGTCACCATGATTGTCATTCTTCTATTTAATAGTTATGCTAGTGGTCTACTAAAATCCCTTGCCATTTTAATCGGGCTAGTTACTGGAACTGCATTAGCGGGTGCCATGGGCATGATTTCATTACATGCCGTTGCAACTGCTAGCTGGTTCCACATTCCCCGCCCCTTCTTCTTCGCAACACCCAAGTTTGAATGGTCCTCCATTATCACGATGATGGTTGTTTCGCTTACCACCATGGTTGAGTCTACGGGTGTGTTCTTCGCACTTGCCGACATCACCGGTAGTAAGCTTTCAACGGACGACCTCAAACGCGGTTACCGTGCTGAAGGAATTGCAGCAATTTTGGGTGGCATCTTTAATACCTTCCCATACTCAACCTTCTCAGAAAACGTTGGCGTGCTTCAACTTTCCGGCGTTAAATCAAAGAAACCAATTTATTTTGCAGCTGCTTTTCTACTTATTCTGGGTCTCTTACCTAAAGTGGGCGCTCTTGCAACTATTATCCCTACCCCAGTTCTTGGTGGTGCGATGATCGTTATGTTTGGAATGGTGGGCGTTCAAGGAATTCGAATGCTTCAAGCCGTTGATTTCAGAGACAACCATAATTTGTTAGTCGCTGCTATCTCAATTGGTCTTGGTATGGGCGTCACCGTTTATCCTCAAGTTTTCCAAGAACTTCCAGAAGTTGCCAAATTAATCTTAACCAACGGAATTGTGATTGCTAGCTTCTCCGCAGTTATTTTAAATGCGATGTTTCACTTTTCCATCGGCAACAAACAAGTAGCAGCTGAAGTTCATTCAGATGCCGCAGATAAAATCGAAAAATAATCTTAAAGAAGCGTTTGGAATTTTATATTCCAGGCGCTTTTTTTGCTATAATTGATTGGATATTTATAATAAGAACAAACGAAAGCGAAGGGATCTATTTTCATGGCAAACGACACCAATCGCTACTATCAGCCTCAGAATTCTAAAGAGGCGATGCGGTATATCGAAAAACTCTTTAACTCATACAAAGATGCACCATTAACCGATGACCTGCTAACTTACCACGTCAAATTGGTGAACCAGGTTCAAACTGACATCATGCAGACTGCAAAAGCCGAGAATATTCCGGCCCGATTAACCGCAGTAACCGACTTAATCCAGACAATGCAACAGTGGCAGCGAATTCGTCTGAGCGGCAAGCCGTACAACGGCCGAATGCACCATTTTCAGTATGAACCCATCAATCAGCAGCAAAAGTTTAAACATCGCGTTATCAAATCAAATAACCATTCGAGCCATCGATCGAGCCGACACGGGTAATTTAGACCAAGACTGAGACAAAAACTAATTTTGTCTCAGTCTTTTGGTCTCCTATCAGATAGCTTATAATATGCAGGTGAGACAACAAATTTTGACTAACAATCAACGCAGAAAAATTTTGGAGGAAATCCGTGACTGAGCCAATTGTAAAACTTAAAAACATTCAAAAAAAATACGGCGACAATGCCGTTTTAAAAGATATTAATTTAGAGCTGGAGGCCGGTAAATTTTACACCTTACTCGGCCCCTCTGGCTGTGGCAAGACCACTATTTTGCAGACCATTGCTGGCTTCACCACCGCAACATCAGGCGATGTTTATTTTGATGGCCAAAGAATTAACGATTTGCCGCCCAACAAACGAAAAGTCAACACGGTATTTCAGGATTACGCTTTGTTCCCAACAATGAACGTTTTCGATAACGTGGCTTTTGGGCTAACCCTTCTTGGCATCAAGAAACCAGAAATTAAGCAACGCGTGACTGATGCCCTTAAATCCGTTCACCTAACCGGCTATGCCAGTCGGGAAATATCTGAGCTCTCCGGTGGTCAACGACAACGAGTCGCAATTGCCAGAGCCATCATCATGGAACCGAAGATGCTTCTTCTCGATGAGCCCCTATCCGCACTGGACGCCAAATTACGCCGCGACATGCAGTACGAATTACGAGACTTGCAGCAACGGCTAGGGATTACCTTCCTATTCGTTACCCATGACCAGGAAGAAGCCCTTGCGATGAGCGATGAAATCTTCGTCATGAACAAAGGCCGAATTCTACAAAGTGGGTCTCCAGTCGACATTTACGACGAACCAATTAACCATTTTGTCGCCAACTTTATTGGAGAAAGTAACATATTAAGCGGTGTCATGCGCGATGATTACGTTGTCGAATTTGTTGGCAAGCAATTTCAGTGCGAGGATGCTGGCATGCGCCCAAATGAACCGGTTGAAATCGTGATGCGTCCTGAGGATCTCACAATCACTTCCATTGAGGATGCCAAATTAGTTGTCACCATCGATACGCAACTATTTCGGGGTGATTACTACGAAATTGCTGCAACTGATGATGCCGGCAACGAGTGGCTAGTTCATTCAACTAATCCTGTTAAGGACAATCAACGCGTTGGCCTAACGTTTACCCCTAGCGACATTCACGTCATGCGGTTTAATGAAAGTGAAAAAGATTTTGATGCGCGTCTAGAAACCTATGAGGATGATTAAGGAGGACCAAATGAAATCGAAAACAAATAACCTATTTTATTTCATTCCATACGGCTTATGGCTGCTCCTCTTTGTCATGGCTCCGGTTGCGTTAATCGTCTACCACTCATTTTTAAACCTAAACCAACATTTTACGCTAGATAACTACATCACCTACTTCAAATCGGGAACCTACCTGATGATGACGCTGAACTCACTTTGGTATGCACTACTAATTACCGTGGCAACCCTCCTAATCAGCTATCCGACGGCCTACCTTCTGAGCAATCTGAAACATAAACAGCTTTGGTTACTGCTCATTATTTTACCAACTTGGATTAATTTACTTTTGAAGGCCTACGCCTTTATTGGCATTTTCAGTCAATCCGGCGTTGCAAATCAGTTTCTAACCTTCATTGGAATTGGTCCGCAACAGCTATTATTTACAAATTTCAGTTTTATTTTTGTTGCCACCTATATTCAAATTCCATTCATGATCTTGCCAATTTTTAACTCGATTGAAGATTTAAATCAGTCCTACATCAATGCCAGTCACGATCTTGGCGCAACTAGTTGGCAAACCTTTCGGAAAGTCATCTGGCCAATGACGCTGCCTGGCGTTAAAGCTGGCGTTCAATCCGTCTTTATTCCTTCCCTTTCACTCTTCATGCTAACCCGTTTGATTGGTGGCAATAAGGTGATTACCCTGGGAACAGCTATCGAAGAACACTTCTTAATCACGATGAACTGGGGAATGGGGTCAACCATTGGCGTCGTCTTAATTGTCGCCATGGTCGTCATCATGATTTTTACCGGTGAATCTAAAACACGGGGAGGCGTGCCAAAATGACCCATCGTTTTAAGTTAAGTAATCTATACCTTTTTTTGGTGTTTGCCGTTTTGTACGCCCCGATTCTATTTCTAATTGTCTTTTCCTTCAGTCAAGGTGATTCCATGAGCCATTTTCACGGGTTCACTTTTAGCCATTATTTAGCACTACTCAACGATACCCGACTAATCATTATTGTGCTTCAAACGCTACTCATTGCGCTGCTTTCCTCCTTGATTGCAACCATCATTGGAACCCTAGGTGCACTGGGCATTAATCAAACGAGTCGCCCGATTACTCGAAATTCGATTTTATCGTTAAACAACATTCTAATTGTCTCTCCCGACGTCATCATTGGTGCCAGCTTTCTGATTTTCTTTACGGCCCTAAAAATTCCACTGGGATTCACAACGGTTCTGCTTAGTCACATCGCCTTTTCAATCCCAATTGTAGTTTTAATGGTCCTACCAAAGTTACGTGAGCTTGGAACAAGTATGGTTTCCGCCGCATCCGATCTGGGTGCATCCAATGGTCAAATTTTATCAAAAATCATTTTGCCATATATCACACCCGGCATTCTATCAGGATTTTTCATGGCGTTAACCTATTCATTAGATGATTTTGCCGTTACTTTCTTTGTGACCGGAAACGGCTTTTCAACGCTTTCAGTTGAAATCTACTCTCGGGCACGGCAAGGAATAAGTTTGGAAATTAACGCGCTATCTGGGATCTTGTTCCTGTTTGCACTGGTCTTAGTTGTTGGTTACTACTTCCTAAACCAGTACCAGCAGAACCGCCGTCTCAAGCGGGCTAATCGAGAGGAGGATATCCTATGAAACGACTCTTATCCCTTCTCCTCGGAATTGCAGCAATTTGCGTGTTACTTGCCTTTTCCGCTAATAAACTTCAATCGACATCGGGTGATTCAAGTGCAAAGGTCCTCAACCTATATAATTGGGGAGATTACATTGACCCAGCCTTGATTACAAAATTTCAAAAGGAAACGGGTTACCACGTCAACGTTGAAACCTTTGATAGCAACGAAGCCATGTTCACAAAGATTAAGCAGGGTGGCACGAGTTACGACTTAACGGTCCCAAGTGACTACATGATTGAAAAAATGCGCGCTGCTCATCTATTAAAGCCGCTTGATAAATCACGGCTAACTGGATTTGCTAATTTAGACGCTCGCTTTACGAATCAAAGCTTTGACCCGCACAACCGTTATTCGGTGCCTTATTTCTGGGGAACGCTTGGCATTATCTACAATGATCAATCGATTAAGCCTGAAGAGGTTCAACACTGGAATGACCTTTGGCAGCCAAAATTCAAAAATAAAATCATGCTCATTGACTCTACTCGGGACGTCTTAGGATTCTCCCTGGTATCAATGAATCAGTCGATGAACACGACCAACCCAGCGATTCTTAAGGCTGCACAAGCAAAATTAAATCGACTCTCACCCAACGTTAAAGCGGTTGTCGCTGATGAAATTAAAATGTACATGACAGAAAATGAAGCTCCCCTCGCCGTTGACTGGTCGGGGGAAGCATCAGAAATGATTGCCAACAACCCTCACCTTCACTATGTTGTCCCAACTGAGGGAAGTAATCTGTGGTTTGATAATTTAGTTATCCCGAAAACTGCGAAACATTATAAGGCCATTTACGCCTTTTTGAACTTCATGTTAAAGCCCGAAAATGCCGCTCAAAATGCTGAGTATATTGGCTACGCAACGCCTAATAAAAAGGCCAAAGCCTTGCTACCCAAGTCCATTCGTAACGATAAGCAATTTTATCCGTCTGACCGAACCATCGCTAATTTACAAGTCTATTCGGACTTGAGTCCCCACACGATTGGTTTGTACAATGACCTATACCTTGAGTTTAAAATGAACCACCATTGAAATCCGACGTTGAGAAGGACTAAAATGAGGAACAAGAGGTGTTTGACATGAAAAAAAGCGAAAAGAAAAGTCGTAAAATGATTTTCACTGATATGAACGATTTCTTAATGGATTATGCAGATAAAAAGCTGGGTCACCGTCCTGATTTAGCAAAAACGGTTTATGAAGCTGGTAAGACTGACTTAACTGGCCTCGACGATCTATTCAAGGACAATGGTGTCGGGCGCAAAGAGCAATACACCGCTGTTGGCATGGGATTCTTACGCGATACAACGGATGACGATCCGGATCAAGCGGAACACACTGCTGAAAAACTAGCAAAAGATGCGATGGCGTATCTGGGAACTCATTTAGCTGACTTTGAGTATTGGGAAGAAAATTAAATTAGACAAAAAGTGGCTGGGACAAAAGTC
>NZ_AZGJ01000032.1 GCF_001436395.1 Secundilactobacillus malefermentans DSM 5705 = KCTC 3548 | reverse complement strand
TAACTTGATTATAAAACGCGCGGATTAAACTTTTTGTCCCTGTTTTCAAAATAGTCAGCTCCTTCCCTAATGAGCTTGCTTGTAAACGTTACCAACACTAGTATACATGGGATAGGGGAATTGTCTAACACTTGCTCCCGTTCTTTTCTATTTATATTTTAATTTTTTAAAAAAAGCCTATTCAAAATAGGCTTTTTTGGGGGTAAATATTTAATTTTCTTGATGCAAAAACACTGATAATCGTTTCAGGCCTTCTTTTAAAGTAGCTTCATCGGTACAGTAGCCAAGACGTGCATGTTTTGGCATATCAAATCGATTTCCTGGAACTAGCAGCACCCCTTTTTCTTTTAACAAGCGAACGCAAAAGTCTTCTGTGTCACCTGAAATATCTAGTTTGATAAACGATGTTGAGACCGCTTGTGGCAAAACAACACTTACCTTTGGCTCTTGTGCAACCCATTCCTTTAGAATTTCTAGGTTGTTCAGTACAATTTTCCGGTTTCGCGCCAAAACTTGTTCCTTATGCTGTAAGACACAAACGGCTAATAAATCATTAAAGACGCCCGCACAAATCATGGTGTAATCTCGATATTTTCTAAAGAGATCTGCAAGGTCACTATTTGATGCTGTCCAGCCGACTCGAATACCTGGCGTTGAATAAGTCTTAGATAGTGAATTAGTTGCGATTCCTTTGTCATAAAGATCAACGATAGACGCAAAATTTTCGGGATGATCTAATGGTAAGTAAACTTCATCCACGAGAACGTATGCATTAACCGACTTGGCAATCTCGACGACTTGTTCCAAAAAGTCCCGACTCAAAAGCGTCCCAGTTGGGTTATTGGCATTGTTCAAACAAATCATTTTTGTATTGGGACGAATAAGTTGTTTAAGCTCCTCAATATCTGGGTACCAATCTGCATCTTCTTTGATATGCCAGAAATCAACTTCAGCACCCAACGATTTTGGAATGTCGTAAAGTTGCTGATACGAAGGATATTCAGAAATAACGTGGTCTCCTGGCTCAATGAGCGAATAAAGCGCTAAGTGATTTGCACCGGTGGCACCGTTTGTTTGTAGAATATTTTCTGGATCAATATCGTCGTACAGCTTAGCAACCTCTTTTTTAAATTCAGGTGAGCCTTCAATCCAGCCGTAATTCATTTTTTGTTCGTCCAACATTTGGTAGAAACTTTGTCCGCCTTTACCATCCAAGTTCAAAATTTCATGCATTGTCATTGAGGAAACTGTACTTTGTGCAATATCATACGTGGCGCTTTTTTCCCAAACGTTTAACCATTCTTCAACACCAAATCCTGCAATTTTCAAAATAGTCACTCCTTATTAACTTGAAATTTAAAAAAGTCAGGACTCATTTTTCGTCCTGACTTTAATAGTTTGATTAATCCTTAGATAAAACTAGGTTAACTCATGCGCTAATTTTTTACCAACCAATCTCATCCGCATTATCAGGCAATGTTAATTTGCCTGCTTCAAGCTCAGAAAATGCCTGGTCCAACATTCCGAACGCTTGATCCAACTGCTCATCAGTAATAACCAATGGGGGCTGGAATCTTAAAATATTGCCACGAAGACTGATGATGATGGCCCCTAATTCAAAGACTCGATAAATTAACTTTGTCGTAGCCTCTGGATCTGGCTCACCCGTTTTACGATCAACAATATCAATCCCACCATCAAGGCCATACATTCTAAAGCCACCAATAAATTTGAATTTTGATTTTTCTTGATTGAAGAATTCAGTGGCTTTTTCACCAAGCCGAGCAGACCGCTCGACCAAGTGTTCATCTTCCATAACATCTAGCGTCGCCATTGCGGCAGCCGTCGTCACCGGGTTTCCGGCAGTTGTATAAACGTTAGCAGGCGCATTGAGTGACTCCATAATATCCTTACGACCAATGACCGCACTAAGCGGCATCCCTGAAGCAAGTGATTTCCCAACCACCATCAAATCAGGTTCGACATCAAAGTGTTCAATTGACCACCATTTGCCGGAGCGACCCATGCCTTGGTTCACTTCATCAACAGCAAATAGAATGCCGTTTTCATGAGCGAATTCCACCACTTTATTAATGTACGCAGTTGGGGCCTTCACGATTCCACCGTCGCCTTGAATTGGTTCAATCACAATTGCGGCAACTTCTTCTGCAGGCAGGTAGGTTTCAAATGGCTGTTTAAATGCTTTAAACATTCGATCGACAAAATCATCATCTGATTCGCCTTTCAAACGTTGCCAAGGATCCGGATACGGAACTTTCACAACATCAGGCAATAATGGGCCAATTTTACGTGACATGTTCAAACTGACGGATGAAATGGAAATTGAGCCATAGGTTGAGCCATGATAAGCACCTGTAAAACTGACAATATAAGGACGGCCAGTATAGGCCCGAGAAAATTTAATCACGGCATCGTTAGCATCCGATCCAGAATTTCCCCAAGCAAGTTCAACAGGGCCACTGATTGGTGCTAACTTTGCTAGTCTGGGAGCCAATTTAACTTCCGGATTATTAGCAAAGTAGGCTGGCGTGTACTGAATCAATTTGGCAGCTTGATCCTGAATTGCTTTGACAATATGAGGATGAGAATGCCCGGTATTAGTGGATGATGCACTAGCTAACAAATCAATATACATTCGCCCATCTGCATCCGTGATAGTAGCGCCTTTGCCACTATCAACCACAATATTAAAATACTTCACCCGAGCGGCTTTTGAGAATGCCTCTGACTCATCATCTAATAACCGTTTATTTTCGCTCATTTGTTAATCCTTCTTTCCTTTATTCCCCTTTTGGAGGTAGGAATGGCGTATGCCATAGCTGAAGTAAATAACTAATCCAATCAAGAACCAAATTCCTGCGTACATCTTAGCTTGAATATCTAATCCTAAGAAAATTGCGAGAGAGCCTAAAAATCCTAATGCGGGTAGTACTGGGTACCACGGCATTTTAAATTCGGGTTCCGCAATATCTTTTCCTTCTCGAGGCCGCAGTGCATACATGCCCAAAGAGACGAACATGAATGCAATCAACGTTCCGGCAGAAATTAATTGTGCGAGAAATGCGAATGGGAAAAAGGCACCAATGATAATTCCAATGACCGTCAAAAGAACAAGGGCATGGTTTGGACGCTTCTTATCATCAAGTTTACCCAACCACTTTGGTAACATGCCATCTCGGCCAAACGAATAAATCAGTCTTGAGCCGGCCAGCATCATCCCAATTAAAGCCGTAAACATCCCTAGAACTGCGACACCCTGTACAATTGCCGCAACAGTTCCGTGTCCACTTTGACGTAATGCCCAGCCAACTGGTTCAGCATTATTTGCATAAGCTGAGTATTTGAACATTCCAACTAAGACAAGTGCAACGGCAACGAAGAGGACAACCGCAATGGCAAGAGAGCCCAAGATTCCTCGTGGCATCGTCTTTTGCGGATCCTTTGCTTCAGCGGCATTTGCGGCGATTGAATCAAAGCCAATGTAGGCCAAGAAAATCATTGAAACCCCGGCATAAATTCCTTGCCAACCACCAAATGCCGTTCCATCAGCATTTTCATGGTAAGCAGGAATAAATGGAACATAATTGCTCCCTTTAATAGCGGTTGCGCCGACAATAATGAACACAATTATTGCTAATACTTTTAAGACGACTAAAATATTTTCAACTCGAGCGGCTTGTGACACACCGTATGCCAATAAGACGGCTACCAGCATCATAACGACGACGGCAAGTAAATCAACAACCCCACCGTCAGTACCAAATGCGTTTGCAAGTGATCTTGGCATCGAAAGTCCTAATGGCTGTAATAATCCACGGAGATTCGCTGACAATCCCGAAGCCACGAACGCCACGGCAATAAAGTATTCCGC
Source organism: Secundilactobacillus malefermentans DSM 5705 = KCTC 3548 (assembly GCF_001436395.1). Classification (GTDB taxonomy): domain Bacteria; phylum Bacillota; class Bacilli; order Lactobacillales; family Lactobacillaceae; genus Secundilactobacillus; species Secundilactobacillus malefermentans. The sequence goes on along the minus strand of NZ_AZGJ01000032.1, from coordinate 17,100 downwards.
CAATAGCGCCCAGCCAGCAATCCAACCAAAGAATTCACCAAAGACAACGTTAATCCAAGAATAGGCTGACCCAGCAAACGGCATCGCAGCTGACATTTCAGCGTAAGCAAATGCAACTAACCCAGCAACGATTGCTGCCAATAAGAATGACAACGCGACGGCTGGACCGGCGTGCTCCGCAGCAACTACTCCTGGCAAGGTAAAGATAGAAGTCGAAACAATGGTTCCAACCCCAAGTGCTAGAAAGTCCCGTACTCTAAGGGAGCGAACCAAATGCGCGTCCTTATCTTCATAGACGTTGGGATCCTCCTTCAAAAATATTTTCTCTTTCAAACTGCTCATTAAAAAATAACCTCCAGTAATTTTATAAATCTATGTAGATTGCCTGCTAACTCGACAATAATAAATTAGAATTTGATTAATATATTCTAACAGGATAAAAAATACCCGTCAATGTAGAAATGCTTAAAATAGTATAGAAAAACCCAGACCAACGTCAATTGGTCTGGGTCATAAATCTATTGATTATTTTCCATTTGGGTAAGCTGGTACAACGGCACCCTTATACTTCTTCGTGATCCATTGTTGCGTACCCTTTGATTGAAGAGCCTTCATCAACTTCTTGATAGCAGGCTTCTTCGTGTCGCCCTTTCGAACTGCAACGATGTTAACGTATGGAGATGAGTTCTTTTCAAGTGCTATTGAATCCTTTGTTGGGTCTAATCCAGCTTGAACAGCATAGTTAGCATTGATGAAGACTGCGGCGCCTTCCTTGTTGTTGTAGAATTGAGGCATCAATTTTGGCTCCAAATCGGTCTTGAACTTCAGGTTCTTCTTATTATCCTTAATGTCCTTGAACGTTGCGGTTGTAATGTCAGTTCCAGATTTCAGTGTAACTAAACCAGCGTCACGTAAAATGGTTAGTACTCTTCCATAATCAGCAACATTGTTACTTACCAAAATAGTTGAACCACTTGGAATTGCCTTTAAGCTCTTGTACTTCTTTGAGTAAGCTCCGATTGGTTCCAAATGAACGTTACCGGCACTAACCAATGTGCCGTTGTTTTGCTTGTTCCAGTTCTTTAAGAATGGAATGTGTTGGAAGTAGTTAGCATCTAAATCCTTGTTTGCAAGATCCTTGTTAGGCAAGACGTAATCTTGGAATACTTTAATTTTAAGATTGACGCCTTCCTTTTTAAGCTCAGGCTGAACATGCTTCAAGATTTCAGAATGAGGAATGTTTGAGGCCCCAACCGTAATTGTCGTTTCCTTGGTTGATGAAGACTTTCCACAACCCACCAATAATAGTGATACAGCAACAATACTTGTTAAACCAGCAATCCATTTCTTTTTCATAATGTGAATCCCCCTTGAAATATTTTAGTTGTTTTTAACGCTTATCAATTCGCTTAACGAGAAGATCCCCCGCAAACTGACAAATGAAGACAATTAACACAATAATAACGGTGGCAACCATGGTGATGGTATTGTTACTTGCCTGGAAACCATCTAAGTAAGCTAAATTACCAAGACCACCAGCCCCAATAGCACCAGCCATTGCAGTGTACCCAATTAATGAGATTGCCGTAACTGTTAAGCCAGAAACTAAAGCCGGCATACTTTCTGGTAGTAGAACTTTAGAAATAATTTGCGACTGAGTAGCACCCATTGAGTCAGCAGCTTCAATCACCCCATGGTCAATTTCATGAAACGCAATTTCAACCAACCGTGCATAAAATGGTGCGGCTGAGATAATCAATGAAGGCAAGGCCGCCTTGGGCCCAATGATGGTTCCCATCATTGCCTGCGTTGCTGGAAGCAGAAGAACAATTAAAATGATAAATGGAATTGAACGGAAAATATTAACAAATGCCGAAACAATCCAGTTTAAAACTTTGGCCCAAATTGACTCGCTGTTGCTGGTTTCAAATAGGAGTAATCCAAGTAAGGCACCTAGAATGGCAACCACAATAATTGAAACTAGGGTCATCCAAACGGTTTCCCAAGTGGCTCCCCACATGTTTGACCAGTCAACATTTTTGAATTGGAAGTATGATGATAATCCGTTATTGTTCACGGTTGATTACCTCCGTTTCGACTCGCATCGTCGTAAAGTAGGCTAAAGCCCCATGCACGCTCTCTTTATTATCACTAATAAGCTGAACAAATAGTGAGCCTAGCGCGCCTTCCTGCGTTTGATGAATGTTTCCTTCAATAATACTTAAATCAATATCTGGAAATTTACGAAGCATGCTGGAAACAATTGGTAATTGAGCTTGATCTCCGTGGAAGCCTAATTTGACAATGACCCCATTCGGATACTTTTCTAACAACTCGCTGACTACCACGTTCGTGTCGTCCAAACTGGTACTCCCAGTTTCTTGGTTGACAAATCGCTTGGTAATTGGCTGCTTTGGGTGCTTGAAAACGTCTAATACAGGACCCTGTTCAACGATTTTTCCTGCATCCAACACGGCAACTTGATCACAAATCTTTCGAATGACGTGCATTTCGTGGGTGATCACAACCACGCTCAGGTTTAATTGCTTGTTGATGCTTAACAATAAATCCAATACTTCGTCAGTCGTTTGTGGATCCAATGCACTAGTCGCTTCATCAGAAAGTAAGATTTCTGGATCATTTGCTAAGGCTCTTGCGACCCCAACACGCTGCTTTTGTCCACCGGATAGTTCGGACGGATAGGCATTCTCTCGGCCAGTTAAGCCAACCAGTTCAATTAAACGTTGAACCTTTTTCTTTCGTTCATCCTTTGGCACTTTCGCAATTTCGAGTGGAAATGCAATATTATCAAAAACCGTTCGTGACCATAATAAGTTGAAATGTTGGAAAATCATTCCAATTTTAAGTCGTTGATTTCTGAGTTTACTTCCTTTTAATCCGCTAATCTCTGTTCCATTAATCGTAACGGAACCCGTCGTTGGAAACTCCAACCCGTTTAACATCCGGATTAAGGTACTTTTACCGGCACCGGAGTAACCAACAATTCCGTAAATTTTGCCATCCGGAATGGTTAAATTAACGTCTTTTACGGCATCAACTTCGCCTTCTTTGGCAATGAACGTTTTGGAAACATCTTTAAATTCAATCACTGCTGATTTCCCCCTTTTCTAAAATAAAAAAGCCTTTCGTCCACTAAACAAATAAAATCATTTGTTCAATAGGACGAAAAGCTTTCTTTTCGTGATACCACCTAACTTTATAGTAACTTCGCAATTACTATCTCCGTGAGTCTAAGACTCGTGTGCGTTAATGGGCACCACCAGGTGAACTTATGGCCTTTAGCCACTCACTCACGATTTTCTCATCAAAAGACCATCTTCGAAATTGTCGCATCACTCCGTTTCACCATCAGGAGCTCTCTTTGGAATTAACTAACTTCTACTCATCTTTTCAAATTGTTTTTTAATAATTAACGTTGAATTGATTATACTTAGCCAAATCAGGTGTGTCAAGCGCAACAAAATTTTTATTTTTATTTTCGCTTTTGTAGCTGCCAAATTTGAAACTGCGACAATAGCACCAAAATAATAAAGATTCCAATCGAAATCCCTGAATAAATTGGGATCATCAATATCGACAAGACCATCAGCAGGCCACCGATCATCATGGCAACACCCATTAACCGGTACGCTCTCATTAAAGCCCTAACCTTCGCGTCCTTCCTAACATTGATATCCGTCATATTATTGGGGATAAAAATACCAAGGAGTAATGCAAACAATCCTAAAAGTAACATCACAATGCGCCGAATATCAACTGGCACCCCTAACGCAAACAGCACCGTTACAATGTAGAGCAACACACTTAAAAATGGAATCACACTTTTAAACGTGGCCATTAGCCCCTTCGAGATTGGCCGTTTATTGCCTAAATCACTGATAACGCAGACGATTATTTGAAAAAGCGTCATCCCAATTGGAAATCCAAACACAAAGATTGGCTTCGTGGTGTAATTATTAGGCTGATTATTTAAATTAAAGTGAATTGCGATAGTTGCGGGTAGTTGACTGTAAAGCGCCAAGCCTAAAATAATCGGTAGCAAACTCACAATACTTGTTAGAACCACTATTTTCCAATCGATCTTCTTCATTAATATACTCCCCATATCTATAGTCAATAGCTTAATTATACTATAAAAAACAAAGCAGAGTAGCTCTCATAAGAGCCTACCCTGCTTTTGATTTTTATCGTACTCAGTTAAACCCAGCCAGCCTTACCTAAATAAGGCAGTTTTGAATCCGGTTGTTTGACCCATCACCCACTTTTATATTTCTATTCCATTGTAACAAATTATGGTAGCGAACGGGTAAAAATAAATAACCGTTGCTTACTTCCAGTATGCATACTGATACTGGGCTTCATTCAGTAGTGAATACTTGAGTCCACCAACCTTCTTGCTGACCAGTTTAGCCTCTGATGGTTGATACAATGGGACCAACCCTTTGACGTTCATCAATTGTTTGTTAGCCTTCACCAGCGTGTCGTAGCGAGCTTGACCAGTTTGAGTCACCGACTGGTTCAAATAATCATTAAAGGTCGCGTTCTTCCATTGTGTGAAGTTAACGGTGTTGTCCTCACCCGCAAGATCCAAGAAGTCATAGGCATCCAACCAGTTTGTACTCCAGCCAGTTAGGTTCATTTCAAACGTCCCAGCAAAATCGCGACTAACGTGTTGCGCATGTGGAATTGAAGTGACTGTGACTTTCAAGCCCTTAAAGTATTTTTCAGCAGTCGATTGGAGGTAGGTGCCGACGTGTTTATCTTCATCAGTGTCATCCGTCAATAGACTGAGCGTGACACTAGATTTACCTTGCTCCTTCAAATAAGCCTTCCAATATTTTTGGGCCTTTTTAACGTCGGTTGGTAATAAGTTGCCAGTTTCTTTGGCCATGTCTTCCCCAGTTGACGGGTTCGTTTGATCGCCTGAAGGGACCATACTCTTTGCAGGCTTCGAACCGTCTTGCAGAACATTTTCGGTCAACGTCTTTCGATTGATGACGTAAGACATTGCTTGTCGAAGATTTTCTGAATTTGAGGCAGTCTTCTTATTATTAAAGTACAGGTACTGTAATCGCCCAATCAAATGAGTCGTAAGCTGTTTATTATTTGAATTTTGACGGACGTATTGGCCCGCTACAGTGGTTTCTTGAACCTTGTCACTCTTAAATAAACTAACGGCCGTATTTTGATCCTTGGTTACCTGAACATTAACTTTCTTAATTTTGACGTCTTTTGCATTTCGGTACTTCGCATTTTTGACGTACTTCCATGCTGAATTGCTCCCGGTCCAGCCAACTAGTTTATAGGGACCGTTTGCCATTGTTTTTGCTGCGGTTGTACCATACTTCTGACCATATTTATGTACTGCATCTGAATTCAAAGGTAAGTATTTGCTTGCTGCTAAGTAATTGAAGTATGGAACTCGTTCTGTTAACTGAACTTGGAGTTTGGTCTTACTCAAAGCTTTGACACCTAATGTATTGGGGCTCTTTTTGCCTTTTTGAATAGCATCATAATTCTTAAACGCTGAATAGTTACTGGCATATTGTGCTTTCGTTTTCGGATCGACTGTTCGTCTAAACGAAGTTACGAAATCTTGTGCTGTAACCTGCTGTCCATTCGCCCATTTGGCATTTTTTCTAAGTGTGAACGTATATGTTTTTCCATTGTTGGTTGGTTTAACCACTTTGGTTGCGACCCCAGCAACAAGCTTATTATTCTTATCAAACGTGTACAAACCTTCCATCGTTTGGTAAATCATACTTGCGCTGTTCGTGTCGGTTGCCTTATTTGGGTCCGCCGTTAATGGCTCACTCGCTAAGGTAACCGATAACGCTTTGTCTTTATTTGTCGCCGCACTTCCATTGCCACACGCCGCCAACATCATCCCCGCCAGGACTGTCGTCCCAAGAACCAGGTATTTAGATCTCATAAAAATCCCTCCAAAAATATATTACACATTAAAATTTAATTCTTTAATCAAAAGTTAATGTGACATCAGTATAGCATGCTAATTTTTAAAGTCAACGGCAAGTCTAAAGACCCTTTTGTGGCGCTGAACATAAAAAAATAGAGGAGCAGGGACAAAACAAATGTTTTGTCCCGGCCCCTTTACTGTTTCCGAATATTCTTGCTTAGTCGGGTTCCAAAAGGCTGCTCTCTCCGCCTAGCTGCGATTCGGACTGTTGATTTTCGACCTAGTCCGATCGACATCGCAGTGAAACGAAGTACGATCAACAAACAATCCCAAGTGCAGGATTATTCGTTAATCTAGGCTATGCTCAAAAGCAAACCGCCTTTTGTCTCACCCTCTCTCACTTATTTTTAATTAACGGATTCCTTCAGAAACCTCAGGATCATCAACAACTTCCAAATTTGATTCTACAACGCCACTGTTATTGGTGAGCTGAATCATCCCCGCGCCACTTAATTTTAATTGCGGATTTTCATTTTCAAAATACTCGTATGAATAATCTTTAACCCAAATTTTACCAAGAGGAGAATCCAGTTGAACCTGATAGTCATCACCTACTTCAGAACCCACCAGTAATAGTTTGAAACCACCATCTAGGGCGCAACCGCCAATCACAGAGTACGGACCCACCCCATCATCAAAATCAAGAACGATATTCTTTTTATCTGCGCCGTGATTCTTGAGCCTTTTTTCAACATCAGAACTCATTTTTAAATTAGTCATTTTCTTACCTCTCTTATTAGGTATTTACATTATTAGCCTATCTCTAGTACAGTAATAATGTAATCTATAACAGCTTATACCGAAGGAAAAATAATGAAAAGAATAATGACTTCGTTGCCCATTCCAATCTGTGGGTTATTTCTTGGAATTGTCTCGCTTGGCAACCTGTACAAATTAAATTCGCATATCTTGGTCGGAAACATCATCGGTAGTGTGGGCATGTTTCTACTATTAATAATGGCCATTAAAATTGTGGCACAACTAAAATCGGTTCTTCATTCCTTAACGGACATGCTAACCGCTGCAGTTGCCCCTACGTTCCCAATGGCCCTTTTAGTCTCCTGCACTTATCTGGACAATATCAGCGGTGCCCACCCATTCGTCACAATCCTTTGGTATCTCGCCGTCCTGATTGAACTTAGTCTGGTTGGCTACTTTGCAATCAAATTCGTCATCATCCCCAAGTTTTCAAAATTCAACGTTTATCCAAGTTGGCTCATTCCCTTTGTCGGAATCGGGGTCATCACGGTTACTTCGGCGAACTTTAATCCACTTTTGGGGCAAATTATGTTTTGGCTCACTTTTTTAGGTTACGTCATTCTTTTCCCCACTATGATTTATCGAATTTTTGTTGTAAAGCACCTTCCTCAGGCAACTTTACCGCTCATCACGATTATCGCTGCCCCAGCCGCGCTAACGCTGGAGGATTACTTGCTGATTTTTCCACACCCAAATTTGATTCTAGCTAATTTCCTGCTCCTATTCTCGCAGGCCAACCTAATTTTAGCCTTATTCTTAATCCAAAAATCTATTCGTGGTCCATTCTATCCAAGCTTTTCCGCCTTCACCTTTCCTCTGGTACTCTGTGGTGCTTCCTTGTCACTTGCTGCGCAGACGCTCCATCCGTTTGGCCCTAACAGCCTCTTTTTATCCGACCTATCAACAATAGAAACAGCCTTGATTTCAATCGTCATTGCGTTTGTTTTTGTCCGCTATTGGCAATTTATTTGGCAAACATCCCATGAAAATAAAAATAATTGAGCTTTTTTCTTAAGTAATTGATAAGATATATGACAGTTTTAAAATATCTTTAAACACTATGAGGACACCATTCGTTTCTCCTATTTATTTTTTTCATTCGTTTACAGTAACCTTATTTAACACGCTAGTAACAACTCTTTAACACGATTGACACATTTCTAAGTTATGCTGTTATCAATTAGTCAACCGATAGAGAGGGTATACACATATGTCAAAATTACGAAATGGATTCATAGTTTTGCTAGCTGTTTTTGGATTTGCATTTGGCAGTTTAAGCAGCGTATCAACTGAAGCACAACCAGTTAGAACTGCTGAAGCAGCAACTACCGCACAACAAATTACGAAAATTAATAGTACCCTATCTGCTAAAAATAAAGCAGCCAAGAAGTGGATTGCAATGCGTGAGTCCGGTCGTAGTTATACCGCTAAGAACGGTAACTGTTACGGCAGATACCAGTTATTGCGCAGTTACCTCCATTATAACTACACCAAAGTAAATCAAGAAAAGACTGCTAACAAGTATGTCGCCGGTCGTTACGGTTCATGGACTAAAGCTAAGAGCTTTTGGTTAAGTCACCACTGGTATTAATTTTATAGAAATTAAAGGCCGCTAGATTATTAAATCTAGCGGTTTTCTTTTGCTTTCAAACCAATCAAATCACACTCTGCAGGCTAGTCTGGCAACGCCAAGATCATGAAAATCAAATTCTTCCTTGCATACAGTCTGAAAGCCCGTTAAACTTGAACAGATATCATTACTTGGGGGAATTTATTTTGAATCGTCAACCATATTTAAGAATGGCAGTCTTAGCTGCATCACTTTTTTTATCGTTAGAGGTAACAACCAGCGTCACTGCAAGTCCTAAAACTAATTATGCAACCGTTGAAAAGACAACGGTGACAGAACCTTACGCATACTATGTTCCAAAGGGGAAAGTTCTTTATACCAATTCAAGCCTTAGCAAAGCAAAAGTAACCACTTCAAAATATTCAAAAACGACTTGGTATTCAAAAAAAACAGCTATCATTATTAAAACGAGCGGCAACACGCAAAAAAAGGCTCACTACGCTCAAATCACTTCCGCTAACGGCAAACACAGCTACTGGACTTGGAATGGTAATTTAAAACCCATTACAAGTGCCGGTTTTAAAATTGCAGATAAAGCCGCTGGGTCTCGATTTAAAAAGATTAAATTAGCCTACATGGGGGATTCAATTCCTCACGGCTGGAGTGGTGCCGTCAATTACATCAACTCAAACTATCCAACCTGGATGGCTAAATATCTCGGAATCTCAATGACTGCAAGCCAAGTTCCAACCAACATGGCCATTTCGAGTGGTAAAATTTTAGGCAGTCAAAATCGGGATATGCCACAAATCATGCATCGACAGGATTTCAAGAAGTACAATATGATGACAATTCAGTATGGCACGAATGACTATGCCCACAGTGAGTATTCATTAAAAGAAGTCATGACTGAATTGCAAAAAAACATCACAACCATTAAATCCAGCAATCCCAAACTCAAAATATATGGGATATTACCACTTTCTCGTTTCCAAAAAGGAAGTGGAGAGCCTGCAGACCACATCAAAATGTCGGGTGGCTATACTTTTAATCAGCTGAAAGCAGCGGAACGAAAGCTGTATAAAAAGAACCACATCGCTGTGATTGATTTTCAAAAACTAGATCCTAATTTGATTACCGCTGCAAACCGTAAAACGACCTTACGAGACCACGTTCTTCATCCTGCAGCGAAAACTGATCAGTACCTTGGCCATGACGCAGCTAGGTTTATCGAAAAAAATTATAAATAGAAATAAAAACAGGACCAGCCAAAGCAAAATGCTTTGACTGGTCCTTTTCTTTAGTAACTTCTATCGGAAACCAACACTTCCGGATTATGATTGACTAACAAATAGGCTCTAGAACTATTTCCATAAGCCACCCCTTCGAATTCACGCTTGGGAGCAAAAGCTGACCAATTAAAACTACCATTCGTTAAATGGCCCTTACCAACCAATTTGCTCGTTGGAAAACTGGCGAGCGAATCGTCCGAAACCAGCATCAATCGGTGACGCACCGGATTGTACCCCATTCCTTGCAAACGGGTTCCAGGCAGATGCTTTAAGATTTGCTTCGTCCGGCGAAACTTGACCTTGCTATGGTGTATTTTCCCCTTAAAGACGTTGGCGCCACTTCCAGGATTCGTCCAAAAATAGGCATTTCCGGAATTATCAAACGTTAAATTATGGCCACCAGGTATCCAAGTTCCATTACGCGATAATTTGAATCGAATTTTACGATCCGGTTTTAATGACTTTGCACTAATGTGGGCAATATAACCCCACTTGCTGACCGGAACACGAGCCGTTTTTTCATTATCAATCCACATGTATAACCCGTGATTTTTCCGATTATAAGCAAGCGATTGGCCGTGTCCTGTATTGAAAAGTGGTCCCACTTTGATTGCATTTTGATAGGCTAATTTGGTTGCCGAGTATTTCCCATTAACCTTTACAAAGGTCTTTTGAAAAGTAGATCGATGTTTTTGAACGCCCAATGCATTCAATTTTGTTAGGTTATATCGGACAATTCGTCCCCGATTCTTTGTATTCGTTGGGCAATACAATATGTACATGAAGCCCGATTTTGAAATTGCAATAGACTGCGGATTTCCCCAACGCTGATTATTTTTACCAGGATAGGGCAATAAGTAATTAGAAATGAAATTTACTTTATTACCACGCGTCGAATAAACCGTTCTATTCGTCGCTTTATTTGAAATATGACTATACTTTTTGGGAACCTTTACAAAGTGAACTTTTTTATTGTTCAACTTTCGCGTATTACCGTATCCCGTTAACGCGCTTGATTTTTGATGATACGTTTTGACCTTTGCATTGACCCCGGTTTCTCCCATAAAACCAAAGGCCATCAAAAACGTCATTACTAGTACAACACCCTTATTCATGTCCATCCTCACTCTATCATTTCCTACCAATTTATTTATTAATTCTTAACGTTATACTCAATTATAAAGTAATTGTTTAACACGACAAGGCTTCCCCATAATTCGAAATATGATTGTAATAAAAAAGCCCCAATTAGGGCTTTTTCATAATTAATCTAAATATTGCTTTTCACAGTCTAGCCGTGCTTGAATTGCGTCTCCTTTATTGCGAAAACTCCGATTCAACCGGTAACTGCCCTTCCAATACAAACGGGCAATCCACTTATTCTGAAATGTATCAAAGTTAACACCGGTGACCCCACTTTTATTAGCAGATCTTAAATCAGTACTTTTGGGGTGCCAAGTTGACTTCAAACTTTCAATGCAACCAATTTGTTCTCTCGTTTTTTCATTCGTTAATAGATGGTAGCGCGAAACTTCATTTCGTAAGCAACCACAGCTCAACGTTGTGCCGTGCCGTAATCGATACCCATCGACAACCTTCATGTTGCCGCATTTACACTGACAAAGCCATCGCTGGTTTCCGTTTTTGGAATGACCATGTGGTTCGATCACAGTTAGTCGCCCAAATTTCTGTCCAGTTAAGTCTATTCTTGCACTCATAATATTACCTCCAACAATAAGTGTTACAGACTTTGACCGCTCCCATCAATCAAAATTTGAATTAACTCCCTGACCTAAGTATGGTCCTTTCAATTATTAAGGTAAAGGATTTTCACAAACTTTATTATTAATATTTTGACTCAATCATTAAAATATCGTACTATTGACTTGTGAAAACGTTAACAATAACTTTAAGGAGCTGATTTTATGTCAGATCAATTGAAAGGTAAAGTTGCAATTATTACGGGGGCTGCCTCCGGAATGGGAAAGGCCATGGCTGAGCTATTCGCAAGCGAAGGCGCTAGTATCGTCGCTGCTGATTTAAATGAAGAGCGATTAGCTGAAGTTTCCAAAGATATTACAGATAAGAACGGTTCCGTCGCAACCGTCAAAGTGGACGTTTCAGTTGAAGCGGACATTAATAAAATGTTTGATACCGCAACCGAGACGTTTGGAAAAGTTGATATTCTCGTTAACAATGCTGGCATTATGGATAATATGGCCGCAATCGGCAACGTAACTGATGAGATGTGGAACAAAGTGATTGCCGTTAACACCACTTCCGTCATGATGGCCTCCAGAAAAGCCGCTCAAATTTTCTTACCTCAAAAGCATGGTGTGATTTTAAATATCGCATCAGCCGGTGGTGTGATGGGCGGTGCTGCTGGTGCAACCTACACAGCTTCAAAACATGCCGTCGTTGGATTGACAAAAAATACTGCTTACATGTATCAGAACGAAGGGATTCGAACAAATGCCATCACCCCAGGTGGAATTGCAACCAATATTGTGGAATCCATGAAGGGCATTGATGAGTTTGGCATGGGCCGTCAATCAGTCGGGATGCCAACTTCGCCAGCCCCTGGCGATGCTGGTGATATAGCCGAAGCGGCTCTCTTCTTAGTTTCAGACAAAGCAAAGTACATCAACGGTGCCATTTTGCCGGTTGATGGTGGCTGGACAGCTTATTAGTTAAAAATTTGATCAAAAAAGCATTCTCCGCGGAGAATGCTTTTATTTTTTGAATACATTTATGATTTGCAGCCAATTACTCATTTGATCAAAAACGGTTGGCGCATATTTGACATAGCGTTTTTCCAAAAATCTGACAAACATTAGGATGGCCGTAGCCCCAACAACCACTGGGAACAAGGATACCGGTGCAAACATGATCGCCATCAAGCTCCCCACCAAAAGGGGTGATTCAAGGATGGCCGTCGCCAGTCCGATTGCAATAAGAACCACGATATAAGTCTGATCCATTCCCGGCAACAATCGACTAATGGCGAGACCCTGAACGGTTGATGCAAACAAGACGGGGAAAATGTCACCGCCTACCCAACCTGTATTCAGGCAGATTGTCAGCAGCAGCAATTTGCCAAATGAAATCAGGATGAGATACCCAACGGAGTGGCCAGCCCAACTCGTTGTAAATAAGTGAAAATTATGCTGACCTGAAAATAGGATTTCCGGGGCAAGCAAACTCGTAATATAAATCGCCAGTCCACCAAATATCACCAACGCAATTTCATGGAAAAATCGGGATTGAATCATTTTTCGAATCTCAATCATTACCTGCAAATAAACGTGGCCAATGAGATAGCTGACAAGCAAAATTGGCAGTGCCCAAATCAGGTCCCCTAGTTGCCAATGAGACGTCCCAATTCGAAGAATTAATGACGGCTCGCCACTTAAATTATAGACGATACAGAACCACAAAATTCCATTCATAAAATAGATTACTTTAATCAATTTTCGGTTTAAAAAGATGCCCCGGTGTTCCGGCGTATCCTCCCTGCGATTCAGGTATCGATGCGGTGTCGCTATGACAGTCAGTACCGTTTTCCAATTTGCCAGCGTCAATCGGTCGTAGTTCGCTTCCACATATCTCAATTTGTCACCAATCCAGATGCCGAATAGAACCGTAGAACTCACCAAAGTCGCTTCCGGCCCTAAACTAGTTCCACTCACTAAAATGATGGCGGGAATGATCAATTGTAAGGGTAAAAAGCGATAATCCGCAGTCCCAGTTTTACGAATTTCGACCATGACGTTACTAAAATTTCGGGGTAACTGACCGAATTTACGCCGGGTTACTAAGATTACCACCGCAATGACAATCAAAATTAGTGCATTAACAAGTGGGCGGCTAAGTTCTCCCGGCCAAAATAAGTCGATTAGGTAGCTTTGAAGGGTGTAAAACAAGCTGATTAGAATTCCTGCAATGGCACTCAAACACAGGCCGTACATAAACAGCAAAACTTTTTTTGTCATTTAACTCTAAATTCCTCTCTAAAACGTCCGCTTACCATTTAACCATAATTGGCCGAAAAAATCATAAAAATACCCCGAAAATAATTCTTTCGGAGTATTCCTTTGTTGCTAATCTTCTATTGTATTTGGTGTCAGCGGCTTCATCATGAAGGTTAAAATCATCCCCCCGAATACCGTGACACAGAATAAAATAATCAAAAGTGATGGTAAATTGATATCAATTCCTGAAGTAAACGTTTGACGTAGAACTAAATTCAAGAAATGCATTGGGAAATATTGCCCAATGGTATCGTTTAATCGACCAATCGTTTGCGTTGGATAGATGTCATTAGATAGGCAAATGTCCAAACCTGCAATTGCGCCAATTAGAATGAAGATCCATTTGCCAATCCACTGGTAGAAAATCGTCTCGACAATTGCCGTTAATAACGCAGCAAGTGTGCTAAACATCATGAATTCTAGTGGATGATCAATCTGCGTCAATATGAGGTTTAAGATGCCTGTCATTACGATTGCCTGTGCCCCAACTAATCCGAGCAGTTCAAGGATGGAACGGCGATCGCGTAACTTATTGAGCCAAGCAAATGTCGCAACAATAACACTCGTTCCAAGCAGACTAATTAATGCAACAATGAAAGGTGCAATCGCATAGCCAAAGTTCGGAACATAACTATAATTATCATGTTTCAAACTAGTTGGTGCAGCAAACATCTTAGCTGTTTTTGAAGTCAGCGGTGTGGCGTTAACTTTCTTAGCACCAGCGGATAGCCCCGAAACGAGCTTCTTATCCCCAGCCACTAATTTAGAAGTACCACTAGTCAGTTTAGATGAGTTGGCATCTAATTTGCCTGCACCATCGCTAAGTTGATTAACGCCGCTCATCAGCGCACCCGTCTTACCATTTAGTAGTGATAGGCCGCCGTAAAGCTGCCCAGAGCCACTTGTTAATTGGGTTACCCCACTAACAAGAGTGGGAACTTGACCGTTGAGAACGACGAGACCGGAGGATAATTGTTGGGCGCCACCAGCCAGTTGAGAAACACCAGAAGTCAATGCTGGCATTTGGTCATTCATCGTTCCAAGACCTGTTGATACCTGGCTCGATCCTTGGTATAACTTCGATACGCCACTAGTTAATGTTGGCACTTGTGAGTTCAAAGTAGTTAATCCGTCTGAAATCTGAGTAGAACCATCAACTAGTGAAGCTGAGTTATCAGTTAATTGTTGGTTTCCATCGAGTAGCTGTTGAATGCCACTTGTAAGTGCTGGAATTTGGCTTTGAAGAGAGCTAAGTCCCCCATATAATTGATTTGATCCACTCAATAATTGAGAATTGCTGGCGCTAATTTTCTGCGCACCAGTTGACAGCTGATTAATACTAGAAACTAGGTAAGGTGCAGTTGCATTAAAGGTAGATAAGCCGCTGTTGAGAGCGCTGGTAGCTTCCAATAAAGGAGTAAGTGCACCTTGAGAAATTGAATTCAATGAAGTCTGATCAGCATCTAGAAGATTCGAAGCTTGCTCAATATTGTTTGCCATCTCTTGCTGAACATTTGCTGCGTTCCCACTCGCGGATGTTTTTCCTGTACCTGACTCAGGACTCGAAGTAGCCTGTTCTATTGATGAAATTGCATCATCAATAGAGGCTTCTTCTTTTTCATCCTGATTCTTCGAGCCACCCGATGTCCCTTTAGTGGCACCCGAAGTACCTTCGTTAGCAAAGGCATCCTGCATTGCTTCTTTTTGATCATCAGTCATATTCGTTTTGCTTGCTACTGAATTAATCTTCGAGTCAATTTGACTTTGTGTCATACCTTGATTGGTTTCACTCTCTGTTGAAGAAGTGTTGTTAGAAGTCAGATCCGATTTAACCTGATTCAGTTCTTTTGTCACGGTAGCGGTATCAACACCATCAGTCTCACCACTACCATTTGCTGTGGATAACTGTCCTAATTCATCTTTAAGTGATGTTAAAGTTGATTTCAGCGCTAGAACTCTTGCATATGAAGCATCAGTACTCGATTTTAGCGTACTTACCAATGTTTGGACTTGACTTGATCCACTGGCCATTTGACCGACTTGATCAGATAGAGTTGATGTCTGAGAATCTAACTGACCTAATCCACTTGTTAAGGTTGAGACGCTGGAAGTATACGTTCCTAATCCAGTGTTAAGCTGGTTTGATCCATCAGTCAGCTGATTAACACCGTCCACCAAATCGCCCGTCTTACCTGACAGTTGCTTCAATCCTAAATTGACCTGGTAAACCCCATTCGTGTAGGTCACAACACCAGTCAATTCAGCCTTAGCCCCATTCTTCAACTTCACTACACCGGCAGCCAAATCTCCAGTTTTACCATTGAGTGTCTTTAGCCCGCTTGTAACTTGTTGGCTTCCATCATAGAGTTTGTTGGTGCCTGACTTTAACGTTTTAGCTTTTCCATTTAATTCATCGACTCCTTTTGTTAAAGTCTGAGAACCATTAGCTAACTTCTTAACTCCACTCGCCAACGCCGGCGTCTTGCTATTCAATTTCTTCAGACCTTCATTAAGCGTCTTTGACCCCGTCGTCAGTTTTTGAATGCCACTTGGCAAGGCTGACACACTCGTTTTCAGTGTCTGGGTTCCGTCGCTTAGTGTATGAACACCAGTTGTGTACGCCTTTAGGCCGTCTGCCAAAGTAACGGTCCCATCTTTAGCCTGGGTAACACCCTTTGCGGCAGTTGAAAATCCCTTCCCTGCTGAATGAATCTGATCAAACATCGTTAACGCGTATGTTTTGGTGACTGCTGAACGAATTTGGGAGTTCACCTGGCCTAAACCAACTTCACTCATAATTTTAGCAATGTAGTTCATTGAGTCATTGGTCTGGTAATGAAGATTCATTGCCTGTGGATTCTTATTTGTTACCGTTGTGGCTTTTTTAGAAAAATCCGTTGGGATGGTAACAACGGTGTAGTATTTATTTTTTGCCATCCCCTGCTTGGCTTGTTTGGCAGAAACAAAGTGCCAATCCAGTCCATTATTGTTCTTTAATTTATTGACCATTTGCTTTCCAACGGCCATCTTTTTCCCCTGATAATTAACCGCTTGATCATTGTTAACAACTGCGATTGGCAGCTTGTCGGTATTCCCAAACGGATTCCATACTGACTGAAGAAATAAAACAATCACGATGACCGGCAAAATAACTGCCGCAATAATTGCTGTTACCTTCAGTACGCTTCCCTTTTTCAAAAAAACACTTCCCTCTCAAATTAGTGCATGCCCTTAACTAAGTGCAGAAATAAAATGCGCTTTTACACGCGTCGTTTATTATACGCCTACTTGAAATAGTTTGTAAATGCCATATACTAAATTGATAAGTCAAATGTTCAAACCAAATATAAAGTAAATCGCTTACATTTGCGATATAATTGCGCTGCAATTAAGAAACAAATCCAAAAAATTCCATTCATATAATACAAGCCTTGTGGTAATAAGTCAAGA
>NZ_AZGJ01000031.1 GCF_001436395.1 Secundilactobacillus malefermentans DSM 5705 = KCTC 3548 | reverse complement strand
CCTTGCTAAGCGCGAGAAGTCTACCCCGTTTTTACTTACAGGGATAGTTCTTTATCGAATTAAGGTGGCACCGCGGAAAATCCGTCCTTAACAAGTTAATTCTTGTTATGGACGGATTTTTTGTATCTAAAGGAGAAAATAAAATGATGATTAATCCAGGAAAACGATGGCAAAAACTAAACGAGTCAATTCCAGAAGAACACAAAAATAAAAATACGGAGTGATTAATATGATTGAAAATGCCATTAAGAAAGTATCAAAAAAAAACGATTTAACATTTGAAGAAGCCCAAACAGTTGTTGATGAAATTATGAATGGTAAAGCATCAAACGTTCAGATTGCAAGTTTACTCACCGCATTATCCGTGAAAAATGAAACGGTTGCTGAGATTGCTGGAGCTGCCAGCGCGATGCGCCAACATGCGTTGAAATTTCACACTGACGAACCCGTTTTAGAAATCGTGGGTACCGGCGGCGATCATTCAAACTCATTTAACATTTCAACCACGTCAGCGCTAGTCGTTGCTGGTGCTGGAATTCCAGTTGCTAAACATGGTAATCGGGCCGCTTCATCTAAAAGCGGTGCAGCGGATGTTCTCGAAGCTTTAGGCGTTAAAATTGATGACTCACCCGCCTTCAGTGCCGCCATGCTTGAGCAAATCGGAATTTGCTTCTTGTTTGCCCAGGAATATCATCAAGCAATGAAATACGTGGCACCCGTCCGAAAAGAGCTTGGGATTAGAACGTTATTTAACATTTTAGGACCACTTGCAAACCCTGCACACGCAACCAATCAGTTGTTGGGCGTTTACTCGGAGGAACTTGTTGAGCCATTGGCACATGTCCTAGCTGAATTGGGCGTTAAGAATGCCATGGTCGTCTATGGACGCGATGGATTGGATGAGGTTTCCATTTCTGATAGTACCGCGGTTGCCGAGCTACGGGATGGAAAAGTTACGAAGTACGAGATTACACCTGAACAATTTGGGTTCAAACGGGCACCTCATTCAGCAATCGTTGGTGGGACACCTGAAGAAAATGCCAAGATTACGAGGGACGTTCTTGCTGGTAAAGGAGAAGCAACTCGAAATATTGTGTTGATGAACGCTGGTGCCGCTATTCACGTTGTTCATCCTGACCTATCACTCGAAGATGCCGTTAAGTTAGCAACCAAAATCATTGACGATGGGACTGCCAGCGATAAGCTTGATGAATTTATTCAATTGAGTCGTCAGGCGGTGGTTGCATGATTCTCGACGATTTGGTTGCAGCCACGAAAATCCGGCTGACGCATGAAAAGCAACAGGTCTCATTTGCTGAAATTAAGAAGCAGGCCGAAGCAATGCCAATCGGCGATGGTCTCACATTTAGTGAAACGTTGGAAAAGCCTGGGATTCACATTATTGGGGAAATCAAAAAAGCCTCGCCCTCAAAGGGGTTAATCGCCGCACAATTTCCATACGAAACGATCGCGGATGCCTACAATCAGGCAGGCATCACTGCCATTTCAGTCCTAACCGAACCAGATTACTTTCAAGGGAAACTGACCTACTTAGAGGCCGTTGCCAAACGAGTCAATGTACCCGTTTTGCGAAAGGATTTCACCATCGACCCCTACATGATTTACCAAGCCAAGGTTAGTGGCGCTAAGATAATTTTGCTAATTGTGAGCATTTTGACGCAACCAGAATTACAAGAGTACTTGAATTTAGCAACTTCGTTGGGACTTTCCGCCATCGTGGAAGCTCATAGTGAAGTAGAAATTAAACGGGCGTTGGCCGTTAACGCAAAAATAATTGGCGTCAACAATCGGAATCTGAAAGATTTTTCAATGAATTTGACCAACAGTGAACGGCTAAGAAAGTTTATTCCAAAGTCAGTGGCGATGATTGCCGAAAGTGGGATTAAAAATCGTCAGGATGTGAAACGGCTTGAACTGGCTGGTATCAATGGTGTCCTCATTGGTGAGACCCTGATGCGGGCGACTGACAAGGTGCAAATGATCAAAGAACTAGAGGGTGCTTTCGATGGCAAAAATCAAAATTTGCGGGTTGAGGCGTGAGGAAGATGCTCAGTTTGTTAATGACGCAAGACCAGATTTAGCGGGGTTTGTGTTTGCACCAAGCAAGCGGCAAATAAAGCTGAAACAGGCAATCCGACTTAGACAGCTTATTTCAGATGATATTCCCACGGTTGGGGTTTTTGTGAATGCACCGTTGGTCGAAATGGTTGATGCGGTCAAATCCGGAGCCATCAGTATTGTTCAGTTGCACGGTGGCGAAGATGAAACGGTCGTGGCCGCGCTACAATCTAATGGGATTCCAGTGATTAAGGTGACTCGGGAAACCACCCAGGCCAACTACCAAATGGTTGATAGTGGAAAGGGAAGTGGCGTTCCGCTCGATTGGAATCAAATTGTTAAGCAGCCTCATAAGCCATTATTTTTGGCTGGCGGGTTAAACACCACAAATATAATAGAAGCAATCGAGAAAGTGGCCCCAGATTTTGTAGACGTCTCCAGTGGCGCCGAAACCAAGGGTATCAAGGATTTTGACAAGATTAATGAGCTAGTCAAATTGGCACACGGAATTGCTTAAGAGAAGGGAAGACTAAAAATGGATCAATTAAAGACGGAAACAACTAAAAAAGGACACTATGGTGAGTTCGGGGGACAATATATTCCCGAAACCTTAATGAATGAATTAACGAAGATTGAAAAAACGTACGATGAGTTAAAGGACGATGCTGATTTCAGAAATGAATTACATACCTTGTTGCGAGATTACGCCAATCGGCCCTCTTTGCTCTACTACGCAAAGAACATGACTGAAGACCTCGGTGGCGCTCAAATTTATTTGAAGCGAGAAGACTTGAACCACACGGGTGCTCACAAGATTAATAACGTTTTAGGACAAGCCCTTTTGGCAAAACATATGGGTAAAACCCGATTCATCGCCGAAACAGGCGCCGGACAACACGGTGTTGCGACGGCAACCGTTGCAGCCTTGATGGGGATGGAATGCGAAATATTCATGGGTAAGAAGGATACCGAACGCCAAAAACTAAACGTTTATCGAATGGAATTGTTGGGTGCCAAAGTGCATGCTGTAACAACTGGGTCGATGGTCCTCAAGGATGCCGTTAACGCTACATTGCAGGAGTGGGCTGGTCGAGTCGACGATACCTTTTACGTCATGGGTTCAGCAGTTGGTCCATACCCATTTCCAAAATTAGTTCATGATTTCCAAAGCGTCATCAGCAAGGAAACGAAGAAACAGTTGCAGGCCCAAAAACAAACCTTGCCAGATATGGTCGTTGCCTGCGTTGGTGGTGGTAGTAACGCCATCGGGAGTTTTGCGGATTTCATCGATGATCCTTCCGTCAAATTGGTTGGGGTTGAAGCCGCCGGTAAAGGCGTTGATACGGATCAAACCGCAGCCACCATCGAGCGGGGGAGCACCGGCATTTTCCACGGAATGAAGTCTTTATTCCTGCAGGACAAAGATGGTCAAATTGACCAAGTATATTCAATTTCCGCTGGGTTAGATTATCCAGGAGTTGGACCGGAACACGCTTCTTTAGCTGCCAAAGGTCGAGCACAATACGTGGGCATCACGGATGATGAAGCGGTTGATGCCTTCGAGTACATTGCACAACAGGAAGGCATCGTGGCGGCAATCGAAAGCTGTCACGCTGTTGCCTACGTGCGAAAGATTGCACCTACGATGAGTAAAGATAAAATTATTGTATGTACCTTATCAGGACGAGGCGACAAAGACGTTGCTTCCATTGCCAAATACCGAGGAGTTGAAATTGATGACTAATTTAAGTGATGTATTTACCAATCATAAAGCGCTAATTCCTTTTGTTATTGCGGATGATCCAGATTTTGACGGAACGGTGGCAAACGTGGTCGCACTCGCAAACGCCGGTGCAGACATTGTCGAATTGGGTATTCCGTTTTCGGATCCAGTCGCAGATGGTCCAGTTATTCAGGCGGGCGACCTCAGAGCGTTTAAGCAAGCAGTCACCCCAGCCAAAATATTTGATATTGTGGCAGAAATTCGGAAACAAACGCAAGTACCATTGGTATTTTTAACCTATATCAATATTCCATTTAAGTACGGATACGAAGCTTTTTGTAAAAAGTGTCAAGAACTTGGGGTCAGTGGCCTCGTTGTTCCCGACTTGCCGTACGAATCTCGTGATGAAATTGTGCCAATTGCTGAAAAATATGACGTTGATATTATTCCGTTAATTACGCCCACTTCAGCAGATCGAATCCCCAAGATTGCGAAAGCTGCGACCGGCTTCATTTATATGGTCTCTTCCCTTGGTGTCACTGGAACCCGAGAATCATTTGCTAACGATTTAAGTGAGGTCATTCAGTCAATTCGTGCAAACACGGATGTGCCAGTCGCAGTTGGATTTGGCATCCATACGCCTGATCAGGCGAGAGAGATGGCCCAGTTAGCGGATGGCGCCATTGTTGGAAGTGCAATGGTCAAACTGGTGGAAGAGTACGGCAGAGAAGCACCAGAAAAATTGGCCGACTATGCGAAGACATTAAGAAATGCAATTGATAGTCCGGTCGAAGTGCGCTAGGATTAATGTGGACGGTGGCATTTCAGCGACTTGACAAAGTTGCCAAAACGGCTTATATTTATCATTAAATTTTAATGTATGTACGAAAAGCTTTGAGGAGAAGAGTAATTTAGCTATCGCAATCAAGAGAGTCCGGTCGGTGGAAAAGGACGTGCGCGGGTTAAACGAAGATGAGCTCTAAATAGTTGTTGGCCAGTTCACGCTGGTTGACCGGTTGCAACCGATAACTTGCCAGGTACTGTTGGGTACCGGTGAGGCGCTTTCTGCAAAGAAAGTGCAAACAAGGGTGGTAACGCGAAAATTCGTCCCTAATCTGTCAAATGACGGGTTAGAGGCGATTTTTTTGTACAAATATTTAATAAAAATTCTGGAGGAATAATAATGACCCAAAAAACACTAACCAAGATTCCATTTAACTATGACGTTGTCGGAAGTTTGTTAAGATCAGAAAAGCTAAAGCAGGCACGTACCGATTTTGCGGCTGGAAAAATTGATGAGATTGCCAAACAAGAAGTTCAACATGCCGAAACAAAACGGATTGTCGAAAAGCAAATTGAGTTGGGCTTGCATGCAGTGACGGATGGCGAATATAACCGTAGCTGGTGGCACTTAGACTTCCTTTGGGGCCTAACCGGCGTGGGTCACTACGACTATCACAAGAGCTATAAGTTCAAGGGGGACAAAACCCGGACTGATAACGCCGATTTGGTCGGTAAGATTGCGTTCAATCCAGACCACCCATTTTTCGATAGCTTTAAGTATTTTAATAGCTTGACCCCTGAAGACGTTTTGGCCAAACAGACGATTCCATCACCAACGATGCTGTTCCGGGATAACCGTAGCGATAACTGGTCAAAATTTTACGATAGTTGGGATGCTTATTTGGTGGATTTAGCAAACGCCTACCGCGACACAATTTTGCATTTCTACGAACTAGGTTGTCGCTACATTCAGCTTGATGACACGACTTGGGCATTTTTAATTAGCCAGCTAAATGCGACGAAGGATCAGCCGGAAGAGCACGCAAAATTTGTTAAATTGGCAGAGGATGCAGTTAAAGTGATTAACGCCTCGATTGCTGATTTACCAGCTGATTTAACGGTGACAACCCATGTCTGTCGAGGAAACTTCAAATCCACCTACCTGTTTGCGGGCGGTTACGATGTGGTTGCTGAGTATTTGGGTCAACTTAACTATGATGGCCTATTCCTAGAATATGATAACGAACGGGCCGGTGGTTTTGCTCCGTTGACTAAAATTTGGAATGGCAACAAAGACAAGCGGATTGTGCTCGGTTTAATCACGTCGAAGTTCCCAGAATTAGAAGATAAGAATGAGGTAATTGACCGAATTCATGAAGCTGCAAAATACGTGCCATTGGAAAATCTCGCATTATCAACCCAATGCGGATTTGCCTCAACCGAAGAGGGAAATAAACTCACCGAGGAACAACAATGGGATAAGCTGACCCTAGTGAAGGAAATTGCTGAGGAAGTTTGGGAATAAAATCGGAAAATAGTATTTAATCATTAATGAATTAGCCTGAAATTAAACTTCAGGCTTTTTTCTTTTGAAAAAAGGGGTAGAATAGATTTGTTGATTGATTAGAATTATTCTAAAGTAAGAGGGGATTAGTATGGCAAAGAAACCAATGAGTTTAGCTGCACGAATTAATATCATGCGAGCGGCCGTCATGGGGGCTAACGACGGCATCCTATCCGTTGCCGGAATCGTTGTCGGTGTGGCAGGTGCAACCACGAATAGTTTTGCAATTTTTATTTCGGGATTTGCAGGAGCCATTGCCGGAACCGTTTCAATGGCGATGGGGGAGTATGTTTCAGTTAATACACAAAAAGACGCTCAGCGCCGTGCCGTGATGGAACAAAAACGCGCGGTTGACGATCACTACGATGACGAATTTAACTTTGTTAAGCAAAAGTATGTTGATTCAGGAATCAAGGCCGAGCTAGCGACTCAGGCAACTAAAGAAATGATGGAGAAAGATGCGGTGGTCACGACCGTCCGAGAACGCTACGGCTTCAACGTGAATGAGTTTACGAGCCCTTATGCGGCAGCCATTGCCTCGATGATTGCTTTTCCAACGGGATCTATTTTGCCGATGGTTGCAATCACGTTACTGCCACAGTCGATGAGAATCTGGGGAACCTTTATCGCGGTGATTATTGGACTAACAATTACTGGCTACACGGCCGCCCGTTTAGGACAGTCGGATACTAAAAAGGGTGTTTTCCGGAATATCGTTGCCGGAATATTAACCATGATTGTGACCTTTTACATCGGTCACTTACTCGGACAATAAGGGAGGTGTCGTAAATGTTTAAAAAAGAAGTCGAAAAGTGAAAAATCAGGCTTAACGATGGATGAAAAGCTCAACACGTTGAGAGCCGGTGTTCTTGGTTCAAACGATGGAATCCTAACGGTTGTGGGGGTTCTAGTCAGTGTTGCCGCGGCTACTACTGACCAATTCACCATCTTTATTGCGGGACTATCAGATTTGCTGGCTTGTGCCTTTTCAATGGCATCCGGCGAATATGCTTCGGTTAGTACCCAAAAAGATACAGAGAAGTCTGCCGTGGAACGTGAACGGCAACTTATTAAGACAGACTACGAGCATGAACTCCAAACGGTGCGGGATTATTACGTTGATCGGGGCGTCACGCCTGAGACCTCAATGGCCATCGCGAAGGACCTCATGAATAAAAAGCCATTGGAAACGGTTACGAGTGTAAAATATGATATTCAACTGGGCCACTACATGAATCCCTGGGATGCAGCATTTGCGTCACTATTTGCCGCTGGCGCAGGTGGCTTATTTCCTTTGTTAGCTATTTCACTATCACCAGTTGCTTATCAATGGCCAATTACGATTGCAGCAGTTATGGTATCTGTTGCGTTGACGGGATTTTTAAGTTCCAGATTGGGTCATGGCCTTGCAAAAACTGCGATTATTCGAAACATCATTGTTGGAATTATCACGATGATTATTCATTATTTAGTGGGCCGAATGTTCTAAAAGTCAAAATTTCATAAAAATTCATACTTTCATCATGGTTTCATAATGTTTTTCCTGTATTCTATGATATAGTAAGAAACGTGAAAATGCTGTTAAACGGGCATTCCGTTAGTAGCAGAAAGAATACGGGGAAAGTTATGAATAATCAAACAGCTCACCCGATAAACGGGATAACATTAATAGCATTAGTGATTACCTCCTCTATTGGTTCAGGCATCTTTGCGTTAAGTAGTGATTTGGCAAGTGCGGCATCTCCAGGGCCCGCAATGATTGCTTGGGTGATCGTCGGATTTGGGATTCTAATGTTAGCCTTGTCGCTGAATAATCTATTAAATAAGCGTCCAGATTTAGATGGCATTTTCTCATATGGAAAAGCCGGGTTCGGAACCTTTGTCGGGTTCATCAGTGGCTGGGGTTACTGGATGTCTGCCTGGCTGGGAAACGTGGCCTTTGCCACAGTGTTCATGAGTACACTTGGTTACTTTTTTCCAATCTTCAAGAGCGGCAATAATGTGCCGTCCATAATAGTAGCAAGTCTTGTTGTTTGGGCACTTACCTACCTAGTGAATCGGGGAATTGAAAGTGCGGCGTTGATGAATACCGTCATTACCGTCTGCAAATTGATTCCAATTTTCACGTTCATTATCGTGGCAGTTGTGCTCTTTAAGGGTCATACATTTACCGCTCAATTTTGGACGAATATGCAAGGCCAAATGACAACCGGAAATTTGGTTGGTCAAATTAAGAGCTGTCTCATGGTCATGATGTGGGTCTTCGTTGGTATTGAAGGCGCGACCATCATGTCCGCCCGCGCAAAGAGTCGCAGCATTGCAGGACGAGCTACGATATACGGGGTGCTGGGACTACTAGTCATCTACTGTCTCGCTTCAATTTTACCGTACGGGTACATGAGCAGGGATGCATTGGCAACGATGAAACAACCAGCCATGGTCTATATTTTTGAAAATATGGTTGGGGCATGGGGTGGCGCGTTCATTAGTATTGGCTTGCTCATTTCAATCCTTGGTGCATGGCTTTCGTGGACGATGTTACCAGCTGAAACACTGCAATCCATGTCTGAGCAGCATCTCTTAGCCAAATTTTTTGGGAAAAAGAACCGGTTTGGTGCACCAACAACTGCACTTGTTCTGACGGGAATTATCGTTCAACTGTTTCTGATCTCGCTAGTATTTACAAGTCAGGCTTACGTTTTTGCGTATAGTTTATGTACTGCTTCAATTGTGATTTGCTACATTTTCGTGGCGGCTTACCAAGTGAAGTTTTCATGGCAACACCGTTCGGAAAGTGGCAATCGGCTGCAGTTAGCAATCGGAATCTTTGCGCTGTTATTCCAACTGGGCGCCATTATTCTCGCCGGGATTGAATACCTGCTGATTTGTCTGATTGTTTATATTCCAGGAATCGTGCTGTACATGCTTGCCAGAAAGGATGCAGTCAACATATTGCTTACCAAACGAGAGTGGGTGGCAACCGTGCTGATTTGCGCAACAGCGGTTGTGACTATTTTCATGCTGGCAAACGGGGTTATTCATATATAAAGTTAAAGTAACGAGGCGTTCTTCTGAAAAAGAAGAACGCCTTTTTTATTGTTAATAAGTGAGCTTGACGACGAAATAGAAATAGAATATGATAATTTTAATGTTACATAAATATTACAAGTGGAGTGGGGAGATTGTAATGAAAAAGCGTTTGTTAACTTGGGGAGCGTTACTAGTGAGTCTGTCAATAGGGATGACAGTGAAGGCGGATACGACGACATCTAATACAACGTCTTTGCAAAGTGCAACACAGGTTGACAGTAGCAGTAGTTATAGTGAAACAAGTAGTAGTAACAGTTCGTCTTCAAATACTCAGCAAGCAATTTTGGCGGCAAAGAAAAATACAAATGAAGAGAGCAGCACGGTTTCTCATATAACGAAGACAACGACAAAAAGAGCGCCTTATAAATACAAGAAAAGTAAAAATGATGAGCAATTTATTACAAATGAGGATTTATCACAGACTTGGAACAAGGTAGATTCAACGGGCAACTGGTCCAGAATTCTATTTTCTGATTTTAACGGAAATGAAACTGTGTTTTATGCGAGGAACGGCATATTTAAACGTGCCACCTTTACGGATTCGGATTACTTATTTGAAGGTAAAAGAATGCCAAAAAAGTTGCCATCGAGTGTTGCTAAAACAGATAATCATTTATTTAAAGATGGGAGCCATCTTTTTTACGTTATTAATGATTTAAAGATTCTTAAATTAAGTAATTCTTATATTGATGCTGATACCGATTATGGAGCAAACATTGATACGCAAGCTGTTTTCGATAGATTAGGTCGAGAGAGACGATATTCCTTTATTTATAAGAATAAGTTTGTGTATTTATCAACGGTTGGAAAATATAATCAAAAGGGAGAAGCAACAGCGGCCACAGCTCAAATAAAATTCGGAAGTCATTCCGTACGAGTGGCCATGAGATTAATGAAAAACAAAAAAATCTGGTTAGCGATCAATGGGAAAGCCTATACGTTGAAGAATGGGCAGTCACAGAGCATCACATATCTTGGGGCAAGTACTGTGATTAAGAATGTGAATGGAATGCCAACGATAGTGGACAATTCAAATAATGGGAGCAGTACTCAAAATATAAACACTAAAGTAAAAGAAAATTCAATTAGGTCATTAAAAGTGGAACAGAAAATTTTACCTCAGTCTAATGAAGAAAAAACGATTAATTTTTCGATATTTGGAATCATGTTGGGTCTTATGCTCGGATTGGTGGGTATTCAGAAAAGAGGGAATTCAAATTGAGCAAGATTAATCGTAACTATCAGGTAGTTATTGGTAAGTTACTCGTTTTTTTAATGACGTTAATTCTGACTTTTATAGGTGGTGAAATAGGCGTAAAAGCGAATGTCAGTATGTCATCTGACAGTAGTTCGTCTGTTAATTCTGAGCCATCGAGTCAGATGAGTAACTCGAAGGACAGCAGTAAAGATAGCCCGGAGGTTACTAAGACAGAATCGAATCAGACAGAAAGAAACCTAATTACAGGAAAAGAGAAGAAAACCGCCGTTTCAAATGAAACGAAGAAGACTGTTCAAGTAGGTCAATCAACAGAAAATAAATCTGATAATATAGCAGTGACCGAAGCTCAAAAGAAAGGAACTGTGGTAGTTTCTTACCTTTACAACGAAACTAAAAATAGAGAAGAAGTATATGCTAAGAAAAAAATAACAGGAGTAGTTGGGACACCGTATAAAACAAAGGCGTTAGACCTACTTAACAACAATGGACAGTGGATTCTAGAATCAAAATCAAATAACACAGCAGGATTATTTAAAAGTGGGATTATTAATGTATCCTATTATTATCGGACAGATGTGGAATCAGACGTTGAACATAAAGATGGGTCGGACACTTGTATTGATTGGACGGCTGACAAAAGGATAGGCATTGTACAACATGACTATGTTAATGGTGCATCAATCCTGTTTGAACGGTTAAATTACAACAAAAAGCAATATGCATTAACTATTTGGAATACAAATGGAAACGTAATTAAAGATAGAACAATCAATTTTGGACACGAATATAGTTTTGTCTTTCAAAAGAGTAGCAGTTATATAATTACGGTTGATTCTAATGGTGACCTTAGCGTAATTTCGAGATTTCTCGTTGGAAAGCAGATACAGAATGCGATTCTTATAGTATCACCTAATGAACCGCTATTTTATCGATACAAAAATTACGCTCGACCAAGCAGGATCGAGTCCAAAAGCGAGAAAGCTCAGAAATCTGTAACAAATAAGAAAAAATTAATAAGGAAACAACAAAAATTGCCACAAACAGGCGATTCTAGTAATAATTACGCTTCTTACCTTTTGGTGATACTTATAATTAGCATCGCAGCGGTCTTTAAAAGGAAGAATATGCGATACTGAAAAAATTAATACCAATCTATTTAATTGGCCTTATTCCTGCAGTTATCATTATTGGTTTGGCGGGGGTTATCAGTTTATATGGGTGATACTTACTAGCATTTAATGGGATGGGTTATTTACTTTATCATTAGTTCTTTTGGCCTTTATCCCTACGTTGCTTTATATATTTTTTTAGATGTTGTTTTACGGTTTGCGATGATTATGGTTAGTGTTCTTTTTATCGTATATTATTGGGGAATCAAAGTTTTGAGAAAATAGGAGAATCTTGAAAGAAGCACTGCAGAGGAGGACAAAATTTGAAACAGCGCCATAATCACATTTCAGCCAACTTTATGAAAGGACTTGCTTTGCTGGGGCTCCTGGTTTATTGGTTGTACATTGGCTTCGGCCTATTTTACTTTCATATTCAAAAGCCACACACAGCAATCGTAATCTACGCCATGATTCCCGCCATCGTCTGCACCCTTGTTTTCCTTATTGTCAGAAGTAAATGGTTTAAGAATCATGAACAAAGTGATATTGGTGGATTTGACTATTCTAATTTAACAGGTTGGGAACGAATTTGGATGATTATCGCATTTATCCCAACGTTTTTAAGCCTGAGTGGATTTTTAGGATTTCTTGGAAATTTAATGGTGATGATTATTTTATTTAACCGAATTATCCGCAGGCATACCAATTTGGCAGTTTCGTATGAATACTTGACCATTATGATTTGGCTTAACTTAATTATGGTGGTACTTGAAGTTTAGTAAGTGGGGGAGTGTCATGAAAAAATACGTCAATAGCTATTTGGCAGGTTTAATTCCGTTCCTCATCATCGTAGGACTGGCAGGCTTTACAACGACCAAAGCCGGCGATTTTATTTGGCGGTTCACGTGGATGATGTTGTACTTCACTATCAGCTACTTCGCCATTTATCCCTACGTGGTACTTAAGGTTTTTCCGCCAGGAAAGGATGGCATGCTGGATGTGAATCAGGGCAACATGAGTACGACTGAGCCGAGCTCGACACTGGGGATGCCATCTCCCACAATCAATAATCGCGAATTTGGGATAAAGCCGCATGAACCCACGGCTAAATACGTTAAGGATAGTAAAGTTAACATGCTGGCATCTGGGTTTACAATTCGGTTGATCATTATCTTATTTAGTCCCGTATTTTTGCTCTATTATTTAATTAAACGCGTATCAAAAAAGTGATTCGGTTTAAAAACCGAATCACTCTTTATTTGGTCAAATTTATGGTAAATTGTGTCCCGCTTTAAAGTAGACGTCATACCATTCTTGCTTCGTTAAGGTGACATCTGCACCCGCAGCACTTTCTTGAATATGCTGAGGATTCATGCTGCCAAGAATCACTTGAATGCGTGCTGGGTGGCGAATAATCCAGGCAGTCGCAATGGCATTCTTGGTCACACCATATTTGTCGGCAAGCTTTTGAAGCTCGGCGTTAAGTTCTGGGAACTTAGGGTTATCGATGAAAGGACCCTCGAAGGCGCCGTATTGGTATGGTGACCAAGCTTGAATCGTCATGTTGTGTAAACGAGAATACTCAATCATGCCACCGTCGTGATCGATGCTACCTTCATCCTGTTGGTTAGTATGCATGCCAAAGTCAATGGCCCCAGTATGCATCACGCCAAATTGAAGTTGATTGATCATTAAACGCTGGCTGACGTTGGCTTGCAAGAAGTCAACTTGACCAGGGTTGAAGTTTGAAACACCAAAGTGGCGAACCTTCCCACTAGTCTGTAACTCATCAAAGGCTTCCGCAATTTGATCTGGTTCCATCAAAGGATCTGGACGATGTAAGAGGAATGAATCCAAGTAATCCGTTCCAATCCGTTTCAATTCGCCATCAACTGCATCCAGTAGATGTTGTTTTGAAAAGTCGTAGCGGGTATCAAGTATGATGCCACCCTTTGATTGAATCTTAAAGTCATTTCGACTTAAGGATGACTGTTTCAGCGCTTTACCAAAGACTTCTTCCGACTTGTTGTCACCATAGATATCGGCAGAATCGATAAAATTGATGCCGGCATCGTGGGCAGTTTCAATGACCTTTGCTGCGTCATCAACTGAAAGAGCATCCATTCGCATGATTCCTAAGGCAACTTGAGAAGCCTCGTACTGTGTGTTGCCAAGTTTGATTGATTTCATAAAAATATTACCTCCATTACTTATCTTCAATTATACGCATTTTTTAAATGAAATGGTTAACTGAGGGTTACATCCGTTATTTTTACCTGATAGCTAAAGGCTGGCGCAGTGACCGTGACTGTGTCGCCAACGTTTGCGCCCAACAAGGCGGAACCGATTGGAGAAACGAGTGAGATTTTATTTGCGTCAACATCCGCTTCGGGTTTGCCAACGATTTCAAATGTTTCGGCTTCGTTATCGTCCAAAAACTGGATGGTCACTGTTTTACCAATTTCAATTTTAGAATCGTCTCTCGGAGTGACGACCTCCGAGTACTGTAGTTGCTTGGTTAAAAATTGAATCCGCCCCTTTAGTTGTCCTAGGGCTCGTTTAGATTCGCTATACTCTGCGTTCTCGGATCGATCGCCAAGCGCTGCAGCCTCAGCCAACCGTTTGATCGCAGTGGGTTTAGTTGACTTGAGACGCTCAATTTCCTGTTCAATTTTTTGATAACCGGCCGCGGTTATGGGTGTGGTTTCGGGTTCCATTGAAAGCTCCTTCATAGAATATAATGACTTCATTTTAGCAAAAAAAATAGGTGGTGCAAGACCACCTAGTCAAATTATTTCACATTTCCTAATCGTTCAACGTCTCGAACAATCATTAATTCTTCGTTGGTTGGAACGACAAGTACGTCAACCGGGGCGTTATCCTGGTTGATTCGGGTTTCTTTGCCTCGAACGTTATTCTTTTCTGGATCAACAGTAATGCCAAAGTAAGCCAATTGGTCGGCAACTTTTTGACGCATTTCAATGCCGTTCTCTCCAGATCCCGCGGTAAAGATGAGGGCATCAATGCCGTTTAATTTGGCGACATAGCTTCCGATGTAACTAATGACGCGGTTTACAAAAATATCTAAGGCAAGTTTAGCCTTTGGATTGGTACTTTCCACCTTTTCCAAATCTCGTTGGTCGGGGGATAATTCTGAGATTCCAAGTAATCCAGACTTTTGATTTAGGATATCAATCATGTCCTGAACGTCTGTGATCTTTAATTTTTTCATTAGGTAGGCGACTAGAGAGGCGTCGATGTCACCGGAACGCGTTCCCATGGTAACCCCAGCAAGAGGGGTGAATCCCATTGAGGTATCAATTGCGTGACCGTGATCAAATGCTGTGATTGAGGATCCAGATCCCAAGTGAAGGGTAATAATTTTGAGAGACTCAAATGGCTTTCCCAAAATTTCAGCGGCACGATGCGCAACATACCGGTGGCTGGTTCCGTGGGCGCCATATTTTCTGGCACCAAATTTTTCATAGTATTCGTAGGGGATGCTGTACATGTAGTTGACCTGTGGCATGTCCGTATAGAGTGATGTATCAAACACGGCAACCTGAACAGCATCAGGGAGTAACGTTTGGAACGTCTTAATGTAGTAGGCTTGAACAGGATTATGAAGGGGCGCGTATGAAGATAGCGCCTGAATCTTCTTCAAGACGTCAGGGGTGATAACGGCGGAATCTTTAAAGTCTTCCCCTCCAGCAACGACGCGGTGCCCAACGCCCACAATTTCGTGCAAATGTTCCAGAATATGTAAAGATTTCAAACGGGTCAGCACCATTGCAGCGGCCTGACGATTGGTAATGTTGTCACGGGTCTCGTCATGCTTTTCACCGTTAGCTAATTTGAGCTTAAAAACTGAGGCGGGCAAATTGAGTCGATCAACCATTCCTTCGGCAACAACGGTCTCTTCTGGTAAATTAAATAACTTCCATTTAAGGGTAGAGCTTCCTGCATTAATTGCTAATACTTTTGACATGTTAGTGTCCTCCAAGATTTAGTAGTTCAAGCTTATTCTAATCGAATATGAAACCGTTTTCAATAAGAATTCAAAAATATTAAGTTTTCAATGAGAAGTTGTCGTTAGCCAGTTTGGCAAGTTTGTCTAATTGTATTGCTTAGGTCCTCGGTTAGGGTTATTCTAATTATATCTTAATAATTGAATGACATAAGTGGAAGAGGGCAACAAGATGCAAAATCCAAACCGAATGACGACTAAAGAACTTGTTTTAGTTGCGATGATCACGGCGGCTACCGTCGTGATTGCGCGAATCTTCATTATTCCGGTGCCGATGACCCATGGTAATATTAATTTATGTGATGCAGGTATTTTTATTGCGGCGCTTTTATTGGGCAAACGGGATGGGGCCATTGTTGGCGGCTTATCGGGATTTTTGCTGGATTTAATTTCAGGCTACTCACAATACATGCTGTTTTCGCTGATTGTTCATGGCTTGGAAGGCTGGGTTGCCGGTTACTTCGGATATCAGACGAAGCGTTCAACGCAAATTATGGGGCTAGCCATTGCCACGATTGTGATGGTTGCTGGCTACTTTGTGACTGATTCCATTTTATATAAGATTCCGGTTGGCGCACTTGGGGTTCCGATGAACCTGGTGCAAGGAATTGTTGGCGCAATCGTAGGTTACTTAATGAGTTACGGACTAAAGAATCGAATTAATATCAGGTAATTGAGGAGAAAAAGTATGCAAACAGGCCAGTTTCTGACTATTCAAGATTTATCGGCGGCAACCGCAATCTCATTGAATGTTGCGGTTCCGGTTTACGCAAGTTTAGGAATTTCAACGTCAGTATTGCCAACGGCCCTTTTGTCTACGCAAACGGAGGCATTTGGAAAGCCAGCGGCGATTGATTTGAAAGACTGGGTGGCACGGACCGTGGCCCATTGGGATCGCGCATCAATGACGTTTTCAGGGATCGCGGTTGGTTACGTCGGGACACCAGCGCTAGTGGATATGGTGGACCAATTTATCCAACAATCAGCGGTTTCGACAGTGACCATTGATCCAGTGATGGGCGATCATGGCAAACTCTATGAGGGGTTCGACCAATCGTACGTCACAAAAATGAAGACGCTGATTAAACAGGCCGACGTTTTGACGCCAAATTGGACGGAAGCACAACTGCTAGTTGGCGACGACCCGCAGCCAGAAATGTCTGAAAGTCGAGTGCGAGACGTTTTGGCGCGATTAACGGGCCAGTTGAATGACAAGTCCTTGGTGGTCATTACTGGGATTCAACGAAATAGTGTATTAGAAGTTTGGTGGAAAACGGCGGGCGAGGCCATATTGCACGTGGAAAATCCGTTACTGGATCAACACTTTTATGGTGCTGGAGATTTATTTACGGCAATCCTGAGCGGCCTAATCGAATTGAGTTGGGATGCAGATGCAGCAGTAAAAAAGACAAGCGAATTGCTGGCTGTTGCAATCGAAGAAACGATGCATTCTAATCGTGAATTACGTTTTGGAATGGCGCTGCACAATGTCATCCATGAACTAAGCAAACTAGATGATCGATTTTAATGAAAAAGAGATAAACAGAGCATTCATGAAAAGGGGATTTTAAAATGGCTGAAATGGATTTGCATCAAATTGCAACACAGACAAAGCAGGTTCTAGAAGAATTCTTTGAGCAAGTCACGTTACCCAAGAATTCGTTATTCGTTCTTGGTTGTAGCTCAAGCGAAGTTGCTGGGTTTAAAATTGGTGGCCATTCAAACCAGAAAATTGGAGATATCATCATCGAAACAATTCGCCCAATTTTAGCGGCACATCATGTAAATTTGGCGGTCCAAGGCTGTCAACATATTAACCGGGCGTTGTTGATGGAGCGGGAAGTCGCTGAACAACGCGGTTATGAAATTGTAACGGTTTATCCGTCCCTTCATGCTGGTGGCGCAGCCCAAATTGCAGCGTACCACTCATTTGAAGATCCGGTTGAGGTTGAACGAATTAACGGGGATGCAAATGCCGGCTTGGATATTGGTGACACGGAAATTGGGATGCACGTTAAATTTGTGCAAATTCCAATTCGGGTTGCTCAAAAGGATATTGGTGAGGCGAGAGCCACGATGTTAACATCCCGTCCCCGCTTAATTGGTGGCGCGCGGGCAGTATACGACGAGGCATTGATTAAATAGAAGGTGTGATAAAAGGCGGTTAGCTTCCGAGCGTACTCCGCTACGATGTCGATTGGACTATGTCGAAGTGCGACAGTCCAAGTCGTAACCTAGATTAACGAAAAATCCCGTACTTGGATTGTTTGTTGATCGTAGTTAGGCGTAGGGAGGTGCCTTTTGGAACCCGATTAAGATAAGTAGAAAATAGGAGGGACAGATACAAAACTTTAGTTTTGTATCTGTCCCTTTTTGAAGTAACTTAGGTTTATTTTTAATTTAAAATTGTTATAATGTAGCTAGAAATAAAATAGTGAAGTTGTGTCGATTGGAGGGGTTAACATGTCGCATGGATTTAAATTAGGCATGACGTTGGTAGCCGGAGTGGTTGCCCTCATTTTAGAATTTGGGATGCACGATGCGTTATTTGCTCAAATTTTGGTGACGGTCATTGGGGCATTTGTTGCGTTAACGATGCTAATCGAAATGATTCGGACATTGCGGTCTGGTAAATACGGCGTGGACATGCTTGCGATAATGGCCATTGTGGCTACTTTGGCAGTCGGTGAGTACTGGGCTGGTTTGATGGTGTTGGTCATGCTGACAGGTGGCGATACGCTTGAAGACTACGCATCGCACAAAGCGGGTCAAGAATTAAAATCATTGTTGGATAATTCGCCGCAAAAGGCTCATTTGGTCAAAAATGGACGGACGACTGATATTTTGGCCAACGAGGTCAAAGTGGATGACTACATTTTGGTGAAGCCGGGTGAACAAGTTCCGGTTGATTCGCGGGTTATCAAGGGAACCGCAACAATGGATGAGTCATCGCTGACGGGCGAGTCACGTCCCGTCGAAAAGGGCGTCGGCAGCGATATTATGTCGGGCTCCGTTAATGGTGATCAGGCAATTACCCTGCAGGCCACATCGACGGCGGCAAATAGTCAATATCAGGCCATTATCAAATTAGTGAAGCAGTCAGCATCGCAGCCGGCTCGATTTGTTAGAATGGCTGATCGCTATGCGGTTCCATTTACGATTATTGCTGTCTTAATTGCGGTCATCGCGTGGCTGATTTCAGGGGATCCAGTTCGATTGGCTGAGGTTCTGGTTGTTGCATCGCCATGTCCGTTGATTTTGGCGGCACCGATTGCGTTGGTATCGGGAATGAGTCGGACAAGTAAAAACGGCATCATCGTCAAGACTGGGACAACTATTGAAAAGCTGGCCCTTGCCAAGACAATTGCGTTTGATAAGACCGGGACGCTGACTAAGGGAAAATTGGAAGTCAGTCAAATTCAACCAAGCGCCAAATTTGATGAGCAAACACTGCTCCATTTTGCCGCAAGTGCTGAACAACAATCAGGTCACGTGCTGGCTCGGTCCCTGATTGATTACGTGTCCGCCGACATGCTCAGCGAGGCTTCAGAACTAAAAGAAGTCACAGCCCAAGGAATTGAAGCCATGATTGATGGCAAACACGTGAAGGTTGGTAAGCTAAAGTTTGTCACCGATGAACCAATTGAAAAATTAGATAAGACCGCCATTTACGTTTCAGTAGATGGTCAGTATGCGGGAGTCATCACGTTCTTGGACCAATTACGACCAGAGGCCAAAGCAACCATTTCGGAGCTTAAAGAGTTGGGCGTTGAAAAAACGGTGATGCTTACTGGTGATCAATCAGCTATCGGAAATTCAATTGCGGCTGATTTGGGGTTGGATGAGGTTCATGGTGATCTTTTACCAGAGAATAAAGTTGAAATTTTGCGGGAAGTGCCATCAGAAAATAGACCGGTCATCATGGTGGGTGACGGCGTAAACGATGCGCCATCATTGACTGCCGCTGATGTTGGTGTCGCAATGGGCGAACACGGCGCCACTGCTGCAAGTGAGTCTGCCGATGCCGTTATTTTGAAGGACGATCTACACCGATTAGCCCGCGCTGTTAAAATTAGTCAGGATACCATGCGCATTGCGCGAAATGATGTTCTAACGGGAATTGTCATCTTAGTCGTTTTAATGTTGATTGCCGCAACCGGTATTATTCCAGCCCTTCTGGGAGCTATTTTTCAGGAAGCGGTTGATACGATTACGATTTTGTTAGCACTAAGAGCAAG
Organism: Secundilactobacillus malefermentans DSM 5705 = KCTC 3548; assembly: GCF_001436395.1. Lineage (GTDB taxonomy): Bacteria > Bacillota > Bacilli > Lactobacillales > Lactobacillaceae > Secundilactobacillus > Secundilactobacillus malefermentans. The sequence goes on along the minus strand of NZ_AZGJ01000031.1, from coordinate 1,241 downwards.
AAGTGATCACGACAAAAAAAGTTCTTCGGATTAATTTCCGAAGAGCTTTTTAGGTTAGAGCTGTTTAGTTAGGGTTACGACCGGTGCGCCGTCCTCTTCAAAGGGGGCTGATGCAACCTGATAACCCATTTTTTCATAAAAGCCGACCGCATCAAGTTCACCATGAATGAGTGACCGGGTTAAGCCCTGTTTGCGGGCAAATTCCTCAAGGGCATTCAGCACTTTGGCGGCTAGTCCTTGATGACGATAAGCCGGTAGAGTGGCAACGCGTCCAGGTCGAACGGTTTCAGCGTCCATTTTTTCGTAACGAGCCGTTGCAGCAGGATGGCTTGCATCCTCGTAGGCGACCACGTAAATGGTTTCGTCAGTATCCTTTGCGTCAAATTCATCTTCACGGGCAATCCCGCGCTCCGTGACAAAGACGGATTGACGAATAAAGAGTGCGGCACCCCGGTTCCACTTTTGATTACCAACGATTAGTTCCAATTTAAAATCTCCTATGCAGCTTTTTTCTTTTTAACATACCACCAAATTGCGCCAGTTACCAATCCAATTAAGATGAGGACGGCTGCAATTTTCGAGTAGGATGAGAATCCCGCAACAATCGTAGGCCACGCACTGCCAACACTGTGACCCAAGTATATGAGCACGGTATTCCAAATGAGGGTTCCGATAATTGAGAGGGTCATAAAATGGGTCAGCGGGTACTTTGTCATTCCGGCTGGAATTGAAATCATACTCCTGATGATGGGAACGAAGCGCCCCAAGAAAATGGTTTTACCACCATGTTTTAGGAAGTAATTTGACGCTTTTTCGATATCAGTCGCTTTGAGGCGCAAAATTTTGCCAAGGCGACCATTGATAATGGCCTCTAGGCGCTCAACTTTGAGTAAGCGGCCTGCACCGTATAAAACGAGGGCACCAGCAATGGAGCCCACTGTTGCAGCGATGATGGCCCCAACGATTGAAAGGCCATGCGTTAGGGTCAAAAATCCTGTAAATGTAAGAATGACCTCTGATGGAATTGGCGGGAAAATGTTTTCGAGCGCGATCAACAACGCGATGCCGATATAGCCATATTGGCTAATCAGGTCAGTAATTGTGGTCATGTTCATTTATTTGTTCTCCGAGTCTATATTTTTGTTAAGTGTATCGAAAAAGAGGATAGGAAGTCAACGAAAAGCGATTTGGCATTCAGTAGCTTAAGAAAAAACTAACAAAGTGGCTGGGACAAAAGTCCT
>NZ_AZGJ01000030.1 GCF_001436395.1 Secundilactobacillus malefermentans DSM 5705 = KCTC 3548 | reverse complement strand
GTACACTTTTTATTCTAGGCCCATATTGAGGAATCTTCGTTAAAGAATAACGAAAAGAAAAGTATTTTCTGGTGGATAAAGAGAATGCTTCATAGAAAATAAAAAGTAGCCCTTTCGTCCAATTATAGACGATGGGGCTACTTTTAGAATTGTTCAACAGTTTCAATTTTTACGTTTGGACTGCCACTGAGAAGTTTAGAAACAGGGCAGCGTTTTTCTGCCAACGCTGTAAAGGCTTGTGCCGTTGCAAAATCGACTCCTGGAATGAGAACTTTTGCATGAACCAAAAATTCTAAGCCCTGTGATCCTTTAACCATCGTCACGTGAACGCGTACCTGAGAGGTGTGTGGGACGTGATTCTTTTTTTCAATAGCTTCAACAGTAGCGTTTAAGCAGGTACTTAAAGCTAATCCAACAAATTGTTCCGGATTTGCGCCGGGTAAATCATTTCGAGGATCACTGATTTCAACGTCTAATCCATTAGGGTCCGCGACATAGACGTGTCCATTAACACCGTCCTCGTTAATGACGGTTGTGTTATACAGCTTTTTTGGTTCCATTCATAATCCCTCCTAATAGGTTCAGTTTAAGAATTATTGATTAAAAAAACAACCAATTAAGCTTGTACAACCATACCAATTTAATTTTTTTCACGTGAATATATTTTACAATAAATGTACCTTTCGTCTTAACGTGCATTGCACCAGCGTTAAATTAATTAATTAAGATTATATTAAGGATGAAATTATATGTATACCAATTATAATATATGGGGTAATATTAGCACCAATAACAGGAATGGAAGTGATACCAATGGGGAGTTTTCTCAAATTTAAATCATTTTTTAGTGAAAAAGATGGTGGGCACGATAGCAAAGTCACTAACACAGAAAATACGGATCATTCGGATAAAAAGTAAAATTTTGGCAAAAAAAATAAGACTGAAGTGCGCGCTTCAGTCTCCTACCTAATCTATGTGTACAGAACCCATAAATAACTTAGTAGCAATAAAATAAATAATTGCTTGTCGTTGCTTCCGAGGAAACATGGACTAATTCAATAGGAATTTCGTTATCCATGTCTTCTGTGAAATAATGCCCTTATATGTAAGTTTATTATAACGTTAGTTCCGTGTATTAGCAAACTAAAATTTTATAATATTTTTAATCAATTAAAAACATAATTGCATTTACAAACATTCCCCTCATCGCTATTCTAAATAAGAAGGGGGAAATTGAATGACTAATATTACATATAGACCCGCTACACAGCAGGATTTACCTCAAATAATTGCGATATACAACCAAATAATTTCGTTACACAACGTGACAGCAGATATTTATCCAGTAGCGCTGATTGATCGGCAGGCGTGGTTTGATGACTTTGATCAAGTCCATCAGGCAATATGGGTAATCGAAACTCATGGTGAAACCATTGGCTGGGTGAGTCTCCGAAACTTTAATGAGCGTCTTGCGTATCAGCACACGTCCGAAATCAGCGTTTATTTGGATCAAAATGCTAGGGGACACCACCTAGGCTCTCAGACCGTGAAATTTGTGGAGAACGAGGCAATGAGCCGAAACATTCAAAATATCGTTGCACTTGTTTTTAGTCAAAATAACGCAAGTCAAGCATTGTTTCAGAAGCAAGGATATGAACGCTGGGGTCATCTACCGCAGATAGCGCAAATTGATGATGAAAAGCTGGACTTAGATTATCTTGGCAAACCTTTAATGTAAGGGGCGAAATACATGGAGCTTTCAGTACTGGGACCAGCAGGAACTTTTACAGATTTAGCCGCAAAAACGTATATTAACAAGCAAATCGGCCAGGAAATAACAATTGATTATTTTAATTCATTTGATGCGGTATTTAATAGTGTTACGGATGATAATTTGGGGCTATTACCGCTCGAAAACCAATTAGACGGGTTCGTTTTGGCAACGCTCGAAAAATTAAAGCAACACCCAATTTCAATACTTGATGAAATCGAAGTTGCAGTGAATTTTGGCATGGTGGCCCAGGCCGCCAAAAAATCTGATATTAAGCGCCTATTTGTCCAATTCAAGACAGAAGGCCAATGTACCAGGCTGATTAATCGTTTTAAAGATGTTGAAATTGTAACGACATCGAGTAATATTCAATCACTAAATAAGGCAGTTAATGGTAATTTTGGTGATGCTGCAATCGTCCCTGAAACTGAGGTAAATCAGTCGGGTTTGTCATATAAAGTGCATAACGTAGGTGATCAAAAGGATAATCATACGCGATTCATTGTGTTTAATCGATTGAAACCGCAAGTAATTCAACTGACCACGCAATTCAAGGCAAGTCTGTACATTACGCCACCAGATGATGGCCCGGGGACGTTGTACAATATTTTGGGCTATTTTGTGAAATATGGACTCAATCTTATTTCACTCATTTCTGAGCCTACAAAAGAAAAAATTGGCGTTTATTCGTTTTATATTGAAGTTTCTGGTCAACCAGAACAGCAGGCGGATTTATTGACGGTGATAACAGAATTAGCCGAGAAATCAAGCGTCCACTTTCTCGGATTTTACGCATTCAATCGGAAAGAGCGTGAGTTGTAATGGGACATCGATTATCAGAAAATGAAGTGGAACAGGTGCTTGAAAAGGGGACCTATATGACCGTTGGATTTATCAGTGAAGAAGGACTTCCCCAGACTGCAGCGTTAACTTATGTGTGGGACAATCAAAAAAAGGCTGCTTTTATTCATGGATCAAAACAAAGCAGCCTTATGAAATTAGTTCAACAGCAATCAGTTTTGTCTGGAACAGTTGTCGTCGATACGGCGGTTGATGCCCCAGAATTCACATTGCGGTATCGAAGTGTCAATATGATTGGTGCATTGACAACGGAGCCTCCAGAAAATCTTGAACACGATATGGAAATCTTGTGCGCTAAGTACTTAGGTCCGGATTTTCCGAGTGACCATTTTGCGAGAACAATGGGAAACCTAGGCGATGTTTTGATAATTTTCAAACTTACACCAAATTCTCTAACTGGTCGGGGTCATGATATGCCAACGATTTAAATGTCGTAATCTTCCTCTAGCTCAAGCCAGATTGACAGGGGACTTGGTTCGTAATCGACCCAATTGGTAACCCTCGTGTAACTTCTATCGAGCAAATGACTTTTACCGGATTTTGCAAGGTCAGAAAAAATCGTTAAGGCAAGTGGATTATCTTCTAGATCAACGATTAAGGTTGGTAATTTATGATGCCATTCAGCTATTAAATCCTGGTAGACAATTAATTGTCGACAGTGATTAATGGTAAATTCAATTCCTTTTTTTCTTAATTCATTTAAATAGGACTCGTATTCATCTAGTACAGCGGCTTGAGCTTCTTGCCACTGTGCTTTTTCGTATTTTTGCATATTTTCTGACATTGGGTGTCACCTGTTCCAATTTGTATTTTAAAAACTTATCTTCCACTATATGCTTTGTTTAAGTGAATTCAACCATATACAGCAAAAATGGTTAGCACGCTTTTGAGCATTTATTGACAATTTTATGTTGAGTGCTAAACTGGTTTACATTAACGTTAGATTAGAAAATTAAAAATCGATGATGAAGTAATGCCTTATTGAGAGATGAAAGTGAACCTCAGTTAGTGAAAAGAGGACATTGAAAATAACGGTAAATCCCTTCTGAGTGCAAGATTGAATAAAGTAAATCAAACCGGATTTCCACCGTTATGGAGTTGTAAATATTATTAAATATTTATGAGCTAATAAGTAAGGTGGTACCGTGCGATCTTTCGCGCCCTTTAGAGAGTTATTCTCAAGAGGGCTTTTTTAATCTAATGAAATATTTTCTAATCTAATGAATTAAATGGAGGCAATACATATGGCAGTCAAAACATTTACAAATTTCACCCTATTCGATGGTACAGGAGATAAAAATGAAAATGATGCGTGGTTCTCAGTTGATACTGAATCTGGAAAATTAGTTGATCGCGGAACTGGTACAGCTCCGAAATCTGAGAAAACTGTTGATTTAAATGGCGAATACGTCATGCCAGGTTTTGTAAATGTCCATACGCATATCACGGTTGACCCTGATGATTTAGGCGGTGGACTTGGTCACGACCTTAGTGAATCAGAAGCGGCCGTGTTTGGATTTGAAAATCTACAGAAGCTATTGAAATCCGGTGTTACTTATATCCGTGAATGTGGAACTGCCTTTGACGTTGATATCAAGTTAAAGAAGCTACAAAAAGTCGGTCGTTTACCCAAGACACCACATATGATGGCTTCAGGACAGGCTTATTCAATGACCGGTGGCCATGGAGATGGTGCACATATGGCATACTTAGTCGATTCACCAGATGAAATGCGAAAGGCAGTTCGACAAGGGTTAAAGAATGGTTCCGAAGCAATTAAAATGATGGCAACTGGGGGAGTCATGACCCCTGGTGATTTTATGGATGATCCTCAGTTATCCGTTGAAGAAATGCGTACGGGAGTCGAGGAGGCACACCATAAGGGCGTGATTGTGGCTTCCCATGCGGAAGGAAATCCTGGCATTCAAAATGCGCTTGATGCTGGAGTTGATTCTATTGAACATGGATTCTATTTGACGGAAAAAGAAGCTGAACAAGCAATTAAACAGGGAACCTATGTAACGCCAACACTTATTGCAGAGTGGGCGATTCCAGCATTTGGGAAAGGCCTTTTACCTGATTGGGAGGTAAAGAAAGCAGAAGATGCCCTTGATGATACATATGAAAACTTTAAGCGAGCCTTCAAGCAGGGTGTGAAATTTACCTGTGGAACTGATGCTGGAACGCCACTCAATGGATTTGACAAAACTCCAGACGAATTTGAATTACTCACTAAAATTGGCATGACCACTGCAGAAGCCTACCACTGTTCAACTAAAAACTCCGTTGCACTTTGTGGGATTCAGGACGAGTATGGCACGCTGGAAGTCGGTAAATTTGCTGATTTCCAAGTATTAAAGAAGGATCCACTCGCTGACGTCAAAAATGTTAAACAGGAAGACAAACAAGTATTTTTAGGTGGAGAAAGACAATTCTAGCAAACTTGGATAAAAAACGGAGGGCAAAAAATATGACAGTTAAGACTTTTAAAAATTTCACTTTGTTTGATGGTACTAATGATAAGAATGAACAAAATGCTTGGTTTTCAGTTGATACAGCAACGGGGAAGCTGGTTGATCGTGGGCAAGGAAATGGACCCGATTCAGCAGAAACGGTGGACTTAAACGGCCAATACGTTATGCCAGGGTTCATTAATGTTCATACACACATTACAAGTAATCCCAATACTTTCGATGGTGGGTTTAATGTGTCGGAATCTGAAGCAGCTGTCTTTGCTTTTGAGAACCTACAGACTTTATTGAAATCTGGTGTTACTTATATTCGAGAATGTGGAACGAGCTACGATGCTGATATCAAATTGAAGAAATTACAAAAGCAGGGGATGCTACCAAAAACGCCGCACATGATGACGTCAGGACGTGCATTTTCAATGACGGGTGGTCATGGTGATGGGCCCCATGCCGCATTCCTAGTAGATTCACCTGACGAAATGCGTAAATCTGTTCGACAAGGTCTTAAAAATGGTGCAGAGTCCATTAAAATGATGGCAACTGGTGGGGTTATGACCCCCGGTGATTTCATGGATGATCCACAGTTATCTGTCGCAGAAATGAGTACTGGAGTTGAAGAAGCTCACCACAAAGGTGTCATCGTGGCCGCTCATGCCGAAGGAAACCCTGGAATCAAAAATGCGTTGGATGCAGGGGTCGACTCCATTGAACATGGTTTTTATTTAACGAAAGAAGAAGCTGAACAAGCCATTAAACAGGGGACATATGTGACACCAACCCTAATTGCAGAGTGGACAATTCCGGCATTTGGCAAAGGGGTTCTACCTGATTGGGAAGTTAAGAAGGCTGAAGATGCGCTTGATGATACCTATGCTAATTTCACAAGAGCATTCAAACAGGGGGTTAAATTTACCTGCGGAACGGATGCTGGAACGCCGTTTAATGGGTTTGATAAGACGCCTGACGAATTCGAATTATTAACTAAAGTTGGAATGACACCGGCTGAGGCATACCATTGTTCAACTCAAAATTCTGCTGCACTTTGTGGCCTGCAGGACGACTATGGGACACTTGAAGTTGGTAAGTTTGCCGATTTCCAGGTATTGAAGGCTGATCCTTTAGCGGACGTCAAGAACGTTAAACAAGAAGACAAGCAGGTGTTCTTGGGTGGAGAGAGACAATTTTAAAGCCACCTTATGAGACCAGCATCATTTTGAAATGGGAGTTCCGCTTCTTGACTGACGAGGCTGGTAAGAGCGGTGATTATTATAAAAGTGAAGCTAAACGCTAAGCATAATCAGCGTTAATAATGGGCGGTCATTTATCTCAAGACAAGAGATGAATGACCGCTTTTTAAGGTAAATAGAGTCTGTGTTATACTAATTTAGTTTGGTATTAATGACTTAATGAATAAAATTAAAAATAGTTGTTTTAGATGGGATAAAGGTAATGCAAATAAAGAAACTTAGTATCATAAAAAAATACATATTATTTTTCCTCTGCTTAGTCGTGATGGCCACCATTTTCATTTATATTTTTAACATCAACCGATTCTCGGGACTAACTGCTGATGATTTTCTTTATCATTTTGTTTATACGGGAGAATGGCCTGCAAAGGGTGGCCCTCAAGTTTATCGAAATCTCTGGGATTGGTTAGTTGCCATTTATAATCATATGACCCTATGGAATGCGCGACTAACGTCAACCTTTTTCACTATTTTAGCGATGCAGTTTCCCAAATATATTTTTAATGTTGTGAATACACTTTTCTTTTTAATCTTAGGATTAGAAATGAACATTTTGGCAACTGGTAAACGTGTCTTTAGGTATCCACTACAATTGTTACTTACCTATCTATTGATGTGGTTCTTCTTATCAGGATTTGGCAGTACGGTGCTTTGGGTCAGCGGAGCGGCCAACTATCTTTGGGCAACAACTGTCATATTGGCGTTTTTTATTCCTTACCGATTTAATTATCACGTGAAGAAACATTTTACGCTGATGGCTTGGGCGATTGTGGGATTAGGAATTCTAGCGGGGATGTCAAACGAAGTTGGTAGCGCCACTTCTATTTTAGTGGTTGGTTTTTTTACCTACTTCAACCGGCCTAAAGGCGTTCTTAATGATTTTTGGTGGAAAATAGTTGGGGTTCTGGCAACTATTTTTGCTTTCCTCACGATGATCGTATTGTCACTTGGTTCAAGTGAAAGTGAGATATATGGTGAAAAAGATGGGCTAATTTATCATATTTCGCAGATTCTTTCGAATACGATGACAAATTCTGGAATTTTATTTTTAGTCAGTATTGTTTTGGGCAGCGTTGTTTTATTCAGCCAACCAAACTTTTTTAGAAGTATCTTTTCAAAACGGGATTTAACGGAAGATGAAGGAAGCACGTTAAGTGGCATTATTTTCTTTGTTAGCGCACTTGCAGGAGTGGGTGCCATGGCGATTTCACCCGCACTATTTCCAAGACTCTGGTTTGCAGTCAACGTTTTATTGATGATTTCGATATTGAATTTCTTGACGTCTTATCAAATGCTTCGTAAAGATGCATTCTTTACATATACCGTTCTGGCACTAGTAACGCTCTTTCTAATGTTTTTAGCAATTCCGAGTTACCATTATCATTTGAATAACTTAAAGCCCTTCTACAATGTTTTTTACACTCACGAAAAGTTGGCAAAGGAAGCACGAAAAACGGGTAAACAAGTTGTGAGAATGCCGGGAATTCAAATCGCTGATGATTTGTATAACCCATACATGGGGACCCCGTACATCATGACCGGAAATCCTAAAAAATTGTGGTCCAACACTTGGATGGCTGCTTATTGGGGAGTTCAGGAAGTTCAGCTGGACAATAACGTTGCCATTCAAACGAGTCCACAACAAAATATACGGGTTATTGATTCAATTCAGAATTGGTATGATGACAAATTTGGCAAAACGCAACTCTTTAAAAAGATTAAGTTGCCTGGCATTACGTATCAACCAAAATATGTTCTATCAGTCAAGAATGATTCAAATAAGGGACCGGCTATCAATCAGAAATTAAATAATCGTAATTTATCTACGAAAAGGCCATGGCTGCGCAATGCTTTAATTCGGTATGTCGATGTGACAACAAATCGAGTGGTGGGAACTGAACGTATTTCGTCCCCAAACTTTAATCATTATGATATTTCACACGCCGCTATTTCCGGATACCAAACACTGGCCAATAATCCAAAATCCTATTACTTTACGGATAGTTACAACCAGAGGATAACGATTAAGGTGAAACCACCGTTGATGCGCATCAATGTCTACTATAATTTAATAAAACATGATAAAAAAATAATTAAACCGACTCGGCTTGCAACAGTCGTGATCACAGCAAGATCTGGTCAAATTGCGACGCTCAAAGCGCCGAATAGATATTCCTTTACAAATGGGAAACAAACAATGCGATTAAAGGTAAATGATGCAAGTTCAGAGCGCGAGATCCAGTTAGTGAAGTTACCATTGAGAAAAAGATTAAACGCGTATTCTGAGTATTACTGGCTGATTGGCGCAACTTTACTCTGGATTGTAATGGATTTGATTTTCTCAGTGATTCAAAGAAAATGGAATGAAAGAAAAGATAAGGAATTGTAGACTGGCAGTTTAGGAACGTTAATATGAATTTCAATAATTATAAAAATTGGTTATCTCCCTAATTTCAACATGGGAGGGATGTATGAAGTGTTGAACCGCTTTAAAGGTCAAAACGCGAACGTACAATTTTTAATGAATCAAGATAGTCCATTGAATTTGGCTGAAGGGGTTAGTAATGGTCATTATGATTTGGTCTTCGGACTTTCTTCCTATTTTGATTCAAATGATCACGTTGAAAAGACATTATTCATGGAGAACCATTTGCAAATTGCGATGCCAATCCATTCACGTTTAAGTGAAAAAAAGAAGCTGAAGTTTTCCGATTTAAAAAAGGAAACATTTATCTTACTTGAAAGGCAGCAATCGCCGGTCATCGTCGACTATGTCATCAGTCAAGGACTCAAAAATGGCTTTAACCTGAAGGCGAGCCATTATATCAATACTCTTGATGAAGGACTTTCTATGGTGGCTGTTGGAAAGGGACTCGCTTTCTTGTATTCAGGGATGAATGATGGTTCCTTAGAAGCGGAATATCATATTAAAATTGGTGATATTGAAAATGTGGGGAAAGAGCAAAATATTATCATGGTGATGAGTAAAGAAAATAAAAAACAAATGTTGAGAAAATTATATGCATTTGTTAGGGACAGCAATCCTGAAGACGGTAAATTAATAGGTAATAAAGATGAAAAGTGAGCTCTTTTTTTGAGAGCTCACTTTTTGAATTAGTGTTTTAAAAATCTAAAAATAAAAAGTACTGATACGGCAACTTTCGCTGTCATATCAGTACTTATGGAAAATCTGAAAACTCATTTAATGGAGACGGCGGGGATCGAACCCGCGTCCAAGCATATCGCCACCCGGATATCTACGTTCATAGGCATACTATTTAAATTCACCAATCAAAACGCCGCATGTCAGGGCAACCGTGATTGGCTAACCTGATTAGTCTCTTCTGGTCACTTCAGGTGGGAGCAACCAGCGTAAGCTCACTTAATTTAAGACCCAGATCCAACCCATGAGCGAAGTCGGGAGGATCCTCACTTAGCGCTTATTAGGCAGCTAATGCAAGAGATTTATTACTGTTATTTGCAGTTATAAATTTAGGTGGGACTTGATGACGCAGATTCCCGCTGCGAAACGCAATCCAGGTTCGACCTATACATGTCGAATCCATAACGTCCCCAAATTGAACACATTAAAATATACCATAAATTGGGGCTTTATTAAAGGATTCCGCTTGAAAATTAAATTAGCTTAAAGTGTTTCAGGCCGTTCACAATTCCATGATTTGTGTTATTAGTTGTGACAAACTCGGCATAGGGCTTTACGTGAGGTAACGCATTTCCCATCGCAACAGGATGGTCGACTGCTTCTAGCATCGCAATGTCGTTGTTGCCATCCCCAAATGCATAGGTTGGAACACCGGAATACTCTGGTAATTCGAGAAGCTTTTTGATGCCAACTTTTTTTGAGCCACCTTGAGCGACAACGTCCATACTAAATGGGGTATTGCGGTAGAATGTGAAGTCATTTTCAAAAGTTTGACGGTAAAAATCATCTTCACTATCGGTCAAAATAATCATCATGTAAATAGGATTTGTTTTATAAAAATTAGCGTCAACTGTTGGGACTGGGCTATTGACGTTATCAAAAGCGTTTTGGGCCATTTGCGTAAACTTGTTTAACCGTGATGTTTGATCATTTAAGACGACAAATGAGTTTCCGTGTTCGGTCGCAATTTTGCTAAATCGTTCAATTTGTTCATCCGTTATCTTTGATTCGTAAATAGGCTGTCCATGATTAATCACGTAGGAGCCGTTTGCTGAAACGACGGTGTCAATTCCAGCTTTGTCCATAATAGTTTGAATTTCAAAAATATTGCGACCACTTGAAATAACTGGCACAATACCATTCTGGCGAAGCTGAGACATTGCGTCTGCTACTTCATTATCTAACTTAGTGTCAGCATTTAATAATGTATTATCTAAATCGAAAAATACAATTCCCTTTGTCATAGTTGTCTACTCCTTATTCGTTAATACCCTTCAATATTACCATAGTTAGACCTAGAGATTATAGGAGATAGTTGTATTTCCACGCCTCGTTCAGTAGTATAATAGATGTAATCTTACGCTGGAGATGAATCCATGAACGCAAGGGTAATTGCAGAAGAAAAGCCAACACCATTTTTTACTAAAATTAAAACTGTTGTCACGGGTCATCGATTTATAAGCGATGACCTGGCATCTCCCGATAAACTTGGTCGGACAGAAGATGTGCCAAAGTCACTGCTTGGATGTGAAATCAGAGTGGATTACCTTCGTTTTTACGGAGAGCGAGTTTGGTATCATTTTAGTGTTAACGAGAATTCTGTGGGATGGATTCAAAAAAAGGCAATGGTGCGGCATTATAAACGATTAGATATTAAAATTAACAGTATAGAGAGTAAGACTGAGTCATCCGCAACTAAAATATTGCAGATTTGGTCAAAATTTGTTGAACCTGAAACGAACAGTCAAATGCAGTTTTCGGGTATTCGCCCAGAAGACCTCATCATCAAAGCACAAAGATTAAAGCGAACAGCAAGGCTTATAAACATCGAAAATTTAAAGGTAATCCATCATCAAATTGATCGAGGGCATCCACTAATTATTTGGTTGTCGCGTCCTAAGAATGGGCGAAGTCGAATCATGCTAGTATCTGGATATACCCACCACCACGTCTATTTGATTGATCCGAGCACAACAAACCTTTTGATGCCAACTAACCAGGCTCTGATGGGAAAGTGGCGCGGATTAGGCGCACAAGCAATCATCTATTGATTAGTTGGCGCGAACCTGTAGGAGGACAAAGATGAGACTATTAATGATTGAAGATAACAAGTCAGTTTCTGAAATGATGAAAATGTTTTTCCAAAAAGAGAACTGGGACACGCATTTTGCTTACGATGGAAATGAAGCATTGAAAATGTTTAATGAAAATCCGGAGAGTTGGGATATGATTACGCTTGACTTAAATTTACCGGGAATTGATGGAATGCAGGTTGGCGCCGAGATTCGGAAAACTGACCCAACCGTTCCCATTATTATGCTGACGGCTCGTGATTCTGAAAGTGATCAAGTTTTAGGGTTGGAAATGGGGGCTGATGATTACGTCACTAAGCCGTTTTCACCGATTACACTTATTGCAAGAATTAAGGCACTTCATCGTCGCGCTGAAATTAGTACAACAAAAGCGGCAACGACCGAGTCTGATTCACCAATCAAAGCAATGGATGATTCTAGTAATTATGACGTTCAGACGGACCATTTTAAGCTTAACAGTAGTACTCGTGAAGCGATTCTAGGTGGCAAACCGATTTTAGACTTGACCCCTAAGGAATTTGATTTATTAAAGACCTTAGCGCAAAAGCCGCGACAGGTGTTCTCTCGAGAACAACTATTGCAACAAGTGTGGGATTATGAATACTATGGTGACGAACGAACAGTTGATGCACATATTAAAAAATTGCGTCAAAAAATCGAAAAAGTGGGCCCTCAAATTATTCAAACAGTTTGGGGCGTCGGCTATCGATTTGATGACAGTGGAGTCGTAGACGAATGAAATTAATTTACCAACAAATGCTAGCCTTTCTGGCGGTTATTGCAACCGTCTTAATTTTGTTGGGCCTTTCTTTTTCAAAATCGACTAGAACCATGGTCTACATGAACACGTGGTCCACGATGGAAAAGTATGCAAATAGTTTAGTTGAACAATCCGTTCGAGTTTCATCCCAGGATAATGGTCGGGTTACCTTTGATACGAATGCGCTTGAGAGTAGTGAGCTATTGCTGCAAAATCAATCAGTGCATTTCACCGTTTATAATGCAAAAAATACGGTCACTTTTCCAGATAATGTAAATACTGCAAAAATTTCGGCAACGGACTGGAGAAAATTAAAACGCGGAGAAATTGTCCACAAAGTTTCTGACCGAAACATGCGGTTACAAAATGGGCAAACGCAACCAGCCATGACCGATGTTTTAAAACCGTATTTTTATACTGATAGTCATAACAAACGCCGATTAATAGCCGTTGTGAAGGTTGGATCATTTATTTCCGACATCAATACCAATATTAATCAAATCAATAAGAACCTAATAAAGCCACTGATTATCTCTAGTTTGGTTGCACTAGGAATTGCTTTTTTGCTGGCAAGTTTTTCGAATTCTCGAATAAATCGGTTAAGGCGAGCGACCAAGCAAGTTTCGGAGGGAAATTACGATGTTAAATTAAAAACTAAGCATCGAGACGAAATTGATGACCTAACGAATGATTTTAATGGTATGATTAAGTCTTTGAAGGAATCTCAAGATGAAATCAAGCGGCAAGAGGAACGACGACGGACCTTTATGGCGGATGCTGCACATGAAATTCGGACACCTTTGACGACCATTAATGGGTTACTTGAAGGGCTGGCCTATGATGCAATTCCAGAAGAAAGTAAAGATCAAAGCATCAAGCTTATGCGCAATGAAACCAAACGATTAATTCGATTGGTAAACGAAAACCTTGACTACGAAAAGATTCGGGCCAACCAAATTGGCCTTAATAAACAGGAATTTGATGCGGTTGATGCTCTGAATAATTTGGTTGAACAGTTACAGCAAAAAGCCGAGGCTAAGAACGACACACTTGAGTTGCAAATACCAAAACAAATTTCCGTCTATGCGGATTATGACCGTTTTGTTCAAATTATGTTTAATATTACGCAAAATGCAATCCAGTTTACCGACAATGGGCAAATTACGATTAATGCACAGCGTGGATTTGAAGAGAGTATTTTTAAGATTTCTGATACAGGAATTGGGATGACATCTGAACAACTAAGCAATATTTGGGAACGGTATTATAAAGCAGATCCATCAAGGAGAAATACCAAGTATGGTGAATCTGGCCTAGGATTAGCGATTGTTCATCAGTTAGTCCAACAGCATAATGGTAAAATTGAGGTTACTAGCAAACCAGATGCTGGAACAACCTTTACAATTATTTTCCCAGATAAATTTCAATCAAAAAATTCATAGTAAGCGTTGAATAGAAGGAGTGTTAAATTGAAAAAAGTAGAAGTAAATGGTAAATCGGCACGTAAATTTGAGGGTGGATACCCACTCATTTCGAAGGACGACTTAGTTAATGCAAGTGATTTTAATGATGGCGAATGGATTAGCCTGATAAATCATGACCATTTCGTGGCTAAGGGCTACTTTGCGGAAGCAGGTAAAGGTAGCGGTTGGATTTTAACGATTAGAGAAAACGAAGATATTGATCAAAAGTTTTTTGCGAAGTTATTCAGAACAGCACTATTACGACGCCAGGCAGTGGTTAACGATGATGAAATTACAAGTTATCGTTTCTTCAATGGCATTGGAGATGGTCTCGGCGGCTTAACAATTGATAAATTTGATGATTGTTACGTATTTGAATACGAAAATGAAGCAATTTACTACCAAAACAAGCTAATTATGGCAGCTTTTAACGAAGTTATTTCGAAGGCGAAAACAATTATTGTTAGGAAACGTGGTACAAAGAAACGACCAGAAACAAGTCAACTTGTGGTTGGTGATTCAAAGAATGTTCCAACAACTATTACTGAATATGGTATTCAATATCCGGTAGATTTAATTGCGACTCCTATGATTGCACCAGCCTTGGAGTATCGACAAATTCGACAGATTGTTAGAAACGATAGCAATAAAACAACATTCTTAAACCTTTTTGCTGCTCAAAATGGACTAACGATTGCATCAGCTGTGGGTGGTGCTTTGAAGACTGTCACGGTGGATGATTCAAAACGAACAGTTGGGGAAGTTGAGAACCAGCTAGAGCTCAATCAAACCTTGAGTGAAGGCCATGAGACGCGGGCAATGGATGTGTTTGGGTATTTAGATTATGCGATTAAGCATGAGCTACAATTTGATACAGTGAGCGTTAATCCACCTGCATTCCTTCGCGGCAAAAAACGGACGTTTAATATTCAGAAGGATTTACAAGATCTGTTGCTACAGGCTGCGACGGTTACCAAGAAGGGCGGCAACTTGCTTGTGCTCGTTCGGGATAGTAACATCACCGAAAAGAAAATGAACGAAGTGATTTCTAGTTTAGTTTCATCAACAAATGGTGAGTTTTCAGTGAAAGAAAGGCTTGAAAGTCAGCTTGATTTCACAATTTCCAGCGAATATCGGCATGCTGACCAACTAAAAAGTTATATTTTAATAAGACATTAATTAAAGAATAGGCTTGTTTTTAGTTTTTTTAAAAACAGTCTTTTCTTTTTGACTAAAAACTAGTAGACTATTACAAGTGTTGTTTTATAAACCGCTTTCATAAATACAAAAAAACTTGAAAAGGAATTGAGGAATTTTTCATGACAACTTTAATTGCGCTTATCCCTGCTTTAGCATGGGGTAGTATTGGCTTAATCAGTGGTAAAATGGGGGGATCACCAAGTCAACAGACCTTGGGAATGACCATTGGAGCTGTAATATTTGGGGTTCTAAGTTTGGTTATTTTCCAACCAACACTTACGACTAAAGTATGGGTAATTGGTTTCTTGTCTGGTATTTTCTGGTTCTTCGGTCAATTGGGTCAATTCCAATCAATGAAGGCAATTGGAATTTCAAAAACGGTTCCAATGTCAACTGGACTTCAGTTAGCAGGAAATGCTCTTGCCGGTGTCGTTATCTTCCACGAATGGAAGACGGGAGCAATGATTACAAGTGGCACAATTGCCGTTATTATTTTAATTATTGGTGCGACATTAACTGCTTTAAGAGATACAAAGACGAATGCCATTACTAAGAAGAGCGAAAATATTGGTGCTGGTGCATTTGCACTTGCGTTCTCTACGGTGGGTTATGTTCTTTACACAGTCATTGTGACGTGGGGGAGCGTTGATTCAAAAGCAATTGTATTCCCACAATCAATTGGAATGTTACTCGGGGCGTTAGTCTATTCCTTGAACAAGGATCCTTGGAACAAAGGAACTTACAAAAACATCCTTACTGGTGTTGTATGGGGTGTTGGTAACTTCTTCATGTTCCTCTCAATTCCAGCCGTTGGATTAGCAATCAGTTATTCAATTTCTCAAATGGGAATTGTTATCTCAACGTTCGGTAGTATTTTCTTGCTTGGCGAAAAGAAAACTTCGAGAGAGATGGTCTATGTCACAATCGGGTCCATTTTAGTTATCGTTGGTGGTGTGATTTTAAGTTCAATGAGATAAAATAGCAAAAAGATTAAATAAATGGACTAGACCATTTATTTTTTTTGTGTTTTCGACTATAATGGGGCTATTCAATAAAAAGTGAGGTAAGAATAATGGCGCATATTAGTTTTGATGATTCTAAGTTAGATAAATTTATCCATAAAAATGAACTCGGTGAAATGCAGGCGTTGGTAAACGCAGCGGATGATGAGCTACGTAAAGGAACAGGTGCAGGCAGCGAGTATCGAGATTGGCTTCATTTGCCAACTGAATACGATAAACAAGAGTTTGCTCGAATCAAAGAGGCAGCAAAAAAGATTCAATCTGATTCTAAAGTACTCGTTGTAATCGGAATCGGCGGTTCTTACTTAGGCGCCAAGATGGCAGTTGATTTTCTACACAATACATTTTTTAACTATTTGCCAGATAATGAACGGAAGGCACCACAGATTCTCTTTGCAGGAAATTCAATTAGCCCATCGTACATCCATGATCTAATCGGTTTGATTGGTGATCGTGACTTTTCAGTTAATGTTATTTCAAAGTCTGGCACTACCACAGAGCCTTCTATTGCATTTAGAATCTTTAAGAACCTACTGACAACTAAATATGGCGAAGCGGGTGCCAAGGCCCGAATATACGCCACAACTGACAAGGAGCGGGGAGCCCTCAAGCAAGAAGCAGATGCTGAAGGATATGAAACTTTTGTCATTCCTGATGGCGTTGGTGGACGTTATTCAGTACTGACTGCAGTTGGGTTACTCCCAATTGCAGCTTCAGGTGCCGATATTGATCAATTAATGCAGGGTGCTGCTGATGCAGAGGAAGAATACACAAATCCTGATTTAACGAAAAATGAGGCATACAAGTATGCGGCATTAAGAAATATTTTATACCGCAAGGGGTATACAACCGAATTGCTCGAAAACTATGAGCCAAACTTACAGTATTTTGCAGAATGGTGGAAACAATTGATGGGTGAATCTGAAGGTAAGGATCAAAAGGGAATTTATCCTTCCTCAGCAAACTTTTCAACTGATTTACATTCCCTTGGACAGTATATTCAAGAGGGAATGCGAAACTTAATGGAAACAGTTATCACAATTGATAAGCCAAATCATGACGTTGATATTCCAAAGGAAGACCAAGACTTAGATGGATTGGGCTATCTCGAAGGAAAGACAATGGATTTCGTCAATACGAAAGCTTTCCAAGGGGTTGTGTTAGCTCATACAGATGGCGACGTTCCTAATATGAGTGTTCACATTCCTGATCAGACAGCCTATACACTTGGTTATTTAATCTACTTTTTTGAAGTAGCAGTTGCAATTTCTGGTTATTTAAATGGGATTAATCCATTTAATCAACCTGGTGTTGAAAGCTATAAATCCAATATGTTTGCGCTACTTGGTAAACCTGGCTATGAAGAACTAGGAGAAAAATTAAATAAGCGTCTATAATCAATTAAATGAGAGGGAGCGTTGAAGAATGGAACAGAATGGTTTAGAGAAGGTATTCGACGGTGCCAACAAATTGGCATACGCAACTAGTATTGATGGGATACCCAATCTTAGAATTGTGAATTTCGTTTGGGAAAAGGAAACGCCTAATATCATTTACTTTGCGTCGGTTCGTGATTCCAAAGGGGTTCAAGAGTTCTTGAGTAGTGAAAAGATTGCTTTTTCAACTGTTCCTGAAGAGGGAAATGCTCATGTGGCATCAAATAACGCCGTTGGGATAGCCTCAAAAAGAACGTTAGCGGAAATGAAAGATAAGTTTTTGGCTGACGTACCTGATTTTGATAAGGTATTAGCATTAATTGGTGACCAACTTGATGTCTATGAAATTCATATTCAGTCAACTGAAGCTGATTTAGGATTAGGCAACGGAACGAAACAAGTTAAATTTTAAAGTTGGATAGAAAGCGNAACAGCAATTGCTGTTCTCCCTTTTCTACTATCTATTTATTCGACTTTTTGGACCCAACCTTCAGGTGCTTCCACATCGCCAAATTGGATACCGGTTAACATGTCATACAATTGCGTGGTAATTGGACCAACTTCGGTTTCACTGTAAAATACGTGCAAATTCCCATGATGAGAAATACCACCGATTGGTGAGATAACTGCAGCAGTACCACAGGCACCTGCTTTGGTGAATTGATCAAGCTGATCGATGTAGACGTCACCTTCCTCAACCTCAAGTCCTAAGCGATTCTTAGCTAACCAAAGGAGAGAATACTTGGTAATACTTGGTAAAATTGAAGGTGATTTTGGTGTGATAAATTTATTATCTTTAGTAATACCAAAGAAGTTTGCTGAACCGACTTCTTCAATTTTTTCATGATTAACGGGATCAAGATAGATACAGTCAGAAAAGCCGTTTTTATGGGCTTCATCGCCTGGTAAGAGACTTGCAGCATAGTTCCCGCCAACCTTGCTTTGACCGGTTCCTTTGTGAGCAGCACGGTCAAAATCAGATGTAATAAAGTTTGTTGGAACCATGCCACCTTTGAAGTAGCTACCAACTGGCATCGCAAAGATGGTGAAAATGTACTCATCTGCGGCATGAACACCAATGTTGCCACCGACACCAATCATTAATGGGCGAAGATAGAGGGTTCCGCCAGTTCCATATGGAGGGACGAAATCTGCATTTGCTTTTACAACTTCTTTTGCAGCTTGTACAAATTGATCTTCTGGAAATGCTGGCATTAGTAAACGGGTACAACTGTCTTTCATTCGTTTAGCGTTTCGGTCTGGCCGGAATAATTGAATTTCGCCACTTTTAGTTCGGTAGGCTTTCATTCCTTCAAAATCTGCTTGGCCGTAATGTAAGGCGGTTGAGCCTTCACTAATATGTAAGGTACTATCTTCTGTTAATCCGGCATCTTGCCACTTGCCATCGTGGTAATAAGCACGAAAACGATAGGGCAAATCCATGTAATCGAATCCTAAGTTATTCCAATCTATGTCACTTGCAACTTGTTTTGCCATAAGCCAACCTTCTTGATCTTAGATTAAATTCTAATGAGAATTTGATTACTAGAATATCTTTTTTCCCGCAATTCGTCAAGCCTAGTTAATGTAAATGGGATTAAAATGTGGCAGATAAGTTAGGATTTGTTATAATGAGTCATGCATAATCAGAAAGAGGAGATGTCCGTACTTGGCAAGTAATTCGGATTCAATTTATAATGTTATGACTTTTGTAAGTAGACATCCTGATAAGGTTCATTTTCAGAAGGGTGAATATTCTAATGTTGTCACTATGGGAATTCCGGACACGGTATCCGTGGCAAATCGGGAAACCTATTTTCCTGAGGGCCGGTTAATGGTTAATCGAATGTCTCCAGAATTTGTTAGTATGCATGGCGATTTGCTGGATCAATTTTATGAGTATACAAATCAAGGGAAACCCGATTACCGAGATGTTTGGATTACGACGGGCTACTTAAATAAAAAGAATATGTTTTTGCTAGAACTTTCATATGAGTAAAAAATAAACAATGGCTATTTTTGATAGAAGTCCTGAACTGTGAATCTTTAATTCACTCGTTCAGGATTTTTTAGTTTAAAAAAGTCATAAAAAAAGGTTGACAAGGATTAGGGTAAATGATTAACTTATCATCAAGTTCTCATCAAAATTTAATCATACATAGTTTCATCGAGAACAACTTTAAATCCCAGGAGGATACATATATGGAAAATACCCAAACAGCTGACGGCCGAATGTCCGTTAAAGATTATGTTTATAATGTTTCAGCAGCGGTTTCAAATGCTATTTTAGTTATGTTAGGTGTTGGTCTTTTATTTCAATCCGTTGCTAACATTGTTCATTGGAACCAACTTTATCAAATTGGGGCAATTGCCCAGGTCCTTTTACCAGCAGGATTTGGTGCAGCCGTTGCATCACAAATGAAAGTCAATACATTGGTCATGTTTAGCTCAATGATTTCGGCAACTGTGGGTGCAAATGGGGTTTACTTCACGTCTGCTGCGGTTAATGGAACAACAGCAACTGGCTGGCAGATGCATGAAGCCGCTTCAAGCATGCTATTTACGACTGGGCAACCAATTAGTGCCGTTCTGGCAGCGATTGTAGCGGTCATGGTTGGTAAGTATTTATCTGGTAAAACGCCGCTAGATATGATGTTAGTTCCACTTGCTTCAACTGCTGTTGGAACGTTGTTTGGATTAGGTGCCGGTGCTGTTACGACCCCCGCACTTAATGCACTCAGCAAATGGGTTTCTAGTGCGATGACTGTTAGCCCATTAATTGGTTCAATGCTTTTGGCTTTGGCTTTTGCTATTTTCTTAATGACACCTGCTTCATCGGCCGCATTGGCAATTGCCATTGCGCTAGATCCAATTTCATCGGGTGCCACTTTAATCGGAACGACTGCTCAATTTGTTGGTTTTCTTGTGATGTCATTTCAAGAAAACAACATCGGTGCGAATATTGCTCAAGGCTTTATCACACCTAAAGTTCAGTTTCCAAACTTGCTGAAAAATCCGCGGTTATGTCTGCCGTCCTTTGTGGCCGCAATGGTGAGTGCGGCAGTGGGAACGATGTTCTTCCATTTCAGTGTTCCGTATACAATCGGTGGACTGGGATTGACTTCATTAATTGCACCCATTAACTTGGCTTCAACTAACTTAAATTCACTTTGGGTATACTTGTTCTGTGGGGTTCTGCTTCCAGCCGTTATTTCTGTAACCGGATATCGCTTAATGCGGGCATTCCACTGGGCAGAAAAAGATGACCTACATCTAGAAATTGTTTAATATTAGTTTTTTAAATGAAAGACCAATTCGATTGAGAATTGGTCTTTTTTGGGGGAAGGGGGAAAGCGAAGTCCGTTTCTTTTGGTATTTAAGGATTGACGGGTTGGGTGATTCATTATTGAAACAACAAAAAAGCCGTTCTCAACAGTAAAGATAATCTGTTGGGAACAGCTATATTATAAGTGATTGGGTATACTGGGATCGAACCAGTAAATTACGGATTCAGAGTCCGTTGCCTTACCATTTGGCGAATACCCAATGAATATTAAGTCATCTGACATTTAATAATATTATCTTGTTTGGTTTATCATGTCAATACTTGAATGAACATTCAGAAGTGAGTTTTGAAATTCATTGTATTTTTAACCGATTGTTCATTTTTTATTCAGGTAACTAGTTGACTTTATCGCTAAATTATAGTAATTTATTATTTGTACTGAAATTTACCATTGCCCGCTGGTCAAATTGGTTAAGACGCAGCCCTCTCAAGGCTGAGTTATGGGTTCGATCCCCATGCGGGTGATAAATAGCGTCACATAGGCTTTTGTAGCGATTCTGCTGCAAAAGCTTTTTTTATAAAATTTTTCAATTGACAACTACGAACGTATGTTTGATAATTGGTTTAGAAATTAATTGAATAAATGTGACAGAAGCCTTCTGCGAATAGCCTTGTGGTAATAAGTCA
>NZ_AZGJ01000003.1 GCF_001436395.1 Secundilactobacillus malefermentans DSM 5705 = KCTC 3548 | reverse complement strand
TACACATAATTATTTAAACACTCGTACGCCTTAATTAAATGAATGA
This sequence comes from Secundilactobacillus malefermentans DSM 5705 = KCTC 3548, assembly GCF_001436395.1. Lineage (GTDB taxonomy): Bacteria > Bacillota > Bacilli > Lactobacillales > Lactobacillaceae > Secundilactobacillus > Secundilactobacillus malefermentans. The sequence continues at coordinate 66,506 of NZ_AZGJ01000003.1, read as the reverse complement.
CTCTTTACATTTTAACTCCGAAAAGCATAATAGATATTATTATATTCTCTAACTAAAGGGTGATCATGATGATAAAGAGCCGATTGTTTCGCGAAACTGATGCAGACGAAGTTGCCAAAGTAGTCGCAGAAACGCTAAGAACCACAAATATTTCTGATTATTCACATGATTATATTGAAAGAACAATTCAAACGCTGACGCCAGCATTTTTTACAGAAAAGAGTACTCAAACCCATTTTTATGTCATTTGTGATAACTCTAAAATTATCGGTACCGGCGCTATTGGATCTTATTGGGGAAGCCAAACAGAATTTAGTTTATTTGATATTTTTGTTCTTCCAGCTTATCAAGGCCAAGGCATCGGAAAATCAATTATTCAAACCTTAGAATCCGATTCCTTCTTCAAACATGCAAGCCGCATAGAGATTCCAGCCTCAAAAACTGCTTTGGGATTCTATCAAAAAATGGGATATACTTTTAAAAATAATATTGACTCACTGGATGATGAACAACTGTACCGACTGGAAAAATTTCCGCAAAAAAAATAGCGTGACCTTTTTAATACCTATTAAGTAATGAGTCATCGGGTTGTTTTTAACCTAAATTTGGACTGTCTTTAATTCAATCCCATTTCTACTGAGGCCAAGTAGTCACCCAAATCAATCAGTTTCACGCACCCCTGTCACTACCGTAAAGTTTCACGTGAAACATCCTCCACTCACAGTAACCTAATCATTCTCCCCGTCATCTCAATCACACCCTCTTGGCTCAACTTCGTAAATTGACGACTCAGAGTCTCCGGTGTAATGCTCAACCAATTTGCCAAATCACGTTTACTCAACGGTAATTTGAAATAATGGCTACCAATCTTTCCCGCCGTATCCTCAAGATATTGAACTAATCGATCATGTGAAGTGAGCGTTCCATATCGGGCACTGCGGTTTTCTAAATCCGTCAGTCTGTTGCCAAACGCGTTGATGATGCTGACGGCCAAGGAAGGCGTCTTCTCAAGCAACTCCTGAAAATCTGACTTCCTAATCGAGCAAACGAGTGAGTCCTCTACCGTTTCAGCGAAGTTGTGGTGCGTTGATTCCGTGAAAAGTGCTGCTTCGCTATCGACCGCATGACCATCTAAGAAGTAGAGAATTTGTTCCTGCCCGTCTTCATCCAACCGGTAAACTTTGACGCGCCCCTGGTCCACCACTAATAGTCGATCCACATCCGAGCCAGCCTCATAGAGCGTTGTTCCGGCGGGAAATTGTTCCTGATGGGTTGAAATGGTCGTTAACTTCTTAATTGTATCGTCGTCCAGTCCAATAAAAATTGGCGCCGATTTAACGCACTCGAATGCGGAATGATTTTTCATCGTTTTCCTCCAAAAATTGACATTTATCAATTTATTTTGATTAACTTGATTATATACTAAGTTCAGATAAATCGAGGAGGAACTTTTATTATGACAAAATACGAAGCACAGATTGTTCCATTAAACGACACGAAAATTGGTACGAGCGCCCATGGGACTGCAACCTTTTTAGAAGAAAACGACAAACTAACCATCACCATTGAAATGTTCGACACCCCCGCCAATACAGAACACTGGGAACATTTTCATGGTTTCCCAGATGGCAAAGATGCTGCAATTTCAACCATTGACCAGGATACCAATCTTGATGGGTTCGTCGATTTGATGGAAACTGAAGCCGTTTCTGGCACAACGATGGTCGCATTTGACGATGCTCCTGAAAACATCGACATCCCCCATGATCGTTATCCCGTATCTGACGCTAATGGCCATTTCTCATACACGCAGGTCGTTCCCCTATCAACCTTACAAGCTAACTTTGAAAAAGCATTTGGCAGCAAGGACCTTCAACTAGACAAACGGGTCATTTACATTCACGGTGTACCTGCATCTCTCGAATTACCAGCTACGGTTGCTGGGATGGTCGGCGACTTTGATGCGCATGTGACGCTACCAATTGCGGTTGGTAAGATTAAACGAGTTGACTAGGTGATCGCATGAAAATTCTACATTTATTTGTCCTCGCCATTTATATCATCGGTCTCATCGGCATGCTCAGGATGCACATGGACTTTGCCATGTATCTGATGTTTGCCGGAATGATTATTGAATGCGTTGTCCATTTGGTGGTACCGAAGAAAAGATGAGGTAAAGCTTGATTCGATGAGAATCGGGCTTTTTTCATATCCAAATGCTTTCCTTTGACTTTAATTTTAACTGATGATAAATTATTAAAGTCCAAATCGTAATAATAACGATTTACTTAGTTTAAAGCGAAAATGAAAGCACATAATCATTAACTACAGGAGGTTCATCATGGAAAAAACAGATTTAGCCAGTGCTCACCGTCGATTAAAAAGTCCGGATATCAAAGCACGTAAACGCGCATTAAAGGTAATTAAAGACGCCAAACGTAACAGTAAGAAAGCTTAAGCTTAGATAGGAGATCTCACTCATGGCAGTTCCAGCAAGAAGAACCTCTAAAACCAAAAAGAACCAGCGCAGATCACCAAAAAAATTGGATCAACCTAATGTCTCAGTTGATTCAAAAACTGGTGATGCGCATATGAGCCATCGAGTGTCGTTGGATGGCTATTATAATGGGAAAAAGGTAATTTAGGTGACTATATTTTATGTAAGGGCTTGATTCAATCTGAATCGAGCTTTTTTTATTGAAAAGATAGACGTCATCACCAAAACCTTGTAATATAAGCAAGTCTGTCAAATAATTAGGTATAGAAAGAGAAGTAAAATGATGAAACAATTCAAAATTCAAAGTTTAATTCTTATATTAATTGCGTTTACGCTGGGGATTAGTGAATTCCTAATCGTCGGAATTTTAGATGACCTATCAGCGCAGTTTAACGTCTCCGTTGCTGCGGTTGGCTATCTGGTGACAATCTTTGCCCTGGTATATGCGGTCAGCACCCCATTTATCACGTTGCTAATTGGTAAACATAATCTATTTTGGGGACTATTTGGCCTCATGGGTATCTTTACGTTTGGTAATATTTTAAGCTTCATCTCACCAAACTTTACCGTATTTACCATCTCCCGGATTATCACGGCGTTAGTTTCCGGCGTTGCCATCTCAATTGCGCTGTCATTTGCCGGTCATATCGCCCCACTGCCAAAACGAGGGTGGTTATTATCTTGGGTGTTCGCTGGATTTAGCATTGCTTCCGTGCTCGGAGTTCCACTGGGCACCTGGATTTCAACTAATTTGGGCTGGCGGATCTCATTTTTAACCATTATTATCATTTCGTTTATCACAATGGGCCTCATTTTAGCGTCACTGCCTCGTGACTTTAAACAGCAAGCCAGTAGCATTATGGGTCAGTTAGCCTTATTAAAGGATCGTCGAATTCAGGTTGGAATGTTCTTGCCGATGTTTAACCTTGCGTCTATTTATGTCTTCTATACATATTTGCGCCCCATTCTCACGACCCAATTGCACTTCTCGACGGGCATGCTGACAATTCTCCTATTTGTCTTTGGGATTACCAATATTATTGGCAACCGGATGAGCGGCAAATTAACTGAAGGGCCCGGACTCAACGTCATGCCTCAGGTCTACATTGGCCAATTTGTACTACTCCTCATCATGCCCCTTGCCTTCCTTTATAGTTGGGTGGGCGTCCTCGTCTTAATGCTGCTGATTACCAGCATGCCACTCTTGGGCTCCCCCATTCAAATCCTCTTCTTACAAGTAGCGGAAGAGGCTTACCCACAATCAATCGTTCTGGCATCCTCTCTCAATTCGATTTTCTCCAATTTTGGAATTGCGTTGGGATCCGCAACTGGCGGTGTGTTAGTTAGCTCAATCGGTATGAATTCCGTAGGGCCTGGTGGTGCCATTTATACGGTGATTACGTTTGGACTGACGGTTTGGCTGATTAGGTTGAATAAGAAAAGTAAGGCAGCTGAATAAGTGTTACAGGAGAAATATTTTGTTCAAAAATAAAGTCCTCTTCAAATGAAGGGGGCTTTATTTAGTCAAACATCAAAATTAATTTGTTTCCAATGTCCTAGGCCAAACAACTATAGGAGCAGCTAATTTACTACTCACTTATACAGGCGCAACCTTACTTAACCCGAGAATTACTAAGGAAAATAAACTTTGATTTTAATTAGATCGCAACGACGTCCCATTTCCACGCCACATTTGCGTTATACTATGTATGCAAATTAATCACATATTATCCTCGGGAGGATTCATCATGAAAAAAAGACTCATCATCACCTTAGGCATCTGCTTTGGCTTGTTCGGCCTTGGCGGTGCACTTGTTGCCCAGCCACATCAAGCACAAGCAAAGACCACCTATACCAAAGTTAGCGCGAAATATGGCATTTTTGACACAACTTACTACGTCAAATCGAGCAAGAAGTCCGTTTACATGTGGAACGCCAGCCATACAAAGAAAATCATCAACTTGAAAAATTATCCAAGCCAAACGTTCGTTAAATTGTCTGAGTTAGTGCTGAAACATGGCAATACCAAGGCAGTTTACTACCGAACTTCAACCGCTTTGCGTGGCAATGGAAAAATAGTCACCGGTTACGTTTGGCGGGGGAACTTAAAGGCGGGTGTCAATCCTAATCCCAACAAATTAAACTACGCTGCGCTATCTCAATTTAATTCAACTAAAACGTACGCCAGCTATATTCAAAAGGGAAATTACCAAAAACTAGCTAAATCAGTCGTCAAATTATTCCCTAAGACACCGGTTGATTTGAATCTTAGTAGAATTGCCGCGTACAACGAAAGCCTCAGCACTTTCGATGAGGGGACGACTTGGTTTGAGGACCAAACCTCAGTCACAACTACTGGTTATACTGATATTATTCCGCTCAATAGCGCTATGAATACCCTTTACAAACATAAGACTGCCAGCAATGCTAAGAAACTTGCCTACCTCCAAACGGCACTCAACAAAGCCGGCTACAGTGCTTCCAAGCGTGCCAAATTATCAGGCTACAAGCTTGGCATTTACTTCATTAACAACATACCCGATACTTACCGCTCAATTATTGAAGATGGTGGTAATGGTCGTGCCGCGGGTTATGCCTTGGTATTAGCTAAGCGTAATTCCGAAACACCAGATGTCCATTTCATCACTGAATAAACCAAATCCCCAAGGTTGAAACCGCAGCCCTGGGGATTTTTTGTATTCTTATTCTCAATTTTGCGGTATTCTACATACATGAACCTACACTAATGCTAAGGAAATGACTCATGAAAATTATTATTTCACCCGCCAAAAAAATGCAAATAGATACCGATAACTTTGCTAGTACAGCATTGCCGCAATATTTATCAGAGACTAAAAAAATCGTGACTGCACTAAAATCTCATAACTATGATGAACCCAAATCCATTTGGAATTGTAGCGACAAACTTGCCCGAGAAAATTACGATCAGCTGCAACGCCTCAATTTAGAAACTCAGCTTACGCCTGCTCTGATGGCCTTTTCGGGCATTCAATATCAATACATGGCACCCGACCTTTTTACGGAACCAGCCCTAGATTACGTTCAAGCCAATTTAAAAATATTATCTGGCTTCTATGGCATCTTGCGACCATTTGATGGTGTCGTTCCCTACCGGTTGGAAATGCAGTCACCACTTGTGGTTGAAGGACATCAACGACTCTATGATTTCTGGGGCGATAAACTTTACGATGCATTAGGTAGCAGCGCCGGCGAACCCATTATCAATCTGGCCTCTCAGGAATACGCTAAAGCCATTCGGCCTTACCTACCACCGGATACGCCCTTTATCGAAATTGTCTTCGGGCAACTAATTGATGGCAAAATAAAAATCCGCGCCACTTTTGCTAAAATGGCCCGGGGAGAAATGGTTCGATATATGGCAGAAAACGACGTGCAAAAAGCGGCTGAATTGAGGAAATTTAACCGCTTAGACTACCAGTTTGATGAGCAACGGTCGACGAAGGAAAGACTGGTGTTTGTGAAAGCATAATTCTTTTCAGATTATGAATGACTATACTTTTGCCAAACCTGTTTGACTAAGCTTAAAACGTATTCTAATTGACTATCATTTTCCAGTCGAATCTCATAGTCTCCGTTTCCCCAATGCCCCGTTTCACTGACATCGCGAATTAGATTCTTAGGATCCTTTAATTCACCCATAGGAAGATTAATCCACATTTTCATAGCCTGTTTTTGTAGAAGAAAGTCTACAATTTTATGCTGATTAATCCGAAAACCAATGTATTTAGATGTTGGCTTTATTTCAAACGATGAATCCCACTCCAGCAAAGCATCTTTCATTTTTTGATAAAGATTCTGGATGCTTTCAGAGCCCGCCGCTACTAGTCTTTCTTCATTTGGTGCAATTAGTTCGGCAGCATTATCTAAGTTAACACCTTTATCTTCACGAACTGCTTTCTTATTAGAATTATGAGCAAAATGCCCTAAATTACTAGGCCGCAAAATTTGATTCAATGAAAGATGATTATTTCGATATTTTTTTGCTTCAAATAATTCAATTGGTAAATCAGGATTATTAATTGCATCCATTTGGTAGGCGCTAAATCCGCCAGCGACAAAGATGACCTTTACCTGCGTCCAATCGAAATCCTCAATCCCTTTTTTTGCTTGAAACTGTTCGTTATAAACGAGTGCAAAATCAGCCTTATGATTTAATAGTGTATTCAGATAGGCAAATCCCTGATCAATGACACTATACTTGGAGGATCTCTTATACTCCACAATAACAAATGAATCCGTACTCTGATCAAAACCAACCGTATCAAGGCGGTATTTACCAACGACAAACTCACTTGCGACAAATTGAATTCCTAATGTTAATTCAAGATTGTTTTCAATTAGGTTTTGTAATTCTCGCTCCAATTCAAAATTACTGCCATCTACCTTTTTCAGGTCTTGGTTTTCTATCTTAAAAAGTTCCAATGTATTTTTTCCTCCAAAGTAAAACGCATATCATGTAAATTGTTGATACTAAAATCAGCATTTTTCATTATCCTCTTTTTTTATAAAGCAAACTACCCTTTTCCATTTGCTTAAATTTTCAAAGATTCCAAGCAGTTTATCGTTTTACTGATATAATACCTTGAGGAATACAACAGCAGTAACTGCACTCAAATAATGAATAACTTAGGAGCCACACCATGAATGAGATTTTAAAAGCACAATTTTTTGTTGATGATCTTTCAGACGATCAAAAAGCAAAAATCACAGATATTAACAATTACATTGAAAAAGGACTCAACGATAAGTCCCATTCCATCGCGATTATCGAGGGTGGTGCGGGAACCGGAAAGTCAGTCGTTTTAATGGAGCTGGTTCGCCAATACATGACCGACAAGCGCTATAAGACCGCATTAGTCGTTAACCATCCGGAACTATATAAAGCTTACCGTGACATTGGTGAGGCAATCCCAAATATGAACGTGAAGTCCATTTTGCGACCAACAGCGTTAATTAATGACGCGCAAAAGAATCATAAAAAATATGACGTTATTTTTGTCGACGAAGCCCATCTCCTCTATTCCAAATCAGAACCCTACGCGCACTATCGCGGACAAAATCAACTAACTGATTTGATGAGTATGGCCAAAGTGGTCGTCGCCGTGTACGATTTCGACCAGGTCTTCCAGTCTAAGATGTACTGGGACAAGGAGTTGCTCTTTAAGACGATTGGTAAGGACCCCTACAAAGTATTTGATATGGATTTCCAATACCGAATGGTCGCCAGTGATGAGCAGGTTGCCTGGATGGACGATTTATCTGCTGAAAAGCCATTGAAAGCCTTCCCGAACAATAGCGACTTTGAGTTTAAGGTGTTTGATAAAGCCGGTGACTTGTTTGAAACTATCAAAAAGCGCAACAAAGAGTTTGGCATGAGCCGTGTCGTAGCCACCTCTGGCTTCCCACGAATTGATGGTCGCCATAACGTTGAAATGGATACTTTCAGCCTACCTTGGGATGAATGGGATCCACAACGCACCCCGTGGGCTAAACGTGAGGGATCGATTACCCAAGTTGGAACGATTTACACGCTGCAGGGATTTGATTTGAATTACGTTGGGATGATTATCGGCCCTTCATTTGGCTACGATAAGAAGGCGGACACCATGACCATCATTCCCGAAAAGTATTCTCATAAGGAAATTTTCAAGAAACGGAAAGATATTCAATTTTCCCAGGATGAATATAAAACCTTCATCGCAAACGTTTTGAACGTGTTAATGAAGCGTGGTAAGTATGGGCTGTATTTGACGGCCTATGACCCTGCGTTGAGACAGCGATTGATGGAATTGGATGAAGATAGGAAGTAAGTTCTATATACTACTTCACTTTACAAAAAGTAGGTGCCATAAGAGGCACCTACTTTTATTTTCCATGGAGACTTGTCAAAAGTTCTCGCTCCATCTTTCCAGTTTTGTCATCTCTGAACATAGCATATACAGGAAAATTTGCAACATCATTCTCCTTACATTTCTGAACGAGTATTTTGGTTATTTTTATCTTATTTTCATTGCTTGTTTTAGGACCAAAAGTTATTGATTTCAATTCTGAAAAATCATAAAAAAATGTCCTACTTTGAGTCGTAGAATATCCCTCCATAAAATTAGAAATAATAAGACGCGACTCTCTTTGTGTGATCCACGAAGAATCCTTTGTTAATACTGTTTGCTCGGTCCATTTCCAGTAGTTATCTTTTAGATTTTCTTTTATTTGATGAGTATCGTTTCCCCAATCATAATTTGCAAATATTCCTGTAATCATTGCATCCGGTAGTTTTCCTATAGAACTAAAAAAATTAAAACTTTGTGCATTCTCATATGCCACTTTTTTAAACTTATGATTACTGCTATTTCCTTCAGAATCCCTTAAAGTGATTGACTCATCATTCTTATACTCTATTGCAATCCCCTCATAATTAGTATAATCATGCCACATCCGTCCGTCTGAATAATCATCTGTAAATGAAGCAATGTAGCAGTTTTCTAATGCCATATTCCTTAATCCTTCAAAAAAACTGTCCATCAACTTTTCACTTATTTGATAATTAACGAATTGCTGACTATTAACATCCAACTCATTTTGGTAACATAAAGGGTCACTAGTAAATTTTGACAAAATATCTACACGACTTGTTTCTTCGCATGGTACTTTATTGAGTGTACTTATTATCTTCTGCACACTATCCAATTTTTTCACCATTTGTTTATTCTTTTTTTCAAGTTCTGTTTTCTTATTAACAAATGCTCCAAATTGCTGCGAGTAAAAAATAGTTAAAAATAAAATATACTGAGTAATTATCTTACGCAACTGACGTTCATATACTTTTCCTGACGCTGCAAAAAGCGCTATTAAAGCCCTCACTCCGCCTATATTTAAATATCCTTTAAATTCCTCTCCATCATAATTATAATTTCTACTAGTGAGATTCGTTTTTAATGGGACCATGGCTGGTACATATTCATCAAATTTTTCGCCAACGATTCCTTGATTAAATGAAATATGTTTGTAGAACATAGCAAAGAAACCTTGCCACAATGCCTCATTTCCGTCAAAATACATTGGATATCTGCCTTCATACATATCATCTTCAACACTAGCCGGAGCAAAATAGATGGATTGTTTTTCTAACTCTTTAAATTTCAAAAGAGTATCAATATTTCTTAATCTAAAAATAACTTCACCTTCTATAACAATTTTGAATCACCAGTTTCACCATATTTCCGGTAAAGCCTTACATGTTTGCAAACCTTCACTTATGATACGGGCTTCCCTCGTTAATCATAAATGCCCGGTATACCTGCTCCGTCAGCACCAGTCTCATCAATTGGTGAGGAAGTGTGAACCGGCCAAACGAAATCTGTGTGTTGGCACGTTTAAGGACCTCTGGTGTCAATCCGAGTGATCCACCAATGACAAACGTGATATCAGAATGTCCATAAGTAGTTAATTGCGCGATCTCGGCAGCAAATTCCTCCGATGAACGTTCCTTCCCTAAGATTGCGAGTGCGTACACGTACTCGCGGTCTTTTATTTTGCCCAAAATACGTTCGCCTTCCTTAGCCATCACGTCATCCATCTGGGCCTGACTCAAAGATTCAGGAGCCTTCTCATCTGGAACCTCGACAATTTCAAACTTACAAAAACGTGATAATCGTTTTGCATATTCAGCAATTCCCTGTTTAAAGTATTTTTCCTTCAGTTTACCCACACCAATAATTTTAATATTCATCATAGACTCCTTAGCCATTATTTCTGCTTTCATTTTACGCTATCCACCGAAAAATGGAACTATCAACAAGTTATGCACAAAGTTATCCACAGACTTAATTCACACTTTATTTTAATTGTAACCGTCAACATGCTTCAAAAACGGCATTTATAATAGACCCCTAAAAATAGTTATCAACAGGTTAAACAAAACAAGCGTTCCTATGTTACAGTCAAACACTTACGGCCACAAGGGATTAAGGAATTATCCCCAGTTGTTGACAAAGTTATCCACATTAGCCTGTGGATAACTTAAAAATTGAGCAAAATAAAGTTATACCAGTATCATTTTTAAAATATACACAAATTTTGACTTATCCACAAAGTTATCCACAGGTTCCTCTGATTTATCTCACCCGAAGTTTTACCCTTATTCCACTATTTTTATTCGGACTTTTCGTCTCTTTCACGCTGCAAATACACTTGATTCCGCAAGCATTCATTTTCCTAGTTCGGAAAACAGACAAAAAAGCCCGATAGACGCGCTCGTCTATCGGACCTTTTTTATGCTAAAACCAATCGATTGTGTGACTCAAAATGCCGTCTATCGCCAGTTTTTAGAAATTTTATTTTATGCATCATTTATGAAGCAGTTTTATTAAGCGTTACCGTCTCAGTCTTCTTGTTTCCGTTGTGGTAGTAGGTCACTTTGACCTTATCGCCAACTTTGTAATTATACAGAAGATCACGTAGCGTCGTATTTTCAGTTACCTTTTTACTCCCAAGGGCCGTAATGACATCGTACTTCTTAATGCCGGCCTTGCTTGCGGGCGAATTGCTGCTTGGCGCTGCCATCACAACGGCACCGTAAGAAACGCTACTTGGTAATTTAAGCGTTGATTTTTGTTGGGTCTTAGAGATTTCCGACAAATCAACGTACTTGATTCCCAATGCTGGTCGGGTAATCTTACCACTCTTAATGAGTTGATTAATAATCTTCACAACTTCATTACTTGGAATGGCAAAGCCCATCCCTTCAACGCTAGTACCTGAGCTGTCAGAAGCTAACTTCATCGAGTTAATCCCGATAACTTGGCCACCTAAATTAATCAGTGGACCACCCGAGTTACCTGGGTTGATAGCGGCATCCGTTTGGATAACCGTTGCAGTCCCATTCGTTGTTTCAACCGTTCGCTTCTTAGCTGAAATAATTCCTTGTGTCAATGAGGTTGCGTACTCTGAACCAAGTGGCGATCCAATCGCAAGCGCTGTTTCACCAACCTTGATAGCTGATGAATCACCAAACGTGGCAACCTTATTGATATCGCTTGAATTAACCTTAATAACGGCTAAATCAGTCACGCTATCCTTACCAACAATTTTGGCTTCCTTCTTCTTACCAGAACTAGTAATGACTTCTAGCGCGTTTGAACCAGATACCACGTGGTTATTTGTGACGATGTAAGCCGAGTTCCCAGATTTCTTATAAACGATACCTGAACCCTCTGAACTTTCCTCTAAGGAGCTGCTAGAGGACGATGATGACTCACTGCTACTCTCGCCAAACAAACTTCCCAATCCATCGCTACTTGAACTTTCTTTTTGCAAATTGATAACCGAAACAACGGCACCCTTCACATTTTTGAACGCAGTTTCAGATTTAGAACTAACGTTAACCTTCACGTTGCTCGTCGATGCTGTACCACCACTGTTTGAGCCACTAGGAACTGAAGTTGTATTCACGTGATTATTAAAGTAGGTCATTCCCCCATAGGCAATGCCCCCACCAAGTAAACCGGCAATTAATGCTGTTATGGCAACCTTTGTTAGCATACCGCCGCCTCGCTTAGCACGAGTTGGTTGATCTTGGTTATCTAAGTTTTGGTTCTCATTATTATTATTATCCATATTGATTCGGCTTTCGCCTGACCTCCCTTTGGATTTAGCGCAAAAGAAAAACGCCCTTATTTAAACCTTTTACAAGTCTATATTACCGTTAACTTGTGAAAAATGTTTGAATAAAGTCGCTAAATTCTCGTTAAATTATTAAATTTTATTAAAGAGAAACAATTCCTGATGCCTTATCAGGATCCGTATCGAGTAACTGAAAGTCGTGTCCCACGCCGTAATCGTGGTTCGCCATCATTGAAGCCACCGTCAAATGGGCAAGCGTCTTGATGTTATTTTCCTGACTTAAATGGCCAAGGAAAATGCGCTTCGTATGGTTGCCAAGCACATCCATCATCACGTTAGCGCTATCCTCGTTGGACAAATGCCCCTTATCACTTAGAATCCGTTGCTTCAATGGCCATGAATAGCTTCCCTGACGTAACATTTCAAGATCATGGTTACATTCCAGCAAGTAGCCATCTGCGTCCTTAATCGTGCCCTCAACGTGCTCTGAGACCATTCCCGTGTCCGTCAAGATGACAAACGACTTCCCATTATGATGAAATGAGTAAAATTGAGGTTCGGCTGCATCATGAGACACGCTGAAACTTTCAACGTCCAGGTCACCCATTGATAGAGTGGTATCTGGTGCAAATAGGTTCTTTTGGTCAGCAGCAACTTCCCCGATTCGGTTAGCCATCGCATCCCAAGTTCCCTTGTTGGCGTACACGTTTAGTTGTGGATAGCGTCGTGCTAAAATGCCAACTGCTTTGCGGTGATCACTGTGTTCGTGGGTCACAAACAGAGAATCGACATCATTCAGACTTTTGCCAATTGATGCCATTAATCCTTCAATTTTCTTGCCGCTTAATCCGGCGTCAACCAATACCTTGTGCTGACCCGTTTCAATGTATGTGCAATTGCCAGTACTACCGCTGGCTAATACGCTGACTTTTAGTCCATCATTCATTGTCATTAAGTGCTCCCTTTTATGTAAAAAGCCGGGACAATGGTTCTGCCACCAGCTCTTATTCCGTTATCTTTAATTATGGCTCGATTATACACTATTTTTTAATCAGTCGTTACCGATTTGGCTGACGTTTCACTTTTAAGAATGGCACCAGTAAACGCATTAACACGTCTCAGGTACGTCCCCGTCGTGTTATTGGTCTTCATCGCAATAATCCAAGTTGGCACGTACACGCTACTTTCCTGAATGGACAGTAGTTTTGTATATCCAAGTTTCGTCCACTGAATCTGTGCCCCGTTTGGAATTTCATTATATTGATACAACCAAATTAAGGCCCGTTGTTCGGAAATTGTGTCGGTTTTTTCACGTAAAGACTGGACGTCACTCAAATATCCTTGAGTATATCCGGTGATTTCGTTATTGCTAACTTTAAAGCGAACTTCACCCATTTGAGAATAAATGGAACCATTGGTCACATCTTGCACGTAAATTATCTGATTTTTGGTCGATAATTGCTTGCTGTAATGGTATTCCTTCCCATGAGAAACCTGACTAGAATCCTTCATCATGATGTCAGTTGCCTTTTCTGCCGTTGAATTACTGATGGCAACTGGGGTCTTGAACGTGCTGGTCAACTGGTCATCACTGTAACTCGTTGATTGACCAAGCAGTGAACCGGCCTTATCTTCCAAATCATTATTATTACTACTCGAAATGTAGTATCCATCAGAACTTTTTGCAGATGGTTGGCTAAATTTAATTTGATCACTTTTCATTTCCTTGATGATGGTCCCATTTGAATCGCCAGTTTGGGCACTGCCACTTGTTTGAACAGTCCCACTTTGCCTAAACGACACAAATAAGAAAATATCAATCGCAACAAAGATCACTAAGAATATCCATTCAATTCGTCGAAAATCCACACAATTTCCTCCTTTCCTGATTGCTCAAATTAGTTACTCAACAATGACTCGTAAGTCCGCCATTTTCCCTGATATCTCACGTACCAAGTTGGGTTTAAGTCAACGACTTCACTTGACGCTTTATTCTGCTTCCATTCATAGCCTAGTTGAATATTATCAACATCCGCTTCCTTAATACCCGCCTGTTTCAGCTGATCCAGCATCGATTGGGTTGTCGGCAGGTCCTTATCTTTCTGTCTTGAAGGAACCGGCACCTGTAATCCGTACAGCGAGAAGTTGTAACGTTTGATGCTTTGACCCTGCAACTGAATGCGTGCAGTCCCATATTCTGCTTGATTAAAGATTGGGAAGCCTTCAACGAAGCCACGGTAGGCAACGCTACTCGTTTTTTTATTGTAATAGTAGAATCGCGTGTTATCTAACGGAATGCCAATCTTTTTCAGGTCACCATATGATCGCAGCAACATGTTTGTATACGTATTAATCGACTTCATTGAGCTGTAATCACCGTAAGTGACAAATCCCGTTTTCGTATTCACTTGCAAACGATGGTAAGAGCCATCATCATACGTTGTCACATTTTGACGTTTCTTAATTGAAATGTTGTCATTATCTGAACTCATCAGCCGGTTAACAAAGTTATTGGCATCCTGTTTGTTAATCATGTAGCTATACCGCGGCATTTTTAGGCCTTTGTTAATGAAAACAGTTGGTTGATCACTGACCATCTTGAGATTAATTGGATACTTAATTAAGTTTGTTTTTAAAACGCTGCGTAATTTACTCAATTTTTGACCACTAACAGTAACCCGATAAATTCGATAACCGTTATCGTTTAGAAGATAAATGTGCTTCGCATCGTCCATTTTGATTTGAATTCGGTTAAATTTTCGATTGCGAACACCCTTCAACTGGTTCTTAAAGACGCGATTGAAAACCTTCACGGTAATGCTACTATCGTAATTCATCATCACGGTGTCCGGCCGGCGCAATTGCGCTAAATAGTCGGACTTAGAGCGTGATTTAACTAAAACCATTCGATTCGATTTCCAAGTACTCATTCGGTCCCGAATTTCAGTCACTAAATTAACCTTGTGATTATTCACCAAATTTTGATTGCCACCAACATCCGTTGTGATGACCTGAACTGGCAAATAAATATCACGAATTGATTTCGTACTCAAATCCCGTTGGGTACTCGTACTCGTCACGGTATCTTCCTTGTTACGTTCATACCTCACTGGATTATTTGTCCAAATAAACCACGACAAAATCATGCTAAGAACGACCGCAACCAGGAGCGCCACTGGTAAAAATATTTTTCTAGTTACTTTCATCCCAAAGGTCCCCCTCGTACGGTTCATAAGGTAGCGTAATGTAGAAAGTTGAGCCTCGGCCTTCGTGACTATCAACCCAAATTCGGCCACCCAGCATTTGGACAGTTTCTCGTGAAATTGCCAACCCTAGTCCAGTTCCACCTTGTGCTCTAGCCCGGGCCTTATTAACTCGATAGAATCGATCGAAAATGTGGGTCTGATCCGCCCGCGGAATTCCCAATCCTTGGTCACTGATACTGATGATGACGTTGTTATGGGTTTCCACCAAACGGCAGGTAATGACGCCACCATCTGGCGAATACTTGATGGCGTTATTCATGATGTTATCAAGAACCTGAGTAAATCGGTCCGTGTCAATTTCTACCCATAAATCGCGTTTGGTAAAATTACGCTTGATTGAGTAGTTCTTTTCCGGTTCTTCCTCATCGCTCTTCTTTTCGTTACTCGTAATAATCATGTCGAAGCGATCGAGGACATAGTTAAATAGCTCGTTCAAATTGACGAGTTCTAAATTCATCTTTTGTGTTCCGGAATCCATTCGTGACAGCGTTAATAGGTCATTAATCATTCGAATCATTCGGTCAGTTTCTTCCTGGGTCACCTTTAAAAACTTGGGTGCAATCTTCGGATCCTTCCAGGCACCGTCAGATAAAGCCTCGACGTAAGAACGCACGCTTGTCAGCGGTGTCCTTAACTCATGAGAAACGTTTGACACGAATTGTTTTCGATCCTGATCAATCTTTTGCTGCTCAGTGACATCATGAAGGACACAGACGAGTCCGCTAATGAAGCCAGATTCCCTTTGAATCAATGAGAAGTAAGCCTGCAAAATTAAGTCATGTTCATCAGTTGAAAAATCGAGAATAATTTCGTCTGGATTTTCGAGGAGATCTCGCAATGAGTATTCCTTGCGAATATCCAGGATATCTAGGATTGATTTGCCAACAGCATCATCATTTTCTAGATCCAAGAAATCATTCGCCATTTCATTAATCGTGATGACGTTTCCTCGTCGATCGGTTGCTAAAACACCGTCAGTCATATGGGACATAACGGAATCCAAACGACGTCGCTCTGATTCAGTTGATTCCTGAGCTTCTTCAACTCTGACAGACAGGTTATTAACGGCGCCAGCAAGTTGTCCGAGTTCATCATTTCCATATACGTGAACTTGGCCAGAGTAGTCCCCTCTCGCAATTCGCAAAGTCTGTTTCTTCATTTCATCGATGGGCCGGGTAATTGCTCGCGAAATAACGATTGCCAGCATTAAGCCAAGGACAATCGCAATCAGTGCCGCAAAGACGTAGATCAACGTAATTGTATTGATGTTGCTATAAACGCTATCTAAACTAGCCCGCATGTAAATAACCCCGACAGGCGTGTTGTTATTGCTGCCGGCAGTTTGGCTCCGAATAATCGGTTTTACCGTCATATAGTAGTGATTGTCCCCACTATCAACGGTCGTCCGGTCAATTCCCGCACTTCTTGTATTATAAATAACGCTCTTAATCCCACTATCAGTCGTTTTCTGGCCGACAACGGATTGATCGTTAATTTCATTTGTTCCACGGATGGTTCCCTTACTATCAATGACCTCAATTTGCGCGTTATTAGGCGCATTCACGTCTTGCAAAATAATTCTAATTCGCTTATTTGCGGCACCAGAATTACTGCGCACTAACTGATCTGCCAACGAAGTGCTAACGTACGGCGGTAAGGTCATCTGTGATTTAAATGTATTAATATTTTGTCGTTCAAGCTGTTGAACGAAAATTGCCCCAACAATTTCCAGGGTCACTATCAGCATTAGCGCAAATACGAGCGCAATTTTATAATGAATGGACTGATACCAACGCAGTTTTGTATTCACGCTTTTTTGACTCCTCCGTGCAAATTAGCTTTGTTCGTTATCTGGGTTGCGTAAGTAATACCCTACGCCCCGGCGAGTCACCAACCATGTTGGGTGACTCGCATTATCTTCAATCTTTTCTCGTAAACGTCGAACCGTCACATCAACCGTTCTGACATCGCCAAAGTAGTCGTAGCCCCAAACTGTTTGCAGTAAGTGCTCACGGGTCATTACTTGACCTAGGTGTAATGCCAAATAGTGTAGTAGTTCAAATTCACGATGGGTTAATTCGATATTTTCGCCACGTTTTGAAACGGAGTAGGCGTCTGGATGAATAACTAAGTCCCCAACTTCAATATCTTGGGTTTCATTATCATCTGCCTGAGCGTTAGAAACCGTATTTTGACGACGCAAATTAGCTTTAACACGCGCAATCAATTCACGATTTGAGAATGGCTTGGTAACATAATCATCAGCACCAAGTTCGAGTCCTAGCACCTTATCTAACTCAGAATCTTTTGCAGTGACCATGATAATTGGCATGTCGTGGTTCTTTCTTACCTGACGGGCAACTTCTAGTCCATCAATCTTTGGAAGCATTAGGTCTAAAATAATGAGGTCTGGGTTAACATCCTCAACTTGTTGGATTGCTTCTTCACCGTCAGAGGCAACATATACCTCGTAACCTTCTTTAGTTAAATTAAATTTCTCAATATCAGTAATTGGTTTTTCATCATCGACAACTAGAATTTTCTTCATGGATGTTCCTCCTTAAAGGATTTTCATTTCTCGTTTTAAATTTTTAATTTCAAATTATCGTTTCGCTCATTCCGATTAAGTCACTCTGCCAGGAGCGTCCAGCTAGAATGAATAAACATCCCTAGATCACCATTTTCGGCCATTTAGGATAGATTTTTATTCCAATTTTTAAAATAATTAGAATTAAAGTCATTATAGCACAGACTACCTACTGACGCATAAACTCGGCATTTCTTGGGTCATTTGTCGTCAAATTGTACGGAGATTGTAAATGAATTTTTAAAAAAAGGTGTTGCGTTGCTAAAAGCTACATGGTAATATTATTATCGTTGTTAACGAGCAAGTTTTGTTAACGCAAATTATATGGGCAGTTAGCTCAGCTGGCAGAGCAACGGACTCTTAATCCGTGGGTCCAGGGTTCGATCCCCTGACTGCCCATCATATAAAAACACTAAACAGTAATCACGCTGCGTTAAATCGCCGTGATTGCTGTTTTTTTATTTCAGCTACTTTGAGTTTAAGCCCATCAGATTAATTTTGGGTTAAATAATCCACTTACAAGTTATATACTACAATCAGAAAGAGGTGTTTATGATGAATGAAACCAAGAACCCGTATTGTCACGAAGGAATGGTTTGTGAACCCGGCTGTGGTTGCGCCAGCTCTGATGGTATTTGTCACTGCCCCATGATCAGTGAAGATAAGTGCGCCTGTGACGGCTATTGTGGAAATCCAAATAAGTCCTAATCAGCTTCCACGCGTGTGGTAAACTTATTTATAAGCTTATTCACGAAACGGACTTGACTATAGTTATGGAACGAAAAAAAATTGATCGATCAAAAATTAAAATTGTGGCCGACAGCTTCTTAGTCGGTCTTTTTGCCGGAATTGTGGTGAGCTCCTTTCGCTGGCTCATTCAGCACGGCCTCCTCATTTGGAAAAGAATGTACCAACTATCTGTTAATTGGCCAAACGCCCTATTCCTCTTAGTTGTGATTTTGCTAGTTGCTGGTATCGTTGGGCACCTCATCAAAGGTCATTCACACATTATGGGTTCAGGAATTCCGGAAGTGGAGTTGCAACTATCAGGGCAACTTTCACTCAAGGCTTTCCCCTTACTCTGGCGCAAATACATAGCGGGGGTCCTTATGATCAGCTCTGGCGGCATGCTGGGACGAGAAGGACCCTCAATTCAACTGGGTAGCCTGGTTGGACAATGGTACGCAGAAGGCCGCCATTTAGATGAACAACGGTGGCGGTTAATGATTGCTGCAGGTGCCAGCGCTGGTTTGTCAGCCGCATTTGGAGCTCCTTTGGCGGGGGCCATGTTTATTTTGGAAGAAGTCGCGCATAGCTTTTCACTTTTACTTTGGTTGAGCGCACTAAGTAGTGCACTTGCTGCTGACCTAGTTTCCGAGCAAGTCTTCGGTCTAAAACCCGTCCTAGATGTCGTTTACACGCACACCCTGCCCCTTCAATACTTCTGGCTTCTAATCCCCTTAGGAATTCTGTTGGGTCTTTTAGGACGTCTCTATCAAGTTGTGACGTTAAATATGCCACGTCTCTATTCAAAAATTCCATGGTTGCCGAGGCGCTACCACGGCGGCATTATGCTTCTCCTGATTTGGCCATTAGGCATTTTGTGGCCAGCCGTCATTGGTGGAGGAAACGACGTCATCAAGCTTTTAGGGACCCACCGCTGGACACTCCTATTTTTACTCGGTGTCGTGCTTGTCCGCTTTATCTACTCGGCCATTTCCTTTGGTTCGGGCGTTCCAGGTGGCATTTTCTTACCAATCCTCGCCCTTGGCGCTGCAATTGGTGCGCTAATCGCGACGCTTGCCGTTAGTTTTCATTTGATGCCAAATATGTACATCCCCAACCTCATCATCGTCAGCATGGCGGGCTATTTTGCCGGTATCAGTAAATCTCCTTTTACCGCGATTATCCTCATTACCGAAATGGTGGGCTCAATTATTCACTTATTGCCCCTCATCATCGTTGCGCTAATCGCCTATTTAATGGTCGATTGGCTGGGTGGTTCGCCAATTTACAACGCACTGGCTTCTCAAATTGCTCTCAAAAATCAAATTAGCACCCCGGCTGCAAAGTTAGATGAACTCACCATTACTATCTCACCAGCAAGTTTAATCGCTGGCAAAGAGGTTCGTGGTGTTGACTGGCCCGCCGGCGTGATTCTAACGCGTGTGCATCGACATAATCGTGAACTCGTTGCAAATGGTGACTTAACCCTCGCTGTTGGTGATCAGCTGACACTTCTATTTGATAGTAACCATCGGCCAAAAATCAATCAATTTAAGGAAACGTACCTTTAACCAAATTAAAACGCCACTACATTTTTGTAGTGGCGTTTTTTTAAGCCTCCTGCGGAATCCAACCCGCAATATCACCAGGCGTAAATTCGTAGGTCAATTTTTTCCCATATGCGCGCTCGTACGCCGCACACTTTTGATCATAATCCTGTTGCATCATCGCCAAACTATTTTCATGCACATTTTTAGTCGCATCGGGATAGATTGGTTTCAGGATATGCATGATGAACTGCACCTCGTTGAAATCAACGCTAACTTGCTGATGGGTATCCACAATTTCAACGAAACACGAAATGATTGGAACATTGAATCTCGCAGCGTAATAGTACGCCCCACGCTTTGGTGGCCGCGGCTTACGATAGTTAAACCACATTTCCTGTTCCGGATAGATTAGGATAAAATGCTTCTTTTCTAAAATATCTGCCAACATATTTGGAAACGGTCGCGCCATGTACTGGGTACTCGTACTCATTGGAATCGTATCGTAAAAATTCATGACGAAACCAACAAATCCCTTCATTTCAAGGTTAGTCGCTTCACTCACGATAAATAGTCGTGACTTACCACTCACCCGCATGGCCTTACTGACAACCGTATTTTCGATTGGACTAAAGTGATTGCTCGTGACAATCGCTCCACTTTTAATCGCTTGAATATTCTCGCTTCCGACAACCTTAGTCGTGCGCATAATCCACTTTGAGGCCACTCGTAGCATGCTTCTTGCGGCAACATTTTTAACCTTATACCGCCAATTTTCATAGTAATGGAGGTAATGATTCACCACTTTTTCTTGCTGCTGCATGGTCATGACCGGATCATTGGTTTCCACTTTGTCGTTAAATCGCTGTTCAGCGACTGCTTGTTTAATATTTTGAATGACTTCTTCGCGGTTTCCCGCCACTAATTTGCTAGCATCCATGTGCCTACTCCCCTCCGTTCAACACCTTTTTAAAGGTAATCTCCTCATCAGGAACACTATTTGCCATTTTAATTAGACTCACCAAATTGGTTTGATCTTGCTGAACGTCTTTTGATGAGTAATGCTTTTTCATTTCTAAAAGCTCATCATAGAAGCCTGATTTACGGGCGGTTTCCCAGAAAAATGTTTCATGTGGAACATTTTCATAGTGCGTTGGCTTCTTGAATAAGTTGTAATGAATAATTTTAGGATCAGCCGTCAACATCTCAGGAACCGCTGTTTGATCATTCCACTTTGGATCCAAATAGAGGGTCTTTTGGTAAGCTAATGCGTTCAAATAGTCCTGATCCGGTGCAATGACACTAAAGTGGTAACGATTAAACAGTTCTAAAAACTGTTTGCTAAAATTAGTTGCCCTAAATTGCTTTAAATTAAGCAAGAGGACACCGGAATTAACATACTTGCCAGCGGGAACGCCCACCGCATTGTTATCGTAGTTGACGCCTTCCGGAATACTAGCGGTAAATGTATCCGGTGCTGCGGCAATTAAATTATCGCCCAATTCCATTTCATATAGTTCCGAAATATCGCCCGGTGCCAACATATCCGCATCCAAATAAATGGCCTTATCAAATTGCGGGAACATGTCCGCAATAAATAACCGGAAGTAAATGGTTAACGTACTATAGTCGCCACGTAATTTTGCGTTATCCGCCGTCATTTGGCGTTCTAAGACGTTTGCCATTGGGACAAATTCAAGTGTAAAGGATGCTGTTTCTTGCTCTTTAAGGCGTTTCTGATTGCGCTCAGTTATATCTTGGTACAGAATAATTGCTTTGTAATCGTATTTTGGTGATGCAGACGCAATTAGTGAATTGATCATGACGCCCAAATAGGGAACGTACCGATCATCTACTGAAAAAAATAATGGAATCGTCTCTCTTATATCTTGCATATCGCTAAAGCCTCCTCAGCTTTGGTTGTAATTCTTGATACTCAGCCAGAATATCATCATAGGCGTGCAGGTTCAGAACCTCGTGCATTTGGTCAACTTGCCAAGGCTTTACCTTCTGCGTGTGAATCCAAGGCCAAAATCTAAAACTCGTGGTAAAGTGCTGAAAAACGGTGTTCTTTCGGAGTCGTTTCTGTTCATTGAATCGCTTTGATACGATTTTCTTGGATTTTGCTAGTTTATTAAGTGCTGATTGATCTGGCATGAAGAGCCACTTAGTTGCGCACATTTGCCGACATTTTTCGAATAATCTTGTCTGTCGAATTTGCGCCAAATTCAGGAGCAAAACGCCAGAGTTCATATAGTCCAGAGAATCGGCTCTTCGATGAAATAACCACTTTCCATATCGATCTAAGACGCCCATCACTTCAGTTTGACCCATTTCCTGATAATAGAATGAATGAAAATCTTGGTGACAAATAATATCAGTATCTAAATATAATAGTTTATCAGGTAAAGACGGAATCAAATCAGCGTAGAGTCTGATCATGCAATATGGCGTAAACATGGTGTTCATATTGGCTGTTGGTGGATTGTCCATGAATTCTTTCGTCACATCCACCTTTGTCACGGTGCTATCGGGACGTTCAAGCTGAACCCGCTCGTTTAGAAATTGAATCGTCGCATCATCAATCGCGTGATACGTTAGTTGCGTCGTCTTGATTGCCGCCGTTAACACAAAAATATGCAACGGCTCTTTCGTATGCTTCAATAGCGAGATGATTGAAATTAAAAGTCCATCCGCCATCTTGTCGTTCCCACAGTATAAAATGTTCAACTATCTCACCCCCTTTGATAATGAACGGTTTCATAATGACTTTCTTTGCTTCTCATAACCATACAATCATGAACTTCCTGATTCAACTTCTTGCGTTGGTCCTTTTTGTTCAGTGTTTGATCCGGCAAAAATGGGCCATCCACATAGACTGTTAATCGCGGTTTCGACCCCCAGCGCCGCTTTTGGTACGTCGTGGTCATCGCAAACGCAGCTGCCTGCGATTGAACCGGGTAGTGAAAAGCGCCATCCGGAAATGGTCTAATTTTCGTGTAGTACGGCCAAACGTGCGCTTCCGGATAAATAGTCACAGCCTGATTCCGTTGAATGAGCGACTCAATTTCCCGATTAAATTGACCCATTTGGTGAATCGAATCTGGCAAAATTAGCGCACCCGCAATTGGGATCAATTTTCCAAGAACTGGAATGCCTAGATTTGCCATGCCTGCCATCATGTAGGTTCGTTTAGGCGCCATGACCTGCAGGGGTGTGAAAACATCCCCAACCGGCTGCGTGTGATTCCCATAAACGAAGTAACCCTGATGACGGTACGGTTTCAGTACTTTCTGGTTCTTCACTGTCACATGGAGTCCCCACTTACAATAGAAAACGCCAAACAGCCAAAACAAGCCGTACAGAAACCTTGATAACCAGCGGAATCCCCAACTATTGTGCGACCAACTGTACGCACTAGGTAGTTTTTGATCCTGATTTTTGCTGGTCACAAAATCATCCGTAAATGACTGATAATAGTAAGTTTTTGGCGCCTTTTTCCCTCTCAAACCGTTATCTCACCTCCCAACGATTGGTATGTGTATCAGACTAAGCTTAGCCGCAAAATTCGTCAACCTGCGTTGCTGAATTCACCTTAGTATATTATCCCAAAAGTCAGAAATTTCAAGCCTAATTCCCTATTCTATTGGGATTTAAGCTACATAAACTAACAAGTGTTAATTAACGCGACATATATTATAATATTGTTGACTAAAACTTTAATTAGGAAGGCTTTTACTTATGACTGATTTGCGTATTAGACGAACTGAAATTGCCATTAAAAGAAGTTTCATTGATTTAGTAAATCAAGAGGGATTTAACGCTATTTCCGTTACCAAAATTGCCGAAAATGCGATGATTAATCGGCTCACCTTTTATAAACACTATGCCGACAAGTACGACCTGGCTGAAAAACTAATCAAAAGCCTTTCGGCCGACTACCGCCAAGCCGTTGAAAAACGCATTCAACTAATGGATAGTGGTCTTGATTTTGGGGAAATCATTAAGATAATGACCCCCGAGTTAAAGCAGGTTTTCTTGAATCAACGTGACACCATCAAGGCTTTAAATACCATTCAAATTGGTTCTTTAACGCTTCAGAGTGAAATTAAAACCATTATTTCAGATAATATCGACCAATTGACCCATCACGAATCATCGGTGCTGGAAAAGGCAATCACCCTCTCCCTTTTTCTAACGATTATTAATTACGTTTTAGAACAGGAAAAGATTCCCAATTACCATGAAATCGGCCAAATATTGCAGAACATGCAACACTATTTTAGCTAAACAAAAACCACTTAGAGCTCTCAGTCAGCTAAGTGGTTTTATTTATCTATTTAGTTTTCTCAAACTCGTGCCCTAGTTTGAGCTTTCTTACCAATCGTTTAGTCTACTTCCAGTAGGCGTATTTGTACTGTGCTTCCGTGATCATTGAGTAATCCATGCCACCGACCTTATCACTCACTAGGTAGGCCTTAGCTTGTTGATAAAGTGGAACCAAACCAGCATTTTCTGTCACGTAGGTATCTGCTTTCTTCATCAAATCCCAACGTTGCTGAGTCGTGTGGTTCGAAGTATCGTTAATCTCTTTAATCATGTTTTGATACGTCTTGTCGTCCCACTTTGTGAAGTTGACGGGGTTTGATCCATCAGCCATTTGGAGGAAGTCTAACGGATCGTACCAATTGGTTGACCAGCCATCAAGATCGATGTCGTAGTCCATCTTAGCGCCCTTGGCAATTTGTTGCGCCAAAGGTAATGATTGAACCGTCACGTGAAGTCCTGGCATGTACTTTTCTGCTTGTTGTTGCAGGTACTGGGCGACATGCTTTTCATCATCTGTATCAGCAGATAGGATTTGAAGGTTAACAGTTTTCTTTCCAAGTTGCTTCTTGGCCTTATTCCAAAGGACCGTTGCTTTTTTAGGGTTATAACTCAGCAAATTACCAACTTCTTTGGTGAAGTCTTCACCCGTCTGAGGATCCTTGGCATCCCCCTTTGGAATTAGGCTGGTTGCCGGGGCTGAACCGTCTTGAAGGACGTTCTTCGTAATTGATTCACGATTGATGATGTATGAGAATGCCTTACGAACGTTCGCATTATGCGTAACGGCCTTCTTATCGTTGAACTCCAAGAAACGCATTGACCCGTTTAACGTGGTCTTCAAACTCTTGTTGTTCTCGTTATTTTTAACGTAGGTCCCACTCAAAGCCGTTTCCTGAACCTTGCCAGACGTAAACAGGTTTTGAGCTGTGCCAGGTTCCTTAACAACTTGAACGGCAACCTTATTAATTTTCACGTTTTTAGCATCCCAATAGTGGGTGTTTTTAACGTATTCCCAGTCGTCAGATGTTCCGTTCCAGTTAACTAGCTTGTAGGCGCCGTTGGTCACTGTTTTAGCTGATGAGGTTCCATACTTACTGCCATACTTCTTGAAGGCGGCTGTGTTAATTGGGTACCCTTTTGAAGCTAAAATATCGTTCAACCAAGGTTGTGGTTTTGATAATGTGATTTGCAGTTTCTTCTCGCTAAGTGCCTTAACCCCTAAGGCGCTCGGCTTCATTTTGCCGGATTGAACGGCATTGTAATTCTTGAAATACTTAAAGTCACTCGCAATTTGTGACTTAGATGTTGGATCAACTTCATGTTCAAATGACGTCACAAAGTCCTGTGCGGTAACCTCGTCGCCGTTTGACCATTTGGCATCCTTTTTCAAATTGTAAGTATAGACCGTGCCATTATTGGTTGGCTTAACTAACTTAGTCGCAACGCCAGGAATGACGTTGCCCTTTTTGTCGTAAGCATAAAGCCCCTCATACGTTTGGCCAATGATTGCGGAACTGAAACGGTCCCCCGATAGTGCAGGATCCGCCGTAGCAGGATTCCCACCAAGTGTGACGTTTAATGTTTTGTTTGAATTAGTTGAAGTTGAATCGGCGTTGCCACTCGTACAACCTGCCAAAATTAATAATAAACTACCAAGTGCAACCGTTAATAGCGTGTTTTTCTTGTTCATGTGATATTTCCCCCGTTAAGTTCAAATAGTGATTAGTCAACTTGTAGCATCGCAAAACCATGCCAGATCGGAAGCTGCGGCGGACTCTATTTAACCCTTTAACTTGTGCTTGTTTCATACTCTCCATCATGTTGACCTCTCTTCTTTGTCTTAAATTGGGGTACTAAAAAAGTCGCCCCTGGTCCATTAAGAACCAAGGGCGACTGTCGCTTTACCACCTTTTATTTGAAAGCCGCTCACACGACTTTCCTCTGGGAGTTCGTATTCAAACTCCGGTGCGGTAATGGGCACCAATCAGCACTAATCTTCTTAGTACAACTTCGAGACTCGTTTCACCATTTCAAACCGGTTTAGCTTCCATTAACCTAAACTTGCTGAGCGTGTTTGACTTGATTACTTTTCTCTTCATCGTTATTCATTATTATGAAAATCTATGCTGATAAAGTTACCTCTTTTGCATAAAACTGTCAACAATTAATTATAATATTCATTTAATCAACCCATTTATACATTATTAAAATTCAATGAGTTAGCAGGCTTATCGACACTTTATACAAAAAATGAATTTTGATCTTTTACTGTCGTGAAAATGGAATGTGGTGCTTTGGCTGATTAATTTTTTGGACTCGGACTTTCGTTGTTACCTTGTGGGTCGTTGTGCCCTCATTTTGCACGGCAACTGAATGGCCCTCAGTGGCAACCAACGTTGTTTGGCTGGCATCCGGTGTCACATAATTTGTCGAAATTTCAAACTGATTTTGCTTAGAACTGGTCATTACAAAGAAAGAGCTACCGATAATAATTCCAGCGGCAATCCCCACGATTCCCCGAAAAATTCGTTTCATACTCCTCTACTCCAATCAAGATGCTAAAACAAGTATAGCACCGCTGTGTTTCAAAATTAACACTAATAGACTTCCGTTTCATTTCTTTTTAAATGGACGATAATCAAATTTAAAATTAATAGGCCAAAATTGGCAATTGCCGCAATCAGAAACAGCCATGAGTAACTCAATCCCTCAATGACTAGTCCACCAAACAAGGGACCAATCGCCTTACCAAATGAGGCCCAGGAGTTGAGTAAGCCTTGATACTTACCTTTAACCGCCACTGGTGTCAATTCGTTAATAATTGCTGGCATGGCTGGAAACGCCGTTGCTTCCCCCATCGTTAGAATCACCATCGCCAATATAAAGTGCATATAATCATGGGCAAACATCAGCGTCACAAACGAAATCGCAACAAAGAAAATTCCCGCATACACTTGAATGTAGATATTTTTCATGTAGTGCGCCAACCGATTAAGAATGAGTTGGAAAATTACAATTAATCCTGCGTTTAAAGTCCATAATAGACTATAATTTCGCATCGGAATTCCCATTCCGGTCATATAGACGGACAAGTTGGATACCCATTGTTCGTACATAATCCAAATGATGACTAAGGTGAAAAAGAAGGTATAAATCACCCAGTTA
This sequence comes from Secundilactobacillus malefermentans DSM 5705 = KCTC 3548, assembly GCF_001436395.1. Lineage (GTDB taxonomy): Bacteria > Bacillota > Bacilli > Lactobacillales > Lactobacillaceae > Secundilactobacillus > Secundilactobacillus malefermentans. Next base: position 38,726 of record NZ_AZGJ01000003.1, on the reverse strand, counting down.
TTTGCCTTTGGAAGTCGAACGAGCTGTTTGGCGCCGTCTGGCTTACGGCGTTTGGCAAGGGCTGGCACCTTATAGTAAACGGCCACCACGATAAACAATAGGACGTACAGCACCGTTGTAATCACAAATAGCAGCGACATACTGATATCGTATACGAAGCCAACCAGTGACGTTCCAAAAACGACCCCCAAATTTTGCATAAAATAGAGCATGTTGAAGACGTAGCGGCCATCTTTTGAATGGATCGTGGTTCCCAAAGAGTTGACCTGGGTGATGATCCATCCCGTCCCGAATCCAATTGCGACAAGCCCAATCGGATACGCCGGCCAACCATGGAGGAAGATTAGCGTTGCCATTGCCAAACCTGAAACGCCCACTCCAAGTAGCGTCAGAAGTTGGGGATTCAGTTGATCAAACAAGCGGCCACTAATATAACTGCCAATCACGTTCGCAATCGAATACATTAAGAGAATGACACCAACCTCTGTCAGTGATTTGCCAAGCGCATTATGCATGTAAATGGTCGTTAACGGCCAGATGAAACTCGTTCCAATACTATTGAGCATGGCGCCCGTTAGTAGCCACTTTAAGCGTGATTCATGCACAAAATCACCTCCATCTTTTGTTTTCCTTAATTAAACCTTTAATAAGTCATGGTTTATTTGTCACATTTTCTTCAAACTTTTTGATTATACTATGTTCATAAGTTAGAAATAAGTTTCTAACCTTCCCCCAAACACTTCTTTTCATGTACTCCTCCTCCCCTTGGAATATATAGAATTGAATCATATATAAAATCAACAGGTTAGCCCGAGAGGCTGGCCTGTTTTTTTGTTTAATTCGGTAAAAAAAGGCTGGTCGCAAAGCGCAATGCTTTGCCCAGCCTTTAACCTTAACCTCGTTGATCAGGGACGTTTGAAATCGATGAGAACTTGTTGTACGACTTCACGAAGAGTAACTTAACTGTTCCTCGTGGACCCGAACGGTTTTTCTCAATAATAACTTCAACCGGTCCAACGTCCTGCACCTCGTCACCACCGTCGTCATCATCATCGTCACGATCATAATAATCATCCCGATATAAAAATGAAACGATGTCGGCATCTTGTTCAATTGAACCAGATTCCCGAATATCAGAAAGCACTGGTCGTTTGTCCTGACGCTGCTCAACCCCACGTGACAATTGGGAAAGCGCGATAACTGGAACGTGAAGTTCTTTGGCTAATTTCTTTAATTGCCGTGAAATAGCGGAAACTTCTTGTTGCCGGTTTTCAGCACCCGTACTTTCAACTAGTTGGAGGTAATCAATGACGATTAGTCCAAGTTCACCATTTCGATCCTTTTCCAATCGGCGACATTTTGCCCGAATTTCGGACATTTTGATGCCGGCCGTATCATCGATGTAAATGTTTGCTTTGGAAAGGCTTCCCATCGCAACCACCAAATTTTGCCATTCTTCTTCAGTTAGCTGACCCGTTCTTAAATGGTTGGCATCAATACTGCCTTCAGCACAAAGCATCCGGTTAACCAGTGATTCAGCACTCATTTCCAAACTAAAAATGGCCACTGTTTTGTCAGTTTTTGTTCCCACATTTTGGGCAATATTTAACGCAAATGCAGTTTTACCAACGGCTGGACGCGCCGCTAAAATCATTAATTCATCTTCATGAAGCCCAGTTGTAATCTTATCTAAATCACGATAACCCGTTGAAAGACCGGTAACCGTGTCTTTTTGTTGGGCAAGTTTATCGATTTCTTCAAAGGTGCTCGTCAAAACATCCTTGATTGGCTTAAAACCAGAGGAATTTCGATCCTCAGCCACGTTCATGATGCTTTGTTCAGCCTGCGCTAGCAGGTCATCGACAGATTCATCTTGCGAGTAACTTTGCGTCACAATGTCGGTTGCTGTTTTAATTAACCGGCGGAGAATTGCCTGCTGAGAGACGATTTTTGCGTAGTAAATAGCGTTAGCTGCCGTTGGAACTGAAGATGCCAGTTCGGCGATGTAGTTCACGCCACCGATGTCCTCCAGCTGATTACGGGTGGTTAGCTCGTCGCTGACAGTCACCGCATCAATTGCCTCATCCCGATCATTTAGATCAACCATGACAGCAAAAATAAGCTGATGAGCACGGCGGTAAAAATCATCCGGTTGGAGGTATTCCATCGAATCCACTAGCGCATCTGTGCTTAGAAAAATAGCACCTAAAACGGCTTTTTCTGCTTCTATATTTTGTGGTGGGGTTTGATCATTAATAATCTCGTTATTCATTCTTGTTCTCCTAAATCTAAACGACAAAAATCTCAAAACCAGCGATTGATTTTGAGATTCTTCATCAAAGGACCAGCTTATTTTTCAGAAACGTGTACCCGAATTTTTGCGGTCACATTTTGGTGAAGCTTAACTGGTACATTCGTATATCCCATTGCGCGAATTGGTTCGTTTAATTCAATCTTGCGCTTGTCTAGCTTTAAGCCAAATTGTTGGTTGAGTGCCTGCGCAATTTGCTTACTAGGAATTGAGCCAAACAATCGGCCATCAGTTCCGGCCTTTGCTTTTAGCTCAACAACCGTCTTATCACTTTCAAGCCGTTTTTGTAGCTCTTTAGCTTCCTCAAGCTGCTCTTCTTCGTGCTTAACTTCGGCCTTTTGTTGACCTTCAAGTTGACTCATTGCGGATTTAGTAGCGGATTTCGCCTTACCATTTTTAATTAAAAAGTTTTGGGCGTACCCATCCGGAACATCCTTAATTTCGCCGCGTTTTCCTTTGCCACGAACATCCTGTAGAAAGATTACTTTCACAGTGATCCACTCCTTCTTAATCATCTACGCCGACCGTTCTCGGCTCTGTTTAAAACTTTATCATATAATTGAACGTTGTGACACTAAAATTATTCAGCATCGGAATCAGTTTCGGTTTCGTCATCCTCAGTTAAAATATCGATTAATCCCTGTTTAACTTCAGCAACCGTTTTATCTTCAATTTGGGTTGCCCCACTGGACAGGTGACCACCACCACCCATTTTTTCCATAATCAATTGAACGTTGTAGTCACCAAGACTTCGGGCTGAAACGCCCACTCGACCGTCGTCACGCTTTGTGATGACAAACGAGGCATCGACACCCGTCATTGATAGGAGGCTGTCTGCGGCCTGATCAGCGGTCACTGAATCATAAATTTGATCCTCTTCACCCGCAATAATTGCTTTATCTTTATCGATAAATTCAACCATTTCAATCAAATGATTCCGTTGTAGGTAACTGTCCACGTTTTCCTTCATCAGTTCTTGCATTTGAACGGAATCTGCTCCCGCAGACCTCAAGTAACTCGCTGCGTCAAAGGTTCGGGTTCCTGTTCGTAGTGAGAAGGATTTAGTATCAATAAAGATCCCAGTCAACATGGCAGTTGCTTCAATTTTGTTAATTGGTTCTTCTTCTTGAGACTGGTACTCAAACATTTCAGTAATCAGTTCACAAGTTGATGACGCATAAGGTTCGATATAAACCAAAATTGGATTCTCGGGGAATTGTTCTCCTCGACGATGATGGTCAATGATCATCACCCGGTTTTCTAGCTTATTATAGAGCTCTGGTGCGATTGAAAGGGATGTCTTGGAATGATCCACCATGATCAGCAGACTTTGCTTAGTCGCCTTTTCTACGGCCTCTTCTGGTGTGATGATTGAATCAGTAATTTCAGGATATTCTTTCAAGGCTTCCAGCAACCGTTTAATATCAGAATGGACGTTTTCTTGATCAAGAACAATCCAGCAATCCTTGTTATTCATTTTGGCAATTCGCCTAATCCCTAGACAGGCCCCAACGGAATCCATGTCTGGGTGCAAATGTCCCTGAACAAAAACTTGATCAGACTCATTCATGAGCTCTTGCAGTGCTTGCGAAATCATCCGCGCACGAACCCGCGTCCGCTTCTCCATTGGGTTCGTCTTTCCGCCATAAAAGCGGGCTTCTTCATCCTGAGGCTTAACAACCACCTGGTCACCACCTCGACCAAGTGCCAAATCAAGGTTACTTTGTGCCTGGTCAGCCAATCGATTTAGATTTAAATCATCATAGGCAATCCCAATACTTAAGGTCAACGGGAAGTTTTGTTTAGACGTGCTTTCCCGAATAATGTCCAGAATCTTAAACTTGTCCTCTTCAATTGCCTTTAGCGTCTTCGAATAGGTCAACAAGAAGAAATGATCATCATCAAGTTGCTTGATGTACATCCCAAAGTCTTGTGCCCACCGCGATAATTCATTGGTTACATAGTTACGTAAATTTGAAATTTCTTGGTCAGTCATTGACTGAGTGATTTCATCATAGTTATCCAAAAAAATCTGTCCTAGCGCTAACTTTTCATCGTTATAGAGCTGTGCAATGTTTTCATAGTGGGTAATGTCCATGATGTAGGCAACGCCCAATTCTCGTTGAACCACTAGAGAAATCTTATAGTCTCCCCACGAAACAGTAGAGTTTTCGCCATCTTCGGCATGGTCACTAATTAATTTTGCCAGTGACTCATCCACGTCCTCAATTTTTTTACCCAGCACGATTTGATCACCAAAGTAATTTTGTAAGTAGGGATTTACCCACTCGATTTCATCGTTTTTGCTGAAAATAACGATTCCAACGGGCATTTCAATCAATGCTTCTTGTTCACCATGTTTAATTCGATAAGATAAATCTGATATATAACGATTGGTATCTTTTCCAATTTCACTCATTGTGTTAAAGGAGAATATTAACCCCAATAAGACGGCGAACACACCGATAACCCCTAAAATCCAACTGTAAATAAAGGCGAGCCAAAGACCCACCAGCGACAAGACGCCAATGAAAATGGTAATTCCTCGTAATCGTTCATTCCGTAAGAACTCTGGTAAATTATCCCAAGAAAATATTCTTTTCATATTTACTCCTCTTATGTTTCAATGGTAGCTTTATTTTAGCACATTCACACCGTTCAAAAAAGCAAGCGGAGAAGTCCCTCTAAAGGCCAAAAAAGAGGTTAAAGCTTTTCAGCTTTAACCTCTTAATATTGACTAGCCTTCTTCTGAAACGAAAGGCATTAAGCCCATGATTCTTGAACGCTTGATAGCAATCGTTAAACGACGTTGGTTCTTGGCACTAGTACCAGTAACACGACGTGGTAAAATCTTGCCTCGTTCTGAAACGAAACGTTCTAGTAAGTTAGTATCTTTGTAATCGATGTATTCGATATGATTTGCGGCGATGAAGTCAACCTTACGGCGACGACGGCCACCTCTTCTTTGTTGAGCCATGTGTTTTCCCTCCTTGATTAACCAAGATCAAATCTTGATCTTAGAATGGTAAATCATCATCAGAGATATCAATTGATTGTCCATTATTTGCAAATGGATCATTTTGGTTGCTGTTATCAGCTGATGGGGCACTGTTGTTGGTATTGTTACCAGCAGCAGGTGCTGACCCACCTTGATTAGGCGTGCCAAATGGATTGGTATCTCCTTGAGGAGCATTATTATCACTAGGAGCACTGAAATTGTTGTTACCACCCGCATTATTTGAAGCCGAACGTGGCTCTAATAGTGCAAAGTTTTCAACAACAACCTCAGTCACGTAAACTCTTGTACCTTGTTGATTTTCGTAATTTCGAGTCTGAATGCGACCTTCAATACCAACTAACGACCCTTTGTGGGTGAAGTTGGTGAAGTTCTCAGCAGACTTTCTCCAAATAACACAGTTGATAAAGTCCGCTTCACGTTCGTTGCTTTGATTGGTAAATTGCCGATCAACAGCCAACGTAAAGTTTCCTACTGCTGCACCACTTGGTGTGTAACGTAAATCAACATCTCTTGTCAAGCGTCCCGTAAGTACTGCTCGGTTGATCATAACTGTTTGCTCCCCTCATTAATTATTGATAATTGAATTATCGGTAAATTAAGCTTCGCGCTTAACGATCATGTGACGAAGAATATCATCATTGATCTTTGAAAGACGGTCAAATTCGTTCAATGCTTCTGCATTAGCAGTTGTTAAGTTAACGATATGGTAAACACCTTCGTTATAGCCACCAATTTCATAAGCAAGACGACGCTTTTGCCAATCTTTTGAATCAATTACGCTAGCATCGTTGTCAGTCAAGATCTTGTCGAAACGTTCTACTAAGGCAGTCTTAGCAGCGTCATCAAGGTCAGGACGAATGATGTAGGTAATTTCATATTTAGTAGTTTCCATGAAAATTACACCTCCTTATGGACTTCAGACCCATCCTCTTGAGATTTAGATGAGTAAGGAGAGTTACCGTCAAATTGACGGCACTCACAGATAAATAGTATATCATGATAAAAATCAAAGTGCAATACGGGACGTTGCAAGAGATGTTATTTGCGTTACTCCCTTAATTACGAAATTGACTAGCTGACTGTATTAAAAAAGATTAGAACATTTTTCGTTCTAATCTTTTTTTGAAATTATTCGTCTTCTGAATCTGATTTTGGCGTCTCCGCTGTCTCATCTTCATCGGTTGGTTGTTCATCAGCTGGCGCTTCTTTTTCAACGACAGCCATCGTTGCAACCTTTGTATCCTCATCAATTCGAATCAAGTGAACTCCGAGTGTTGCTCGTCCCGTCTCCGAAACCTTCTCGACACCGAATCGAATCATGACGCCTTTATTCGTCACAAGCATAATATCTTCATCACCTGAGACAGTTGCAAGTCCTGTCAACGGTCCGTTCTTTTCGGAAACGTTAACGGTCTTGATTCCCTTACCGCCACGACCCTTAATTGGGTAGGCATTTGCAGGGGTTTGTTTACCAAATCCTTTTTCGGAAATGACAAACACTTTACTATCTGGTTGAAGAATATCAGCACCGATAACGTAATCGTCATCACGCAGACGAATTCCTCGTACTCCGGCAGCTGAACGTCCCATTGAACGCACATCACCAGACTTGAAGCTAACGGCATATCCCAAATGAGTTCCGATAATCATGTTATCGCTATCGGTAATGATGGCGATGTTCATCAGCTCATCATTTTCTTTAAGGGTGATTGCCTTTAGTCCATTACTCCGAATATTGGTGAATTCGTCAACTGGCGTCCGTTTAACAGTTCCGTGAACGGTTGTGAAGAACAGATAGCGCTGTTCATCCCCGCCGCCAGAAATATTAATCACGGCTTGCACTTGCTCACCAGTATTAATACCCAGCAGGTTAATCACTGGAATTCCCTTTGCGGAACGACCGTATTCAGGAATTTCGTAACCCTTCATTCGGTAAACTTTTCCAGCATTCGTGAAGAATAACAGAACGTCATGGGTTGAGGCAGAAACAAGGTGCTCGATAAAGTCATCGTTATGCACGCCCATTCCTTGAACCCCACGGCCACCACGGTTCTGCGCTTTAAACTCTGAAGTTGGTAGGCGTTTGATGTACCCGGTATGGGTCAACGTGATAATTACGTCTTCCTCAGCGATTAGATCTTCATCTTCAAGACTCAAGACTTCGCCAACCATCAATTCTGTCCGACGTTTGTCACCAAATTTGGATTGAACATCTAGTAATTCTTGATAAATGATTTCGTTAACCCGATCACGACTAGCCAAAATTTCTTTATAACCAGCAATGTCTGATATCAAACCGTTATATTCTTTTTCAACCTTATCCCGTTCCAAACCAGTTAATCGAACAAGACGCATGTCCAAGATTGCTTGAGCCTGCTTATCAGTTAACTTGTACTCGTTCATTAACCGATCCTTGGCAACTTCACCAGTTTGAGAATTACGGATGATGCTAATAATGGCATCAATATGGTCTAGCGCAATCTTCAATCCTTCAAGGATATGTGCTCTAGCCTCAGCCTTCTTCAATTCAAAAGCAGTCCGTCGCTTAATAACTTCAACTTGATGTTCAAGATAGTAAACAAGAATTTCCTTCAAACTGAGAATCTTTGGGGCACCTTTAACAATTGCCAACATGTTGAAGCTAAAGGATGTTTGCATCATGGTCATTTTGTATAGGTTATTCAAAATAACTTCAGCACTTGCATCACGACGAACATCAATGACAATCCGCATTCCTTCACGATCAGATTCATCGTTTATATCAGTAATGCCCTCAATTCGCTTCTCACGAGCTAACTCAGCAATTCGCTCAATTAGCTTGGCCTTGTTGACCATGTATGGAATTTCAGTTGCAATAATCCGCTGTTTGCCGTTCTTTTGCTCTTCAATTTCGACCTTAGCACGGACGATAATTGATCCACGACCAGTTTCATAAGCTTTCCGAATCCCAGATTTTCCCATGACAACGCCACCAGTTGGGAAATCAGGCCCTGGAACAGCCTCCATCAAATCGGCAGTTGTTGCATCAGGATTATCCATCAAAATATGAATCGCGCTGATAACCTCTGATAAGTTATGAGGGGGAATGTTTGTTGCCATCCCAACCGCAATTCCTGACGCACCGTTCACTAATAAGTTAGGGAAACGAGCAGGAAGCACAGAAGGTTCGCGTTCAGTTCCATCGTAGTTATCTTGGTAATCGATTGTATCTTTGTTGATATCGCGCAACATTTCCATCGCGATTTTGCTTAAACGCGTTTCGGTATAACGCATCGCCGCAGCACCGTCACCATCGACAGAACCAAAGTTTCCGTGACCATCAACAAGCATATACCGATAACTAAAGTCCTGCGCCATTCGAACCATTGACTCGTAAACGGCAGTATCTCCATGGGGATGATACTTACCTAAAACGTCACCAACAACTCTGGCAGACTTTTTGTAGGGTTTATCAGGTGTCACACCCAGTTCGTTCATATCGTACAAAATCCGTCGGTGAACGGGTTTCAATCCATCTCGGACATCCGGCAGGGCACGCGCAACGATAACACTCATTGCGTAATCCAAAAATGACGTTCTCATTGTTTTGGATAAATCAACGTCCTCTATCCGCCGGCTTGGTAATTCTTCATCAGCCAAATTTGCAACCTCCAGTCTTAATTCAAATCCAACTCAATTTAGGTTGGTTACTTAGATGTCCAAGTTTTGAACAAATTTTGCATTTTCTTCGATAAATTTACGTCGTGGCTCAACTTTGTCACCCATCAGCATGCTCAATACTTGATCTGCCTGAATGGCATCTTCAGAATCAACTCTAAGGAGACGGCGATTTTCTGGATCCATTGTCGTTTCCCAAAGTTGTTCAGCATCCATTTCACCAAGACCTTTGTATCGTTGAATTGCAGGCTTTGGTGATGGTGGCAATTGTCCCAAGACTTCTTGTAATTCTTCATCTGAATCAATATAACGCTGCATCTTTCCTTGTCGAATTCGGTACAGCGGTGGCTGTGCAATATACACGTAGCCAGCCTCAACAAGTGGCCGCATGTAGCGATAGAACAGGGTCAATAGCAAGGTTCGAATATGAGCCCCATCGACATCGGCATCGGTCATGATGATTAGCTTATGATAATTTGCCTTTGAAACATCAAATTCATCACCAAACCCGGTTCCCATAGCTGTAAACAGTGATCGAATTTCTTCGTTAGCCAAAATTCGATCCATGCTAGCTTTTTCAACGTTCAGAATTTTTCCACGAATCGGTAAAATTGCTTGCGTCAAACGGGAACGTCCTTGTTTGGCTGAACCACCGGCAGAATCACCCTCGACGATAAATAGTTCAGAAATTGCGGGATCTTTACTTGAGTTGTTTGCCAACTTACCAGGTAAATTACTAATTTCAAGACCACTCTTTTTACGAGTCACTTCACGAGCTCGTTTAGCGGCAACTCGGGCTTTTGAAGCCAAAGAACCCTTATCAACGATAATTTTACCGACAGTAGGATTTTCCATCAAATAGTCCATCAAGTACTCACTGAATAAGTGATCCGTAACGGTTCTAGCATCTGAATTTCCAAGTTTTGTCTTAGTTTGACCCTCAAATTGAGGATCTGGATGCTTGATTGACAGGACAGCTGTCATCCCTTCACGCACATCTTCACCGGTTAAATTATCTTCGTTTTCTTTTAACAATCCCTTTTTGTGGGCGTAATCATTAACAACTCGAGTTAGAGCCCGCTTGAATCCTTCTTCATGGGTCCCACCTTCATAGGTGTGAATGTTATTCGTAAAAGTCAGCAGGTTTGAATGAAAATCATCCGTATACTGCATCGCAACTTCGACCGTAATCCCCTTTTCCTTACCCTCAACGTAAACGGGTTCTGGGAAAAGCGTGGTTTTATTTTTGTTTAAATATTCAACGTAATGCCTTAAACCGCCCTCATATAGAAAATCTTGTTCGGTTGGCTCTTCCGGGCGTTCATCCCGAATCGTGATTTGTAGTCCCTTATTCAGAAAGGCAAGTTCACGAATACGGGTTGTTAACGTATTAATGTCAAAAGTCGTCGTTTCACGGAAAATATCTGGATCCGGAACAAAATGAACCGTCGTCCCATGAATATTTTCTGCTAGGCCTTCATCAATGACCTTCATTTCGGTATGAACGTGCCCATAAGCAAAGTCCATATAGTAACGCTTACCATCACGAACGACTTTAACGTCTAATTCAGTCGACAACGCATTAACAACTGATGCACCAACACCATGAAGACCACCAGAAACCTTGTATCCGCCGCCGCCAAACTTACCACCAGCATGCAGAATCGTGAAAACAGTTTCCAAAGCTGGTCGACCAGTTTTTTCTTGTAACCCAACTGGAATTCCACGCCCATTATCCATCACGGTAATGCTGTTATCTTTTTCAACAGTCACGTGGATTTCGTTTGCAAATCCGGCTAAGGCTTCATCGATACCATTATCAATAATTTCCCAAACGAGGTGGTGAAGTCCTTGAGAACTCGTTGAGCCAATATACATACCAGGTCGCTTACGAACAGCCTCTAGACCTTCTAGTACTTGGATTTGACTGGCATCATATTCTGCTGCACGCTCTTTTTTTGTTTCTTTTTCGTCTGCCAAATGCGTTGCCCCCTTATTAATTTGACGTTTCATCCGTTTTTTCTTCGACTAATTTGCCCGTTTCAATGTGAAATACCTTTGGATCATGAATTAGCTGTCTGGCGACGCCGCTTAAGCTAGTGGTTGTCAAAAAGGTTTGCACCTTATCTTGAATCGCCGTTAGCAAATGCGTCTGCCGATTGTCATCTAATTCTGAAAGAACATCGTCCAGCAGCAAAACCGGATATTCCCCAGTTTCAGCCTTCATCAAATCGATTTCGGCCAATTTCACGCTGAGTGCTGCTGTTCGCTGTTGCCCCTGAGAGCCATAGGTTGAAACATTCTTGTCATTCACAAAGAATTGCAGGTCATCACGATGTGGTCCAAACAATGTTGTTCGCTGAAAAAGCTCTTTTTCACGCTTCTCCTCAAATAACTTCTTTAATCCCTCATAGATTGTATCCGTAGAAACTAACTGTTCTTTTTCAAGTGGTGTTATGTACCTAAACGTTAACCGTTCGCTTCCCTGTGAAATTTCTTGATGAACCTCTGCTGCCCAGTGTTCCAACTCTTTTAGCAGTTTCAACCGTTCCCAAATAATTTCAGCCCCATATGCTGCCAATTGATCAGACAGCACGTCTAGAAATACTAAATCGGATTCTTTGTGGCTGCGCAACTCCTTTAAATAGCGGTTTCGCTGCTTCAAAATCGTCCGATATTGTGACAAATTATAAAGATAGCGAGAATTCATCTGGCCAAATTCCATATCAATAAAACGACGCCGAACCTGTGGCGACCCCTTAACTAAGGATAAGTCCTCGGGTGCGAACAGGATGACGTTTAGTTGACCAATATACTGTGATAATTTTGCTTGTTCCAAATGATTAATCTTGGCCCGTTTGCCGGACTTTCCTAAATCAATTTCAAGTGGCACTGAGGTGGTCTGCTTTTGAACTCGTCCAACAACCTGAGCTGCTTCGGCATCCCAGCTGATGAGTTCGCGATCACTATTAGTCCGGTGGCTACGCGTTAGCGCCAAAAAATAGATTGCCTCCAATAGGTTCGTTTTACCCTGAGCGTTTTCACCCAGTAGAATATTAATCCCATTTTTAAAGGTGACATCTATTGCCTCATAGTTTCGAAAATGATGTAAACTCATGTTCTTTAAATACATGTTTCACCCTACTTTGAATGAATCGTAAATGATCCAACATCAGGTACAGCAACCGTATCGCCTTCGTAAAGCTTCTTACCCCGACGATCATCGCGCTCACCGTTCACTAAAACATCATTGTCATGCAAAAACCATTTTGCTTGACCGCCCGAACTAATGACTGCTTCCGCCTTGAGTAACTGTCCTAATGTTATATAGGGTGTATCAATGGTAACGTCTTTTTTCATCTTTCCACCCACCTTTTCACATACGAATATTATACCCTTTATCAGACCGATTGTACAGTTTACGACACCATATAACGCTCTCTGCGCATTTTTATGAAATTTAAGGTTCTGAATATCAAACTGTCTAAAATTCCTGAGAACGAAAAATAACGGCTTTAAAATTAAAATTAGGTATTTTTCAACTTTTCAGCTGGAAAATTTAAAACCACACAAAAAGCCACCAAGAAATGAAATTTCTGGTGGCTTTTCGCGATTATTTTCGTCGTTTAGAACGTTCTAACTGGCGTAATCAATTGAATGAAGTTTTCATCATCCTCAGTTGGAACTAAGGTAAATGGTCGTAACGCTGAGGTAAACGAAACTTTAATGGTTGATTGACCAAATGAATGAAGGGCGTCCTTCATGTAATCTGGGTTGAATGAAATTTCTATTTCCGAACCTTCCACAGTGTTAGGAACTAATGCTTCTTCAACTTTACCAACATCGGGTGAGTTGCCGTAAATCACAACTGACTTTTCGCTAGGCTTAATGATTAATTTGATGACGTTATTGCGCGATTCATGTGAAAGAAGGGATGCTCGCTCAATTGCAGCAAGCAAAGCGGGTGCTTCGAATTCAAGTGTCGTCTCCGCTTCTTTAGGGATGAGTCGGGATGTATCAGGGTAAGTTCCTTCTAACAAACGTGTGTAGAAAGAGGTTTCTCCCAAGATGAATAGGGCCTGATTTTCAGAAAGGCGCATTTCAACTTGATCGTATTCGTCACCAATCATTCGGGAGAGTTCAACTAAACTCTTACCAGGAATAATAACATCATACTTAGAAGTCGATCCCGTTTGTAAGTTAACTTTTCGTTGGCTTAATCGATGACTATCGGTAGCAACCGCCAAGAATTGATTTTCATCCAAGACAAAATGGACCCCAGTTAAGATTGGCCGGCTTTCTTGATTAGAAACGGCAATAACCGTTTGACTGATTAATTCGCGGAAAACCGCACCATCTAATTTGATGGCATCAGTTGTATCAATTTCAGGTAGGTGAGGATAGTTGTTGGCATCTAGCCCATTAACATTAAAGGATGCAGAACCAGAAGTAATCTCAGTTTGAAATCCTTCAGTTACTTCTAATTGGAATGTTTCTTCTGGTAGTCGTTTGATGATTTCACTAAAGAATCGGGCAGGTAACACAATGGCACCCGTACTTGCGATTGCTAATGCGTTATCTTCATCGCTCGCAGAAATGGTCGTTTCAATTGAAATATCAGCATTAGATCCAGTAAGTGTCAGACCGTTATCTGTGGCAACTAGTTTTAGTCCCGTTAATATTGGAATCGTTGTTTTTGATGAAATGGCGCGTTGGACGTTTGATAATTCCTTGATGAAAACTGAACGGCGAATTGAAAATTTCATAATAAGTGTGTCACTCCTTAGGGATGTATTTATATTAATTAATAAAAAGATAGTAGTCGTAGTAGGGCAGTTGATACGGTGGATAACTATGTAGAAGTGAGCCCCACCGTGAAAATTGGCCTGTGCATAACTTGTGGATAACTTTACAAAAAAATTACATTTATCCACAACCGCGAGAATTAGCAAATAAAGTTACTATTCCCATGATAGCCTAAAATACGAAAAAAAAGCAGTCATTAATCCCAAATTTTTAATTTAGGATAAGTGATTGCCTTTTTACTATCTTTTAAGTTCATTTTTTAAGTCAGAAATCTCGTTTTGAAGATTGGTATCATTTTTAAGAGATTCAGTGATTTTTTCGTAAGCATGGATAACGGTTGTGTGATCCTTACCGCCAAACTCAGTCCCAATTTTAGGAAGCGAATTGTCAGTCAGTTCCCGGCAAAGGTACATGGCAATCTGCCTCGGCATCACGATTGATTTCATTCGTTTCTTTCCTTTAAGGTCGGCAAGTGAGACGTGATAGTAGCTTGCAACGGCATTTTGAATAGACAGAATGGTAATCTCAGCGTGAGAGTTTCCAAGATTGAGACTCTTTAACGATTTAGCGACTAGATCCGTTGAAATAGGGGTGTTTTTGAGTTTGGAATAAGCGTGAACTCGTGCCAAAGCACCCTCTAATTCACGAACGTTGGAGTCAATTTGACCAGCGATGTAGCTCAGTGTGTCATCTGGGATATCAATATGATCAGCGTTGGCTTTATTTCGTAAAATGGCGATTCTAGTTTCCAAATCAGGAGGCGTAATATCAACGGATAATCCCCATGCAAATCGGGAAACTAACCGATCTTGCAGCTTTGGAATTTCCCGTGGTAGCCGGTCAGAAGTCAATACAATCTGTTTGCCATCATCATATAGGGAGTTAAAGGTATGGAAAAATTCCTCCTGAGTTCCCTCTTTATCAGCAAAAAATTGAATATCATCGACTAATAAGAGGTCGGCATTTCGATATTCTTGACGGAATTGTTCCTGTGTCTTGGTTTGAATAGCGTTAATAAAGTCATTGGTGAATGCCTCACTGGTCACGTATTTAACGCGAGTGTTGGGTCTATCGAGCATCATTTTGTTACCAATGGCGTGCATCAAGTGGGTCTTGCCCAAACCAACACCACCATAAAAGAAGAGTGGATTATACATTGCACCAGGTTCTTCTGAAACAACTAACGCAGCGGCGTGAGCCATTTGATTTCCTTTACCAATAACAAAGGTATCAAACGTATACTTGGGATTTAGTTTCGTTTCCTTCATAAATGTCGGAACATTCTCATTAGCGTTATCGCTGGTTGTTTTGCGAGTAGCAGTTTCAACTGGATCTATGTCGACAACAAAATCTGGCTGAATATCCTCATGGGTTGCTTGGTAGGCAAATTCAACCAGCTCCTGTGTCAGATTACTTTCCCAATAATCTTTATGTAGGGCAGACGGCAGCTTGATCGTTAGCTGATGATTAATTAATGAAATAGGTTGAGCGCTCGCAATCCAGGTCGAATAAGTGACGGGTGTCGAGACTTTTCGAAAACTTTCGGCGATTGCTCCCCATACTGTTTGAAGATCAAGCAATTTTTTTCCTCCTCCTATGTGAAATAGTAAATTCAGTTTAGCATGAAGTTTTAGAGTTTTCCACAGGTAAACGAACCTGTTCATAAATGTTTCACAGGCTGTCGAAAAGTTTTCCACAGGGCTGTTGATAAGTCAGAAGTTTTTCAATAATCTTCAAGTTATCCACAGAACGTTGTGTAAAAGGAAGTGCATAGCAACAAGTGTTTCACAAGTTATCCACAGTATTAACAAGGTGAGGAGGCTCTTTTTCCAGTGCCTGTGAATTGGGGGATGAGCCTGTGAGTTTCCAGTGGATAATAATAAAGATATGCACAAGTTATCCACAGGCTCTGTGCATGAAACAAAATTTAAAAATTAAAAAATCACAGAGAAATCTAAATTAGCCCTTTGAAGTTTGGCTATAATATGATATTATATTCAGGAAATGCATTTAGGAAATCTATGATGTAAATAAATCAGCTCAAAAAGCTAGTTAAGTAGGAGGTGTCCTTATGAAGAGAACTTACCAACCAAAGCGTCGTCATCGTGCACGTGTTCACGGCTTCCGCAAGCGTATGAGTACCAGCAACGGTCGTAACGTATTAGCTCGTAGACGCCAAAGAGGCAGAAAAGTATTATCTGCATAAGGCCACTGACCGTTCAGTGGTCTTTTCTTTTTCACTGAATTTGGTCGGGCCTTTTTGTATCAGATGATTCGACACATTTTGGAGATGTATCATGCGAAAATCATACCGTGTAAAAAAAGAAGCGGAGTTTCAAAAAGTTTTTGAAACGCGTAACTCGGTCGCAAACCGCCAATTTGTTATCTATACTATGGATAAAAAAGATCAGCCCCATTTTCGGGTTGGAATTTCAGTTGGCAAAAAGATTGGGAATGCGGTTCACCGTAACTGGGTCAAGAGAAGAATTCGGCAGACACTGTTAGAATTGAAACCAGATTTAAAGCAAGATGTCGATTTTTTGGTAATTGCTCGTCCTAGGGCTGACCAGTTATCAATGGAAGAAACTAAACATCACTTGATCCACGTATTGAAGTTAGCAAAGCTACTTGACTCTAATTATAGTGAGGAAAAACAGTGAAAAAATATAGACGTATCCTATTGATGCTGGGACTCGTTGGATTAGTTCTCCTGCTATCCGCTTGTAGTAATAAGCCAATCACAAGTAATAGTACGGGAATTTGGGACGGTTTAATTGTCCTAAACTTCTCGCGAGCTATTATCTGGTTGTCTCATCTATTTAACGGTAGTTATGGATTGGGAATCATCGTCTTTACTATTTTGGTCCGAATCGTCATCTTACCTTTGATGATCTTCCAGACGCGAAGTATGCGAAGAACCCAAGAAGTCCAACCACAACTTAAAGCATTACAAAAGAAATACTCTTCTCGTGACACGGAAACAATGCAGAAACTTCGAGAAGAACAACAAAAATTATATTCTGAGGCTGGTGTGAATCCAGTTGCGGGGTGCTTACCATTGATTGTGCAATTGCCAATTATTTGGGCGCTGTATCAAGCTATCTGGCGGACTGAGGTTTTAAGAACAGGTTCATTCCTGTGGTTAAAACTCGGTGACAAAGATCCTTATTTTGTCCTTCCAATCTTGGCTGCAGTATTTACCTTCTTCAGTTCGTGGCTTTCAATGAAGTCACAACCAGAAAGTAGCGGAATGACGACGATGATGACGGTCGGAATGCCGGTCGTTATCTTCTTCACCGCCTTAAATGTTCCTTCAGCCCTTTCACTTTACTGGGTCATCACCAACGCCTTCCAAGCTGGACAGACGTTGACGATTCAAAACCCATGGAAGATTAAGAAGGAACGGGATCAGAAGCAACAAGAACAGTTGGATCATGAACGAACTGTTAAAAAGGCGATGAAACGAGCTCGAAAGAGTCGTCGTAAATAATCGTTTAGAAAATTCGAAAGCTAAGACAAAGTAACTTTTGTCCTAGCTTTTTATTTTTTGTCCAATTAAGCCGCTATTCATGCGTTTAATATGATAAAATCGAATCTGGAAATCATTGATAAAAGAGTTATCGAGCAATTAGGAGGAAATTTCATGACGGTTTTTAAAGGCGCAACGGTTGAGACAGCAATTGAGGCTGGCCTTTCAACTATGCAGCTAGATCGTGAGCACGCAGACATTTCAATCGAGGTTCAGCCTCGGCACGGATTCTTGGGAATTGGCAAACGACAGGCGGAAGTAAGCATCATCAAGCGGGCACCTAAAAAAGTCGTTGATGATAAGCCAGTTAAACAGGCTGTTAAAAAGCAGCCGAAACGAATGAAAGTAGCCACCCAAAAGCCACAGCATAAATCTGAGTCAAATGAGCAGGCAATTGATGAGTTAGAGGGTTACTTGTTGGACATTGTCTCTCAACTCGGAGTGGATGCCACCACAGAAGTAGACCTGCAGCAGCGCAAGGTGACGGTTCGATTTACGACCGAAGCGGAAGGTCTCTTAATTGGGAAGCACGGACGGACAATTAACGCACTACAAAGCCTGGCACAGATTTTCTTGAACCATAAGGGTGCAGCGCATTTAGACGCGGAATTGGACGTTGCTGGTTACCGTGAGCGACGAGCTGAGACGCTTATCCGACTTGCTGATAATATGGCTCGCGAAGTCGTTGCGACGGGCAAGCCCGTGTATTTAGACCCAATGCCTTCATTTGAACGCAAACAAATTCATTCAACACTTGGACAAAACCACCACGTTATTACATATTCAGCTGGCAAAGAGCCACGGCGCTCAGTTGTCATTGCCCCAAAATTGTAAACCGAACAGCTGGGTTTTAATTGACAAAGTAGCGAATCCATTTTATATTAGAAGCAATCATTCTTATCTTAAAAGATAAAGTAGTCAAAGTGCTTTATCCATGCTATTAGGTGGCATGGAGTGGGCACTTTTTTTGTGCAGTCATGAGCAATTAGGAGGTACAAAGTATGTCAACGACAACTGAATTTGATACGATTGCAGCCGTTGCAACGCCACCTGGCGAAGGCGGTATTTCCATCATTCGAGTGAGTGGTGAGGACGCAATCAGCATTGTAGAAAAAGTATATAGAGGCAAAGACTTGGCAAAGGTTGCCAGTCATACCATTAATTATGGTCACATTATTGAACCAAAAACCAAAGATGAAGTAGACGAGGTTATGGTTTCAGTAATGCGGGCACCTAAAACGTACACTAAAGAAGACGTGGTAGAAGTTAACTGTCACGGTGGGTTAGTTGCGACAAATGAAATCTTGCAGCTAATTTTGAGTAATGGCGCACGAATGGCCGAACCAGGTGAATTTACAAAACGGGCCTTTTTGAATGGCCGATTAGATTTATCTCAGGCAGAGGCAGTTATGGACTTGATTCGCGCAAAAACGGACAAGTCGATGAAGGTTGCCCTGAACCAACTAGATGGCAGTTTGTCACGGCTAATTAAGAATTTGCGCCAAGATATTTTGGAAGTGTTGGCTCAAGTTGAAGTTAACATCGATTATCCAGAATATGATGACGTCGAAACGTTAACTACCAAATTACTGAGAGAAAAAGCAACTGAGGTTCGTCAGTCAATTGAGCGATTGTTAAAAACCGCAAAACAGGGAAAAGTGCTTCGTGATGGATTAGCAACTGCCATTGTGGGACGTCCTAACGTTGGGAAATCAAGTCTTTTGAACCATTTGCTTCATGAGGACAAGGCAATTGTCACTGACGTTGCGGGAACGACACGGGATGTTATCGAAGAATTCGTTAATGTTCGCGGTGTTCCGTTGAAATTGGTTGATACGGCAGGAATCCGAGATACCGAAGACAAAGTTGAAAAAATTGGTGTCGAACGGTCACGAAAAGCAATCAATACGGCAGATTTGGTATTGGTCGTCATTAATGCGAGTGAGCCACTAACTGATGAAGATCGTAATTTGCTTGATATTACGGATGATGACAAGCGACTCATCATTTTAAACAAGACCGATTTGGAGCGAAAAGTGTCCAATGAAGATTTGGCTGACTGGGCAAAACCGGAAGATATTATCGGGACCTCCGTTCTAACCAACCAAGGATTAGATCAACTTGAGGAACGAATCGCAAGTCTATTCTTTGATGAGGGTATTGAGAGCAATCAAAACAGCGTTATGGTGACAAATGCTCGTCACATTGGCTTACTTAATCAGGCCAACGATGCTTTAGGAGACGTGCTTCACGGTATCGCAGCAGGGATGCCCGTTGACCTTGTGCAAATTGATATGACCCGTTGCTGGAACCTACTGGGTGAAATTACGGGTGACAGTTATCAAGACGAACTGCTTGATCAGTTATTTAGTCAATTTTGTGTCGGAAAGTAAGTAAAAGTGTCACCCAAACAATCAAAAATGTTTCACATGAAACAATTTAAAAGGAGAAAAGAAATGACTGGGGTAAAAGCCTATAGTGGCGAGGAATACGATGTTATCGTCGTTGGTGCTGGGCACGCAGGATCAGAAGCGGCTCTTGCAGCTGCCCGAATGGGGAACAAAACCCTTTTGATGACGATTAATTTGGACATGGTCGCCTTCATGCCATGTAATCCATCAGTTGGTGGGCCGGCAAAGGGAATCGTTGTTCGCGAAATTGACGCCCTTGGTGGCGAAATGGGACGCAACATCGATAAGACCTACGTTCAGATGAGAATGCTGAATACGGGTAAGGGTCCAGCCGTACGTGCTTTACGAGCACAGGCTGACAAGCATGCTTACCATGCGGAAATGAAAAACACCATCGAAAATGAACCGAACTTGACCTTGCGTCAAGGAATCGTTGATGAGCTAATCGTTGAGGATGGCGAGTGCCGTGGCGTTATCACAAATACCGGTGCAAAGTATCACGCAAAGGCGGTTGTGGTCAGTTCCGGAACTGCCGCTCGCGGGAAGATTATCATTGGCGAATTGATGTATTCTTCTGGCCCTAACAACTCACAACCAGCGATGAAACTATCTGAAAACTTAAAGGATCTGGGCCTTAATTTGGTCAGATTCAAAACTGGAACACCACCACGGGTTGATGGAACAACCATTAACTATGATGAAACAGAAGAGCAACCTGGTGATGAAGATGTGAACCACTTTAGTTTTGAATCTTCAGATGAAGACTATCTTTCACTGAAAAATCAACTCTCATGTTGGCTCACGTACACGAACGAGACGACTCATAAAATTATTCGGGATAATCTCGACCGGGCACCCATGTTCTCAGGTGTTATCGAAGGGGTTGGCCCCCGCTACTGTCCTTCAATTGAGGATAAGATTGTTCGTTTTGCGGACAAGAAGCGGCACCAACTATTTTTGGAACCAGAAGGTCGTCACACCAAGGAATGGTACGTTCAAGGTCTCTCAACTTCGATGCCAGAGGAAATTCAGCAGAAAATTCTTCACTCCATCAAGGGATTAGAAAATGCCGAAATGATGCGTCCCGGATATGCAATTGAGTACGATGTCGTCTCACCATACCAATTAAAGCCAACCCTGGAAACTAAGCTCATCAAGAACCTCTATACCGCTGGCCAAACCAACGGAACTTCTGGTTACGAAGAGGCAGCTGGTCAAGGACTGATTGCCGGAATCAACGCTGGATTACGTGCGCTAGACAAGGGTCAATTTACCTTGAAACGATCAGAGGCTTATATTGGCGTTATGATTGATGACCTTGTTACAAAGGGAACCAACGAGCCATATCGTCTATTGACGAGTCGAGCAGAGTATCGCTTGATTTTACGTCACGATAACGCTGACATGCGGTTAACTGAAAAGGGCTATGATCTTGGCCTAATTTCGGATGACCGACTTGCTAAGTTTGAAGCGAAGAAGCAAGCAGTTGAAACAGAACTTGAGCGCCTCAATAGCGTTCGAGTTAAGCCATCAGCTGAAGTTAATGCATTCGTTGAGTCTCATAACGAAAAGGCATTGAAGGATGGCGTTTTGGCCGCAGAATTTCTTCGTCGACCACTCGTTTCATACAATGACTTATTGAAATTTATTCCAGCATCAGCAGAACCTCTTGACCGCCGCGTTGTGGAGCAAGTTGAAGTTCGAATTAAGTATGCTGGGTACATCAAAAAGGCGGAAGCTAACGTTGCCCGAATGAAGAAAATGGAAGATAAGAAGATTCCTGATCGAATTGATTATGATGCAATTGATGGTTTGGCCACTGAAGCCCACCAGAAATTGAATAAGATTCGACCAGTTACGATTGCCCAAGCAACTCGAATTAGTGGTGTTAATCCCGCTGATATTGCAATCTTAACGGTTTATATTGAACAGGGAAAAATCGCAAAAATCGCAAACTAAATATCAATCAAAAAATCGTCAATTCTAACTTAATAGAATTGACGATTTTTTGATTATTTTTTACGCCGAACTTGCCACGTAAACAGGCAGAGGCCGAGAAGAGAAATCGTTGAGATGATGGCTCCGGCTTTGAAGCCTGGGACCGTATACGTTAAATTGACGGCGTTATTGCCCTGTTTGAGCGGGATGCCCATCAAGTGAGAGGCAACCGATTTAATTTGAACCGATTTGCCGTTTACTTTCGCGGACCAGCCAGTTTCCTTTGGAATGGAAAGGAAGAGGATCTTATTTTTAGTTGTGCCAGTTGCCATTCCAGAGATGTGGGTTGGGGTTGAAACTGAATCTAATTTGAACTGGCGAATCCTCAGACTCCTGATAAAGGTGGCGTATTTTTTCTCGTCGTATGAGAAGAATTGGGTGTTGTGACTCAAGTGCTGATGCTTACTAGCAAATGAAATCGTCACGAGTTCATTTTTACGATGAGACCCGAACTTCATTAAATATCGGTGACCGGTAGCATGGATTCGAGGGGGCTGATTGATGCCGTTTATCCGGAGACTTGGATAAATGACATGACTTGAATAGCCAAATAGTGGTCCCGTTGTGGCAACCTTCAGGCGCAGGGTGTGCAAATAGTTAGTTGGATTTTCCTGCGACCTCGTGACCTGTTCGCTAAGAATTGTTGGCGGCAGAATCGTTTGCGCAGGGGCGTTAAGTTGCTTTAGTAAGCGTAATTGGTTTTGATAAATATTGGTTGATAAATTAACGGTTGCAAGGTTCTCGGGAGTTGAGAAGCCGATTCCAGCGTAATTGGGATTCCGCATTGGTGAAGGTTGATTCGGATAGTTGGTGTATTTCATCGCAAGTAAGGTATCGACGAGTGGTGAGATACCCTGTGAGGAAATTCTACGGACGTTTTTGCTGAATAAGCCAAGTCGGTGGAGCATATCGCGCGTTTGATTATCTAGCGTGGAGCTGTATGAGCTTACACCAAAATAGTTAAATAACAGCGAATCATTATAGTTATTATATTTAGTTCCCATCGCTGCATCGACCAGTGAACTTTGATTATTCAACCGGTAAAATGATTGATCTTTGTCCGTTAGTTTATCTAGCTGATTGTACTCAATTTGGAAGTATTTGGAATAGAGTTGCTGATTACCAAAGGCCATCCCATACATTGATTTGAAGAAGTTACCGCCGATTTCAGCGAACGAAATGAGGGTAATGATGGTCAATGTTGTGTAGGTTTGGCGCTTTAAAAATAGGAAAGTGGCCTCAATAATGATCAGCAGGCAGGTCAGCAGTGTTAAGTGAATCGGAGGAGCTAACCGCGTAATTGTGGAAGAAAAGTCGGGACCGACAATTTTGGCATCAATGAAGAATCCAATTTTGCCGAGAACGATAATGCCAATGGCTGTCCCAATCACCGCCAACTTTTGCATGTCGTTTAACACCTTTCCTGGGTGCGTTTGCCATGCTTCAAAAGCTAAAAAGACGCACACGAATGAAAAGTAAAAGACGTTTCGAAATGGAAAGCCAGCAGGTTGCTGAAGCATATGCCAGCCGGTATTGAGGACACGCACCCACATGCTTAAAAACAAAATACCCAGTAGACCCGCCGACATATTTTTGTAGTGCTGAGGAATTTCCTCAGTGTAGTAGTACGTAATAAGCAAAAGAAAGACCAGTATGCCCACATAGAAACTGGGATAGTGAAAAATACGGATGAGGTAGTTACTACTTGCGGGTTCAAGCTGTGACAGTGCGCCAAGCCCAAATGTCGGTAACAAATTGAAGCTGGCTGCATCAAAGGTGCCTTTTCCGGTAGCCAGCATCGCCTTAAAAGTGGGAATCAACAAGATGGCACTTACACCCCCAGTTAGCAGGGAGGCGCTAAAGAAGTCCCGGATCTTAGTCAATGACTGTTTCAAAGTGGCAGTAAAGCGGACTTCTGAATTTTTGAAAATAAGGTAGCAGAAGTACAGCACGGAAAATAGGCAAGTCATATAGCCCAAATAGTAGTTGGTCACGATACTTAATAAAAGTGTCACGATATATAAATCAAATCGATTTTTATCAATGAGTCGATGGATTCCAAGTGCCACTAAAGGCAATAAAATGAGGGCATCCAGCCACATAATTGTGTAAAAATTCATGGCAACAAAGCCACACAGGCTAAAGGCGGTGGAGAACCAGACGATTGAATAACTAGTTGACTGATAAACGCGTCTCAAAAAAATACTGGTTGTTAACCCGATTGATGCAATTTTAAAAATAATGATCACACTAATCGTAGTCGGTAATAGATTTTGTGGAAATAGTAAAACGAGTAAATTAAACGGACTCAATAAATAATAGGCAATTAGTGGCGTTACGTTGTCACCAAGCGATAACCCAAAGGAAAATAAGTGAACGCCATGCGTTAATAGTTGGTGCCGAAATGCAGATAAGAATGGTAAATACTGGGCACCCATGTCACTGAAGAGCAGGTTATGGCTGCCAAAAGGTGTGATTTTTTTTGATGCAAAAACGATACAAACCATGATAAACGGTATGACAAATGCTAGGCCGGATAACGACCATTTAGAATTAACGTGTTTTGTTTTAAATGACTCCAAGAAAATACCCCCGAATTTGCAACAAGTGTCAGTTTCCCCTGACCGAATGACTGAATTCATTACACCACTTGTTCGTAATTGATAATTGATTCTTTAGTAATCCATTAAAATTTTTAGGTAAAATTAGTCTTTTGGTAATGTTTTCAAAAAGCGTTTTAAATTTGGATTCTTATTTTCTGTATTATAAATCACCACGATCTGATAGGTTTGACTTTTGCTGTCAGAAATTGGCAAAAGGGTCAGGTTAGCCAGTTCCTGGTTGGTACCAGCAATGAGTCCTTGCGGGAAAAAGGCAAATGCTTGGTTAAGCGATACTAGTAGTGCCATTTGCTCAAGGCTCGTTACCCGTTTGATCTGTTCAAAGTTTGTGATGAAGGGGACGCTCGCAAGAAAGCTTTCCAACAAAAAGGTGGAGCTTTCCGGACTGTAGTAGAGAATGGATTTGTCAGCCAAGTCAGCTGGACTGAGCGCGGTTTGTTGGCTCAACGGATCGAGATTACTAACGCCCATGACCATTTCACCTTGAAAAATAGGTTTCTCCGTCAAGCGGGAGGTGGACGCCAAAGCGGGCCGCCCATATGAGATGGAAAGTGCAGCGTCCAGGCTGCCATTTGAGACACTTTCAGTTAAATGTTCGTTGCTCTCTTCTCGTACCGTTAAATGCAGATTGGGATGATTGGCGACGACGGGAAAGAGTGCATTTTCTAATAATTGTTTTTCAAATGCTGAAAAGTAGCCTAACCGCAACGTTTCCGGAGATTGTTGGTTCATTTGATTTAGCTCAGAGACGGCTGTTGAATAGTTATTGACGATATCTTGAGCGGATGAAAAAAAGAATTTTCCCTGCGGCGTTAGTTGGATTTGGTTCGCGTTTCTAGTAAATAAAGCAACACCAAGATCGGCCTCTAATTTGGAAATCTGTTTTGAAACGGCCCGCTGTGATAGAAATTCCTTATCAGCAACTTTGGAAAAGCTACCTAACTGAACGACACTAAGAAAGGTTTTTAATAAATTGATATCCAAATTATTCACTCCAGTAGGAGAACTAAAAGTTCGGGTACCGAACTTTTATCCCCGTTTTAATCAAAATGTAAACGCTTTATGATGTAGTCGAAATAGCAATTACGATCTTATTAATTCTACATGGGATGGGGATTGTTTTCAAATTAATGCTCAATTATTCACTATATAGATGGAGGTTTTACCATGACAATCAGTAAAAAAACAGAATATGATGTTGTCGTTGTTGGAACTGGTGCAGCTGGAACTTCAGCTGCCTTAGAGGCTGCCCAAAATGGCGCCTCAGTTTTACTACTTGAAAAAGGAAAGAGCACTGGCGGGAGTAGTAACTACACGGAAGGCTTGTTCGCCGTTGATTCATACCTTCAAAAGGAACAGGGAATCCATGTTTCTGGGACGGAAGTTCTCAAGGAAGAGGTCGAGTATTCTAAGTATCGCGCTGATTCTCGTATTTGGCGCCGTTACGTGGACGATAGTGCTGACACCGTCAAATGGTTGAAGGACCAAGGTGTCGAATACGAAGGCGTCCAAGCCATGGGTGCCGGTGAAGCGACTTGGCACATTTACAAAGGGATGGGCAACGCTGTTATTCACGATGCTTTACAACCTAAGGCGGAAAAGCTTGGCGTTGAGCTATTGACCCTGACAACGGCCACTAAGTTACATCGTGACGGTGAGGGCGCAATTGATGCCATCACAATTAAGGACGTTAAGTCTGGTGAGTCTGAAGATATCAAAACGAAATCAGTCGTTCTCGCAACTGGTGGTTACCTAAATAATCCAGAGATGATCAAAAATCTCACCCATTATGATGATTCACGTTTAATTCCTGTTAGTTCAGGCAAGGGAACTGGCGATGGATTGAATTTGGCCTGGAACGTGGGTGCTAAGCAATATGGAACAGGATTAGCAATGCTATTTGGCGGCTACCTAAAGGATCCAGATGAGCCAGCTTTCAAATTTATGGCATCCCAGATGAACACCGCTGCCGGTCAACAACCGCTTCTTTGGGTAAACGAAGATGGGAAACGATTCGTTGATGAATCCGTTGTTTACAATTTCTCATATGCCGGAAACGCGCTTTACACGCAAAATGAAACCTACAGTATTTTGGATCAAGGCGTGATTGATAAAATGGCTAAGGACGGTAACTTCATGGGCTTAGGCGTTTACGTCAAACGTGGTGAAAAGATGGTAAAGCTGCAGGATGAGATTGATGAAGCAGTTGCAGCCAACAAGCCTTTCATTTTTAAAGCGGACACAGTCGAAGAACTTGCTCAAAAGATGGGCCTATCCGTTAGCCAATTGACGGAGACGGTTAAAGACTATAATGGCTATTGCGAGAACGGCGTTGATGGTGACTTTGGTAAGGATGCCGAGTACCTTGTTCCCGTTGCAAAGGGTCCGTTCTATGGGTTTAAGTTGAACGTTGGCGCTTTCTGTACGATGGGTGGCTTACAAGTTACACCTGAAAATGAGGTTGAGGACGAGAAGGGAACTGTTATTGAGGGCTTATACGCAGGTGGTAATGATTCAGCTGGCCTTGCCGGAGATACTTATGGTCCAAACATGCCTGGAACCTGTGTTGGGTTCGCCTTCTATTCAGGCCGTAACTCGGGTCGAAATGCAGCAAAGTATGTTAAGACTGAAAAAATAAATAGTTAATAATATAGAAGGTGCCTTTTGGAGCCTGATTAGGAAAAGTAATAGTAAAAAGATGTGGCCGAGACAAAACTTTTGTTTTGTCTCGGCCACTTTTTAGTCGATATTACAATTCTAAATGATCCATCAAATCTTTCTGAACCGCACGACCAGCCTTCCGTGCCGCGTTGCGCTCATCATAACCAGCACAAATGAATTTTTGCTCGTCAGTAACTGGCACTATTTCCGGTAGGGCAGGATTTGGACTTTTGCTCAGCGTCACAAAGGTAGAGAAACAGGAGAAGGCTAAAAATTTCTCGCCGGTTAATAAGTGTTCTCCAACTCCTTTGACGAATACTTCAAGAGAGCGATGGCCAGCGCCGGTAACGTAGGATTGAAGATCCAAGCCATCCTGAAGGACAACTGGGTGAATGAAGTTGATGTGGTCGAGACTAGCGGTGACGGTCACTTGTCGGGAGGCTCGCTCGCAAGAAATGGAGGCACTATCATCAACCCATGACAGAATTCGACCACCAAAAACGGTTTCGTGCTCATTTAGATCAGATAAAAAGATTCGGTGACTTGCACTGGCGAACGTCTCGTTACACGTAAGTTGTTTGGCTGACATAGTAATTCCTCCAATTCGATATTAACTCAATTGTACCTGATTGTAGGTGGAATGCCAAAATCGTTAAGTCGTCTTTTTCTTTCGCCCCATCAAGCCTAATGCACCCAAATTGGTCAGCATAATCAATCCGGCCATTGGTGCATAGCCAGTTCCCAGAACGCCGACTAACGGTGAGGCGATGCTCCCGAAGGCATTTTGGGATAGACCCACCATTGCAGAGGCACTACCTGCATGGCGATCGGTGAGATTCATAATGATGGAAGTTGTTAACGTCAGCAGCATTCCGTTCATAATCACAAACACCCAGATCAATGCGACAACAACCATTAGTTGGGGCTTCATGGTGGCGCTAATCAGTAATCCGGCACTTGCCAAAATAGTGACAATTAAGGCCCCTCTAACCTGTGTACGGTCAGAGTAACGCGCCGTTAGCCAGCCGGGGATGTTGTTACCGAGAATCATTCCCAGCCCATTTAGCGCATAGAACAAACTGAAAATCTGAGGACTGAGGTGGAACGTTTTTTCAAAGATGAACGATGACGCCGAAATGTAACTGAACAAAGCACCATATATTAAGCCAGTTGCAATCGTCCAGGTGGCAAAATGGGGAATTGAGAAGACGCTGCCCATCCCCTTGAGGGACTGCCAAAAGTTGCCAACGGTTCGATGCTCAGTTGGCAGGGTTTCGGGTAAGCCAACCATGATGAGGACAACCAGGACGAAGCCGATAATGCCCAACAGGACGAACACTCCCTGCCACGGCATAAAATGGATCATCAGGCCACCAATAATTGGCGCAATGATTGGGAAGACCCCGTTAATTGAATTTAAAATGGCATAGAAGCGAGTTAATTTGTGGCCGGAGAATAAGTCGCGGGCAACGGCTCGAGACAGGACCTGACCACTTGCACCACAGATTCCCTGCACAAACCGCAAGATAATTAGTAGCGTAATTGATGACGTGAATGAAATGGCAAGTGAGGCTAGGCCAAACAGAAAGAAGCCTATGATGAGTGGATTTTTGCGCCCAAAATGATCACTTAGACCGCCAATAATAATTTGCCCAATCGCAAGTCCAATTAAGCAACTCGTAATGCTCAGCTGCGCCAGCGAAGTCGTTGTTTGTAATTCAGTCGTCATCTGCGGTAAGGCAGGTAAGTAAAGGTCAATAGCGAGTGGACCCGTGGCACTTAAGGTTCCCAACAAAATCGAGAACCAAAGTGAATTTTTTGGTGTGGCTGTTTCTGACACGAATGAGGACTCCTTTATCTATCACTGATTTTGACGCCTAAAAGGGTAATGATTTGAGTCGCTTGAAGTGGACTAATCGTTAGGCCAGCAATGCGGTCGAGCGTTAGTTGCAAGGTGTCGAAGTAGGATGCCGAAATGTCGACTTTGCTCAAATTAGAATCGGATAAATCGATTCCCGTTAGCTCGCAGCCCTTGAAAGTGAGGTGCTTTTTGACCTTGATTGCTTGAAAGGCCGAATCAATTAATTGCGACTCGTTAAATGTGACTGCTTCGATTCCTGTTTCACTCAAATTCAGGTAGGTTGCCTTGCAGGAATCAAAAGTGGTTCGTTTGAACTGGCTGCCAGTAAAGTCGGCGCCCATCAAAAGGCTGTCCTGAAAAACGCAATCGAAAAAGGCGTTATTGTGGGCGGTGATATTGAGCCAGTCGAGATGATCAAGCGTGCAACCACTCCATTCGGCATCGTCAAAGTTAGATTGCTCGAATTTGCAATGGCTGAGCGTGACGTTGGTCAATCGAATTGACTTATTGGAGTACGTAAACGTACAATCAACGTATCGGTAATTCGTTTCCACGTCATCCAGCGATAACGTCTGATGTTCCACGGTATTATTTGGCATGGTAACTCCTTAAAATTGAGTAAATTAGTTTTAGTAAAAGTAGGTTTAATGTTAATATTATACTGTTGGCCGTTTGTTGCCTAGTTAAATTAAAAATAAACGAAATAATAACGGGAGCATATATTATAAAATGAAAGTATTAAGAGAGATTTTTAGTTGGGTGATTCCAATTGCAATTGGGTTGTTGTTGGCACTCTTATTAAAGAACTATGTATTATCTCCAGTGAAGGTTGATGGCCCATCGATGCAGCCCAACCTAGAAAATAATCAACGGGTTTGGATTTTTAATCAAGCTAAGGTAAAGCACCTCAGTGTTATCGTGTTTGACGCGCACGGAGAAGATCCTAGCGCCAAGCCTGGCACGGATTACGTCAAACGGGTGATTGGATTGCCTGGGGACACCGTGTCCTACAAGAACGGTACAATTTACGTTAACAATAAGAAGATTAAGCAAAACTTTATCAGTGAGTCCGAGCGAACAAGTGGGACGACTGATGGTTCTGGTCACAGTTCATGGAACTTGAAGACACTGTCTAAACGATTTAAATGGGGTAACGGCTCAGTCACTGTACCAAAGGGAAAATACTTTGTCTTAGGTGATCACCGTAGCGTTTCTAATGATAGTCGCTATTGGGGATTTGTTGATAAAGACAAGATTGCGGGCGTTGTGAAGGTCCCAGTTTGGTCATCTACCAAGACGAAGCGAGCAAACGTGAACTCACTCGGTTACTAGAATTCTCATTAAAATTTAATAAAAGTGTTGCACTTGTAAATTTGCAGCGCTAAACTTGGTGCATCCCTAAAAAGGATGCACTTTTTTATTTGAAGGAGGCTGTTTTCATGAGCGAAAAATTACTTAATCGCACGCCCTTAAGCGACGAAAAGCGGGCTGCGTTACACGAAGATTTACATAAACGACCGGAGGCAGCGGTGATTAGCCGCGCCGTCATGAAAAATGGAATTAAACAGGCTTCAGAGGATACTGCCGCGTTAACGCGTTTGCACCGAACATTTTCCGTTGAATTAGAAACTGGAAGAGTGACGAATCAACGTCATAGTGGCCGTTGCTGGGAATTTGCAACGTTGAACACGTTGCGGCATGCAATGGGTGCTAAATATAAGGTCAAGGATTTTGAGCTTTCACAAAACTATCTGTTTTTCTGGGATAAGGTTGAACGCGCCAATATTTTCTATGATAATATTTTGAATACCGCTGAACTGCCTGCTGATGATCGGGCAGTCGCCGCATTCCTAGCTCGTCCAGGTGAAGATGGTGGCCAGTGGGATATGGCAGCCTCACTAGTCCAAAAGTATGGCGTTGTTCCGGATTATGTGATGCCAGAAACCGCGAACACCAATGATTCGAGTTCATTTGGTGAAGCGTTAGATTTGAAGCTGCGAAAAGATGCCATGGTTTTACGACAACTTGTTCATGATGGCAAAGATGAAACTGAAATTGCAGCGCAACGACAGGAATTTTTATCGGAAGTTTATCGAATGGCAGCCTACTCATTTGGCGAGCCACCTGTTAGCTTTGATTTGGAATATCGCGATGACGAGAAAAAGTATCACAGGGATGAGAATTTAACGCCACAAGCCTTCTATGATAAGTACTTCGATATCAATTTTGATGATTACGTTGTCCTATCAAATGCACCCGATAGGGATTTCAATAAACTGTATCGTTTGCCAAGTCAGGAAAACATCGTCGGCGGTCGGCCAATTCGGTTACTAAACGTGACGCTTGATAAAATGAAGAAAGCAACGATTGATCAACTTCAAGATGGCGAAACAGTGTGGTTTGGGAATGACGTGCTTGAGCAAATGAACCGTTCTGAAGGATTACTGGATTCGCAACTTTATCGGGAATCTGAACTATTTGATGTCGATCTTTCAATGACGAAGGCCCAACGCCTTGAATATGGGCAGGCAAATGTGTCACATGCGATGACCTTTACGGGTGTCAATCTTGTCAACGGGGTGCCTAACCGTTGGAAGGTTGAAAATAGTTGGGGTGAAAAGAACGGCGATAAGGGTTACTTCGTGATGGCTGATAGCTGGATGAACGATTATGTTTATGAAGTTGTGGTCAATAAGAAGTATCTAGATGCCGAAACCTTGGCGGTATTAGATCAGGAACCGACCATTTTACCATCGTGGGATTCGTTAGCGTAGAGTATACCTATTAAATCCATAAGGAAATTCTTAAAATAATAAAAAGTTGGCGGGAAAAGGTGTTATTTTCTTGTTTTATTAGCTATTTTCTCTTATAGTTTAGGCATACCAAGTTACCTAACAACCAATTTTGCTTCACATTACTTCATATTGAAGTATCATAAAGTAGGAATCCCCAATATATTCCTACGAAAAAGAGCTAATTGCTTAATTGCAATTAGCTCTTTTTGTGTTGCTTATATTAATGAAAAGAAATAGCTAATCACATTAAAATTTAGTTCTAATCGTGTTACTGTTTTTATAAAAAATATTTGTCTTCAAACAGATGGTAAAATAAAATATCAATTTTATTTATAATATTTAAATCACATATAAACATGCTAATTAGAATAGAAAGTCAGAATAATCGTGTATTTAATGACTTTTAACGAGCTATTATCCCGAATATATTTGTTAATTAGTATTCAAGCAAGCTATTAATATTCCTTTTTTGTGTTAATATTTAAATAGTTTTTATATTATATTTCAGGGGAGAACCAGAAGATGAAATCGAAAAAGTTAAGGATTATTCTAATTAGTTTGGTAGCAACATTATTTTTCTTGTTAAAAGTAACCGCTTCACAAAATGTTCAGGCGGCCAATTTGGCGGATGGAACGTATACGGTACCAGTTTCACTACTAAAACAAGGAACAGAAACAGCATCAGTAGCGAATCAATATTTTCCCAAACCGGCCATTGTCGTCATTAAAAATGGCAATTATTCAGTGTCACTTCCCTGTGTTAATGGCGCACAGTATATAAAAAATATGACAGCTAGAGGGGTAGCAGTTTCAAGTCAAAAAGTTGATGACACAATAACTAATGAAAATTTTACGTTAACTTCACAAGTTGGCATAGTTCCCGTGACATTCGATATAGAAGTCCCTGCGTTTCATTTAAAACTGAGTGAATCTGCAAGACTAAAATCTGCAAGACTAAAAATGGAATGGGAGAAAAACGACCTCATTTCAAAGCCGGCCGAACCAGAATCATCAACGCCCGCGCCAGTCCCAGACAAAACGGCAGAATCCAGTAGTTCGTCAAGCTTTAGCTCAGAAGTTGATGCGACTGCTACCGGACCGGAAGATGATGATTCTCAATCTAGCGCTTCCGCCGCTTCTGATCCAACCCAAACTTCGCTCACCTATACAGTCCTTCAAGCCGATAGCAATCAACCTTCCACGGCGGACCAGTATTACACCCACCAGGCAGCCGTTACTAAAAATTCAGATGGCAGTTATAAAGTCACCATGGTCGTTAGTTACGCCAAAAGTTTAGGGATGGGCAGTAAAGGAGTTGTGCCCCTCACTGTTGCAGGTCAAAAAGTGACTGATATTACGTATGGAAGTACCGACAAAAATCAAACGGTCACTTACATCTTTAACGTTGACTCATTAACTGATTTAGACAAAGTGATTGATGGGACGATTCACGTGACGGTTCCCAGCATGAATATTAGCCAAGACTTTGAAGTTCGGTTCAAATTTGCCGGCGCTAAAAGTGGAGCGGATAAACCAAAAACAGATAGTACAAAGGCGGATAGTACGTCAACCACTGATAGCCAAACACCAGATAAGAGTCAGTCTTCAAATACAGCCAGTGCCAACAAGTTACCCCAAACGGGTGAGCATCAGTCGCAACTCATTTCAGTCATTGGCATCTTGACGTCCCTTACATTTATTGGTGGTCTATTGTATAGAAGGAGTGCACAAAAATGAAACACCTTCATTGGTTATTAATTAGCGGGATTGCTTTGATTGCACTGGCACTAGGTCTGCACGTGGGCTCCGAATCGGTGCAAGCAAAATCGCTAAACTATCAGGCATTAACATACGGAACAACGAAAACTTCCATTGCGAGTGGCTACTTTGTCCATCCCGCCAGTGTAAAAGTTAAGAACCACAAGTACGTCGTGACAATGCGCATTAGAACGGCCAAAAAATTAACAAGTTATCCAGTAACGGTGACCAGCGTGAATGGCGGTAAGCCCAAAAACATTCGCAAAAACAAGGATGCAAAAGGGAACTCCAACTACTATTACACGTTTACCACAACCAACTTAAAGAAGAAAATTAACGCAAAATTGAAGATCAATGTACCAAAGGTGTACAAGGCGACGCACTTAATCACGTTTAAATTTAGTACAACGGGACTACCTAGTTTAGGAAAAAAAGCTGAGGCCACTACCGCGGTATCAACCAGTCAGGCAAGCGCAACGAGCAGTAGTGGCAGTCAAAAGGCAGCAACGAAAGCTGCTAGTTCAAGTCCCAAGGCAGCTTCATCAGCATCGTCCAAGCAAAAGACTAAAGTTAATTCAAATTCTTCCTCATCTCAGTCATCTTCCGTGGCATCCGCGCCAGAACCACGCAATCAAACGGCTAATCATCAAACGAGGAAGACGGCAGATTCGCCCGACAAGAGTAAAGCGGGCATTAATTTGCCATTACTCATTGGGGGCGTTTTAGCGATTATTGTGGTGGTTGGTGGCACGAGCCTCTGGTTACTCAATCGAAAATAAGGGGACGTTATAAGTGAAATCACCACGAAAAATTGCATTAATTACTATTGGAGTGATCGCAATAATCGGGTTTTCGGGTGGTATTTTTGCAATGCATCAGCAGTCAAAAGCGACTAAACAGCCCCGGATTGTTGCAACCACATATGCAGTGGTTCAAATTGCGGATCGACTCAAGCTGCCCTTGGTTGGGGTACCAACCACGAGCAATAAAATGCCAGCGCGATATAAAGCGGCGACTAGAATTGGCAATCCGATGAGTCCGAGTGCGGAAAAAATTGCATCCTTGCACCCAACGGCCATTTATTCAGTCACCACGCTGAAAGATCAATTTGGGAAGAGCTTTAAGCAACAACATTTGACGCCTCACTTCCTAAATTTGACGAGTGTTGCTGATTTAAAACAAACCGTTCAGAAAATGGGCAAACACTATCACCGGCAAACGGAAAGTCGCCAAGCAGTTGCTCAAATAAATCAAACAATCAAACAAGCCCGTCGAACTTCAAATGGGCACGCTAAACCACGAGTCTTAGTATTAATGGGGCTTCCCGGCGCTGGATACATGGTTGAAACGAATCAATCGTATATTGGCGATTTGGTGCGATTGGCTGGGGGACAAAACGTCTTTACATCGAAGTCCCAAGAAGTTATTCAGCCTAGCAATGAAGCCATCAAAAAGGCCAATCCGCAAGTTATTTTGCGACTTGAACATGCAATGCCAAAAATGGTGACAGCTCAATTTAACTCGGAGTTTAAGACAAATACTGTTTGGCGACAAACGGCTGCAGTAAAAAGCCAGCGCGTGTACGATTTGCAGGAGCCAGATTTTGATGCAACGGCGAATATGCACGCTTCAACAGCGCTAAAACGGATTTCAAATTGGTTATATCCAAGGGGTTAAGCTAATGAAAAAAGAAACGATTGCTTATTTAGTTGTTGTTATTGGATTAGTGATAACGAGTATGGTTGCCCTTATGAGCGGTGTCGATTTTTTGACACCGCTTGATTTGTGGCGGGCAATAAATGGAAATAATGCTGATGCAGTCAACACGATTTTGAATTTTCGCGCCCCGCGTTGGATTGCGAGTTTAATCTGTGGGGGGATGCTTGCGGCTGCTGGCGCATTGAGCCAATCAGTCTTCAGTAATTCACTGGCAGATCCAACTATTTTAGGTGTGACGAGTGGCGGTGATCTTCTCATTTTGCTGGGAGGACTGTTCCTGCCAACTTTTCCAATGCGAAATTTAATTTTGGCGTTTATTGGCGGTGGATTGGCATTATGGCTTCTAATAAATAAGCAGACATTGAGAACCCCATACAAATTAATTATCGTCGGGGTGGCGCTAAATTTGACGTTTGTTGGCCTTAAGCAGCTATTTACGCAGGGAATTAGTACTGGAATTGTAACGGGATTTAATGGCATTACGTGGCCAAAAGTGTTGACGCTATTGGTCATTGGCTGCATTGGTTTATTTGTGGCGCTTCTATTAGCGCCTTGGGCAAATTACCTCAAATTGCCGGATCAGCAATTAGCGAGTGTTGGCGTTCCGGCAACTTTAATTCGATTGAGCTTACTTACTTTGGTGGTCGTGCTCTCTGCGGGGGTGACGACTGCCGTCAGTACGATTCCCTTTATCGGCATTATTGTTCCCAGCATCGGGCGTAAATTAGTGGGACACGATTATCAAACGCTGATTCCATTTTCTATTTTGGGCGGCGCGTGGTTGTTACTGATTGTTGACACGGTTGGTCGGTTGGTTGTCCTACCAAGTGAAATCTCAGCTGCCACAATCATGACCATTATCGGTGGGCCATTCCTAGTCTTCTTGGTTCAAAGGAGGGGATTTAATGGAACTAAAGCAAGTTAATTTTTCTTATAACGCGAATCATCCCCTAATCAACCACTTCTCTGCGAAGGTGCCGCAAGGAAAAATTTTATCAATTATTGGACCAAATGGTGCTGGAAAAACGACGCTATTGCAACTATTGACGGGCCAATTAATACCGGATAGCGGCCAGATTTTGGTAGATAATCAGCCACTTGCTGATTTAGATGCGAAAGAACGGGCGACTAAAATTGCCATTGTTTCTCAACAGCATCACGTTTTGGATGAAATGACCGTGAGTGATGTTGTTAAAATGGGCCGGCGACCATTCCATTCACTTTTAGCTACAATTAGTGATGAAGAGGTTGCGCCATTTTTGGAACAAGTTCAGCTGACGAAAATGGCGACTCGGAATATTGCGTCACTATCTGGTGGGCAACAGCAGCGGGTCTGGATTGCAATGGCGCTTGCACAGGAGCCAGAATACCTATTTCTTGATGAGCCGACAACGTACTTAGATGTTCGGTATCAGACTGAGCTGATGGCCCTCATTCAGAAGTTACAAGCCGACAAGAAAATGACGGTGATTCTCATTTTGCATGATATCAATCAGGCGATGAAGATTAGTGATGAAATTTGGCTGTTGAAGAATGGCCAATTAATCGCGTCTGGTAGACCAGAACAGCTATTAAACGAGTCACTGCTATCAGCAGCCTTTGGGATGACGGTTCACGTTGTGACGGTTCCTGGATACGGTCAGTACGTCGTTCAAGTGTAACGGGTCATATTGCTAAATTTATTGAAAGCCTTTTTAATTGAATCTTTTACAGGTTAAGATTAGAATGATTGCACTTACAAAAAGTAAGGGAAAGATTTCTGGGAGGTCTTATCATGGTAGAAACAATTAAATCAGGGATTGCAATGTTAAAGACACTTGAAAGTTGGGACGTTGATCACATTTACGGAATTCCAGGGGGCAGCATTAATAGCCTCGTTTACGCATTACGGGATGAAGAAACAGCGGGTCATATCAGATATATTCATGTTCGTCACGAAGAAGTTGGTGCATTGGCAGCTGTTAGCGATGGTCGTGTTACAGGTAAAATTGGCGTTGCTTTTGGCTCAGCTGGCCCTGGCGCAACCCACCTCTACCAAGGCGTTTACGATGCCAAAATGGATAAGGTGCCAACGTTATTTATTGTTGGCCAGGTTGGTCAAGCACAGATGAACATGGATTTCTTCCAGGAACAGGATGAGGCGCAACTGTTTGGGGATGGCGCAGTCTATAATCGAACGGTCATGACGGCGGAAAGTCTGCCACACGTGGTTGATGAAGCCGTTCGTCAGGCCTACGTTAATCATGGACCAGCAGTGGTCGTGATTCCTAATGATTTAGCAGATAAGGAAATTCCAGCTGATGGCTACTATTCTGCAGCTGCTAATTTCCGTAAGGCGGAAGCGCCTGCGCCAACCGATG
The DNA here is from genome assembly GCF_001436395.1 of Secundilactobacillus malefermentans DSM 5705 = KCTC 3548. GTDB lineage: Bacteria > Bacillota > Bacilli > Lactobacillales > Lactobacillaceae > Secundilactobacillus > Secundilactobacillus malefermentans. The sequence continues at coordinate 1,220 of NZ_AZGJ01000003.1, read as the reverse complement.
AACAAGTTGATGACGCCTTGACGTTAATCAAACAGGCAAAGAAACCAATTTTATATATTGGACAGGGTGTCCGTGGCGCAGCCGATGAGGCAATGGAACTTTCCCAAAAGCTACAGTTGCCAATCGCTTACGCTGCTTTAGCAAAGGATGTCATTCCGTATGATTTCCCAGCTTTACTTGGCTCTGCCATGCGAGTGGCCTCAAAGCCTGCAAATGAAGCCATGGCTGAGACGGACCTTATTCTCTTTGTCGGTTCTAATTTCCCATTTGCGGAGATCTTATTTAATCCAAACGCCAAATTTATTCAAATTGACAGTAATCCTGCCGTTTTAGGGAAGCGGCATAAGACCGAAGTTGCGATGTGGGCGGACGCCAAAAAGGCCCTTCGCAAGCTTAATGATCGCGCGGAGAAGGCGGCAGACAGTGACTGGTATCAAGCTAATATTGCCAACGCAGACAACTGGCGTGACTACAATGAGCAGATGATGAACAAGACTGATGGCGAGCTGCGGTTCGAGCCAGTATTTAAAGAAATCAATCGGATTGCAACTGATGATGCCCTCTTCTCGATTGATGTTGGTGATGTCACACAAAATTCAGTTCGACTCATCAAGAATACGGGTAAGCAGCGTTCGTACACTTCTGGACTATTTGCAACAATGGGCTCGGGCCTACCGGGTGCCATTGCAGCCCAGCTTAGTTTTCCGGATAAACAAGTTTTCAGTTTAGCTGGGGATGGCGCTGAATCGATGGTCATGCAAGATTTGATTACAGAGAACCTTTATCACTTGCCAATTATTAACGTCGTGTTCAAAAATGAGGAATTAGGATTTATCGTTGATGAACAAGAGGACGATGAGCAGCGCCGTTTTGGGGTTAGTTTGGGGAACGTCGACTTTGCTAAGGTTGCGGAAGCCCATGGTGTTACTGGAATTTCCGTAACGAAACAATCGGAGTTACAGAAAGCCTTTGATGAAGCCCGCGAAATTACCAAACGGGGTGAACCGGTCTTGATCGATGTTCAAATTACCGGCGAACGACCAATTCCCGTTGAAAAATTGGAATTAGATCCAGATAAATTCACTGATGAAGCAATTAGCCGATTCCGCAAACGTTATTATGCACAAGAGTTGAAGACTTTAAAGGAATTTGAAAAAGAGTCATAAAATAAATAGCGGGGCTGGGACAAAACATTCGTTCCCAAATTGCAAGAACAAATT
>NZ_AZGJ01000029.1 GCF_001436395.1 Secundilactobacillus malefermentans DSM 5705 = KCTC 3548 | reverse complement strand
CAACCATAAAGGGATTATCGCATGTACCTCAACATCGCAATGGGCGTTATGATTTTGGTGATGGGTGTTAAGACGATGATTTAACGACTAATAAAGGCAAGCGTAAAAGCGCCTGCCTTTTTGTTTGTTGCATTTACAACATATCTATTTTACAATATGACTACTGAAAGTGAGGTGGTCTCATGGCAAATATTCTCCGCTCAATCGGCGTTGTTGCCCGAGCACTTGATTCAATTGCCAACATTGAATTCAAACAGTATGAACTTGCTCGCGGACAATATATGTATTTAACGCGAATTTGCGAAAATCCTGGCATCATTCAGGAACGCCTAGCTGAAATGATCTGTACCGATCGCACGACTGCAGCAAGGGCCGTTCAGCGATTGGCCGAAAACGACTTTATTGAACGCCGATTTGATTCAGAAAATCGAAAAACCAAACATCTTTATCCCACTAAAAAGGGACTAAAAGTTTATGAGCCAATTAAACGCGAAAATGATTACTCAACCGAAGTTGCGTTTCAGGGATTTAGCGCCGAAGAACGCAAAAATGCTGAGCAGCTTTTAGATAAAATGAGCGTCAATATTGCACAGAATTGGGACTATGTAAAAAAAGGCAATAAACGAAATTACTAAAAAGGAGATTCATGTTCATGACTAAAAAAATCATTATTGATCCCGCATTCTGGGAACTATTCCCAGAGGCCCACATCGAAATTCTATTTGCTAAGGGAATCGACAATCACGTGGATGAAAGTAAAAAGGCCCATTTTCAAAAAATGCTAAGTGCTGCTGAGGATGAAGCAGAGCCCTTTATCGAGGTTGATCCCTTTAGGAAGAACCCAGTCATCGCTGAGTGGCGTGATGCTTTCACCAAATTTAAGACGAAGAAGGGTGCTCGTTCTTCCATTGAAGCCTTACTCAAACGGGTCAGTCAGGGACACGAATTCACACCAATTATTCCCCTCGTTGACATCTACAACAGCATTTCACTTAAATACGCGGTCCCAGTTGGTGGGGAAACAATTGCCAAAATTGATGGTAATTTACATTTGGGCGTTGCTAAGGGCGGCGAACCATTCTGGCCACTTGGTGCTGAAGAAGATTCTCCCGCTCTTCCTGGCGAGGTTATCTACTACGACGATACCGGTGCCGTTTGCCGTTGCTTTAACTGGCGTGAAGCACAAAGAACCATGTTAACCGAGGAAACTACCGAAACAGTTCTCGTCATCGAATCCGTAACGGAAGATGGCGCCAAACGAGCAAAGGACGCCGTTCAGGAACTGAAACAGCTTGTTGACGCAGAGTTCTCAACAACCGGTGTCATTCATGAGCTAACCAAAGATAATCAAGAAGTCGATGTCCAATTTGAAGATTAAGAAAAACGTTCATCCCCAAAAATATGGTGGATGAGCGTTTTTTGCTGTTCTAAGCCTATTTAATTGCACAAAAATAGGATTCAAGCCTTCTCTTACTTGAATCCCCTATGAGGAAATATCCCAACTGATTGATTTATTAAACCTAAAATCTTTAATCACTTAACACCTTCATATTCAATTACACGTCGTTCCTATCCTGGCCTACCTGCTGTCATTGTTCTAATGATAAAAGTTGGTGTGGTTTTACAAGCACCCATTACTTATTCAGGCTAACGGCGGTATGAAACGCTGTGGAGAAACCATTAACAAACTTCTTAATGAGCTACTACCTCCACTGATCGTATCTTTTAATTTTTATCTAAACATAACCTTGGTGCGCTTGCGAGCTTTCACATCACCCACAAGGTCTTGCTTGTAACACGTGACTCTTTTGAAACGTCTTGCATTTCCGCAATCCCAAACTTTTGGATCCTACAAACTTCCTGAAACACAGAACCCCTCCACCTCTCGATGGAAAATCCTTTGACGAATCTACGGAAATTGCCGCAATCCCAAACTTTTGAGTCGTTTCAAACTTCCTGAAGCATCTCGACTCTTTCCATCTTTCAACAGAAAACACTCTGACGGATTAACGGTCAAATCAGTGGTTATTGTCTCTTGAAACGGTACAAACGCTAACATTCGAGAAGTCAATCAGATGAGGTTTATTTCTTTCCTCACAAGTAAGATACCACGTTTTGAAAACGATTACAACCAAAATACTTAAAATCTTTGTGACTTTTTTATCAATCATGATGAATGCCTTGATATATAAGAGATTAGGCTTCTAATTTATTTTAAAATTAGTCATCTTTTTCGCCTTATCGAGGATTTTTTCCAGCGTATTTCCATTTCGAATTGTCATCTGTCGGTAGTACGGATTCTTCATCAATTTTGAATACTCACTTTTAAAGTAACCCTTTCGATCCGCAAATAGTTGGCGGACATCCGCCATTAAGAGGCGCCGCTTACCACCAACATTGACACCGCGCAATAACATTACTTTCATGCACGTTTAATCTCACTGTCTTCATTTAAATGCTGATAGATTTTCTGCATTTTGGTTTCGATTTCCTCAAGCTCATCCGAATATTCTTGTAAATTTGAGCCATACTGATCAACTAACTCCTGATTAATATCCGTTTTATAGCGCAATTTGTGCTCCAAGCTTGCCCACATATCCATGCCAACGGTTCAAATCTGGATTTCGACCTTAACGTCTTGACTGCCAGACGCCTGAAATACGGGTACTGACACAACTAAATGCAAACTTCGATAGCCACTTGGTTTGGGATTTTTAACATAGTCTTTTCGCTTAAGTAACATGACATCGGACTGATTAACTAGGATTTTCTCCACCAAGTAAATATCATCTAGGTAGTTGGTCACCACTCGAAGTCCAGCAATATCAGAAATGTTATCCTCAATGTTTTCAACTTTCCGATCAAGCCCCTTTTTATCAAGTTTCTTCATTAAACTTTGAACACTTTTAATTCGTTCCTCAATATGATGAATGGGGTTATGATCATGTTTCACTTGAAATTCAGAATCTAAGTTTTCAAGCTTCGTCCCAATCTCATTTGCACCGGCCTGGGCCAATGCAAACAGTTCATTAAGTTGCTCTAGCTCAGCGATTGCAGGCTCTTCAGGAACGCCACGCTCACTTCTAAAGTCTTTCGCAATTTGTTTGAAATCCATATAACTTTTTCGTTCTAGTATCATTGAATTCCTCCTGTATATTAGCTACCAGTATTATACTATTGTTTCACATGAAACATCGTTCATTTGTTCCCGCGGCTCTTATCTGATAGTATAGGGGGACGATAAAGGAACTCGAAAAATAAAAATTAAAGCGAGGTATAAGCTTGTTAACTGTAAATAATGTATCAATGTCTTTTTCTGATCGAAAACTGTACGATGACGTCAATTTAAAATTCACCCCCGGTAACTGTTACGGAATTATCGGTGCAAACGGTGCAGGTAAATCAACTTTCCTGAAAATCCTTGAGGGCAACCTTGCCCCAACTTCCGGCAAAGTTTCAATGGGCCCCAACGAACGAATGAGTAGTTTAAAGCAAGATCACTTTGCTTTCGATGATCAAACTGTTTTAAACACCGTTCTCCAAGGCCACGAACAACTGTACAAAATTATGGCTGAAAAAGATGCCATCTATGCTAAACCAGACTTTACCGATGCAGACGGCCTGCGCGCTGCCGAATTAGAGGGTGAATTTGGTGAAATGGACGGCTGGAACGCCGAAAGTGATGCAAGTCAGTTGTTACAATCACTGGGAATTCCTGAAAGCCAACACGATTCTTTAATGAAGGATTTACCAGAAAGTGACAAGATTAAGGTCTTGTTAGCTCAGGCCCTCTTTGGTAAACCAGACGTCCTACTTTTAGACGAACCTACCAACGGACTTGACCCTCAGACGATTAGCTGGTTGGAAAACTTCCTCGCCGACTATAAAAATACCGTCTTAGTTGTCAGTCATGACCGTCACTTCTTGAACGCCGTTTGTACCCATATCTGCGACGTTGATTTTGGTAAAATTGAACTATTTGTCGGTAACTACGACTTCTGGCTTGAAAGCTCTAAGTTAGCACAAAGCTTAAAAGCCCAATCAAATGCTAAAAAAGAAGATCAAATCAAACAACTGCAAGAATTTATTGCCCGTTTCTCGGCCAACGCTTCCAAGTCAAAACAGGCCACTTCTCGAAAGAAGCAACTAGATAAAATCACGTTAGATGACATCAAACCCAGCTCACGTAAGTACCCATTCATTAAGTTTACACCAGAACGTGAACTTGGAAATGACTTGCTTCGCGTTGAAAACGTCAGCAAGACCATCGACGGCGAAAAAGTTTTGGATAACGTCAGCTTCATTCTTCGCCCTGGCGACAAAACAGCCTTCGTTTCCCGCTCTGATGCAACAACTAGTTTACTGATGCAAATCATTGCCGGGACACTTGAGCCAGACACTGGTACCGTTACTTGGGGCGTGACAACAAACCGAGCTTACATGCCAAAGGATTTGACCCCTGAGTTTAGCGACGACCGGTTTGATATTTTGGAATGGTTACGTCAATATGCTAGCAAGGAAGAAAGTGACAATACCTTCCTTCGCGGCTTCCTGGGTCAAATGCTGTTTGCAGGCGACGAAGTTTTGAAGAAGGTAAACGTCCTTTCCGGTGGTGAAAAAGTCCGGAGTTACCTTTCTAAGTTAATGCTTAGCAAAGCAAACGTACTCCTTTTAGACGATCCGACTAACCATTTGGATCTTGAAAGTATTACAAGTTTGAACGATGCATTGGTTGATTTTGCTGGCTCTCTCATCTTCACGAGTCATGACCACCAATTCATCCAAACGATCGCCAATCACTTGATTGAGGTTGGACCAAAGGGAATCGTTGACCTGCCTGACACGACTTATGACGAATTTTTAAATCATGAAGCTAGCCAAGCAAAAATTGAAAATATCTACTAAATTGAAAAACGACTAGATGATCTAATCCTGAATGATTAGACTTTCTAGTCGTTTTTTGTTTAAGCATCAAACTGAATTGACCCGGTGACCAATGCGTAAATTCCAACCAACGCCATTAGGAAAATGACCGAGCAAACCACTATTTCAGATTTATTGAAATGGGAATGCCATTCTCGCTTCCCTTTGAAAAAGAATGGAAGACCTAGTGACCACACAATTGCGGCCAGCAGTAAGTACCGGAATCCTGCGCCATAAATCATAAAGAAAACAAACAAGATTGCGATACAAGCAGTAACCCCTGAGTAAACTCGCTGTTGCGTTGACCGATTAGCAAATCCGGTTCCCACAATCACACTTTTAAGCGCGTAGATGGACGAAAACAGGTACGGAATCAACGCCAGTGAAGTTGAAAACGAGAGCAACGTAACGTAACTCGACTTATCAATTCCGGCAATAATCATCAAAACTTGGGTAATCCCCGTCGTAATTAATAGTGAATTGCGCGGTGCTTCATTTTGATTGAGGCCGTTCAACCACTTTGCAGCAGAACCACCTCTACCCGCCAAACGTACTTCTTCCGCACTCAGATTAACCCAAGCAATTAAGGCCCCCAGCACAGCTAAAATCAGGCAAATATCAATTAACGTGCCGCCCCATGAACCAACCATGTGGGTCATTAAACCCGCCATTGACGGGTCATGTAATTGACTAATTTTTGAAGGCGCCATTAATCCTAACGCCAGCACCGTTGTTCCAACAAGAAGGAATACGACGATTAGGGCGCCGATGATGGTTGCTTTGGCAACATCCGCCAGCTTCCGAGCTCGCGTTGCGAAAATAGTCCCAGATTCCAAGCCAATCAACGTCCACATTGTTGCTAAGAGCACCGTTTTACTTTGATTAAATAGTGAAACGTGCGTCCATTTGCCCGTTGCGACAGACATCACCTGCGTAGAGGCAAAACTATGCATGAAAATATGCGGATTAAACTGAATAATTGCCAGCACAATGAACAATACAATGGGAATAATTTTGATAATCGTTGTGAAATTGTTGAGCCTCGTACTCGACTTAACCCCGCGAAGCACAAAGTAGTTCACAATCCACAGCACGGCTGACGCACAGATGATTGCCGGCCAGGTCGTTCCCTTACCAAAGTAGTCAAAGATTCCGAAGCTCCCAAGCGCCGAAAATAGCACGACTAAGTAACTTGCATTTCCAATGGCATCCCCTGCTCCGTGACCAAACGCACCAATAAAGCCACCAAGGTGACCAAATGCATTTCGAGACCAACCATAAATCCCATCATCAATGTTGGATTGCTGCAACGTTAGGTTACTATAAACGGATACCAAGGACAGCATTCCGATACCCACAATTGCCCAACCAATTAAGATGCCGGCCGGATTGGCGCCACCCGTCACCGTCGCGGGTAATGCAAAGATGCCTGACCCAATTGAGCTCCCGACGATTAACGCAATTAACCCACCTAATCCAACTTTTCCATCATTTTTTGTTTCCATTATTTTGTTCCCTCTAATCAAACCAGATTTAAATAAAAGCGTTCTTCATTTACAAGTGAATTTGTAAACTTGTTAGCACCGCTAAAAGTATAGTTCTTTTTTAGAGGGATTAGAAGGTACGACTTATACAAAATGAATTTTCAATCTAATGCAACACTTGATGGAGCAGTATTTTTAACTATTTTTGGCTATACAGAAATTGTATAAAGAAGAAATTAGATCACTTTGAAAATGTCACACAAATGTAACTTACGCGTTGCCCCTTAAATCTGTATAGTGGTTGACAGTGCTGCTAAAAATAAGGAGATACAAAATGCCAAAAAATTTAAAAGAAGAAATTGTTTTCACCGCCATCATGGCCGGACTAATGGTCTTTGTGATGGTTTGTTACAACGTTGCGTTAGTACAAGGATTTACGGACGGATTCCTATTAAACTCTATTAAGGAATATCCCGGTGGCTTACTTGTCGCAATCATCTTGGACCTACTAGTCGTTGGTCCCATCGCTAAGGGTCTCGCTTTCAAATACATCATTAACGATTACATGAAGAAAAACGTTGTCCTCATCGGAATCACCATCTCAGTTATGATGGTTCTTGGAATGGTTTCATGCATGTCACTTTTCGGAATTATCATGGCCGGTAACGTCGGCGTTGCAAACTACTTCCATGCCTGGGGCTTCAACTTTATCGTTGCTTTACCACTTCAATTAATCATTGTTGGACCAATCGCCCGAGCTGTTTTAGGCAAGATGCAGGCTGCATCAGCCAAAGCTCAAGCAAAAGTTAACGAAAAGGCAAATGAAGAAGTCGACTAAACATTTATAAAAATCACTAGCAACACAAAAATTCCTCAGCAAGTTTTAAATGCTGAGGAATTTTTTTGCTCATAAATATTTACTGCCTTCCTTAACTGCCAACCGACTCATTTGGTGCGCCACTAAAAAGTGTCGTACCCAAGCTGGGTCCGTTTTGCTGTACTGGCGCAGCGACCAGCCAATCGCCTTTTGGATGAAAAATTCATCCGTCTCCTGGTCAGCCAGTATGGCCTTCGTCAACATCGTCAGATTTGTATTTCCTTTTTCCATTAATTGTAAGTTGATGGCAACCCGGCGCTCCCAGAAATTGTCACTGCCAAAGAACAGGTCAAATACTGCCTGCTTTTCTTCCAGGTGCCATTTAATATACTTGCCAAACATGGTTCGCCAGGAATCAACGCTATCCCACCAGGATTTCTGAGTAATAAACTGTTTGAAATAGGCAATATCTGAAAATTGCCAGCGCCGGACATTTTTATCCGCCAAATCAATCGCAAGATACTGGTACTCGCGCTCATCCCGCTCATAGAGTGTTTTAATCCACTGGCGCAATGATTCAAGATCCATCGTGCTACTCAGCTTCAGTAGTGGCTTGCTTTGCTCTTTACGTTCCGGCGCCTTTAACCCGATGAACTCGAAACGATTCCTCATGTAAGCCGCCATCGCCGCTGCGTTTTCCGGATTACCCGTAAATTCAAAATCTAATTTCATCATAAATACGTTCCCTTTATGATAAAAAAGGTTCCCCGAATGGTTCCTGCCAAAGTTGACCGTTGCTTAGCGAACTTAAATTTCCCTTCAAATTCTGCCGGAATTTCCATCCCGTCGCTCAATTTGAATCCAACAGCTCGCTTAGCCCCTTCTTCCAAACCGTATAGAACATTCACCGCCAACCCATTTTCATAAAAAACGCAAGCGTAGCGATTGCCACCAGCTTCAAATGACGTCACTTCTAATGGTTGATATGGGAAAACAAGGTCTCTTTCCTGGCAAATCGATTCGATCCACGCTAAGGTGTCTGGATCATCTGCGGCCGGGACAGTGATAAACTCATGCTTGAATTTGTTCCAGAAATAACGGGCTTCGTGGGCTCGCATTCCAGCGAGTTTCTCTGCAACCGGTGAGCTTCCTAATCCAATTGTTGCGACGTTTTTGAAATCAACTTTGTAGGCCATGAGGTTCCCCTTTTCATTTTGTTGAGTTGAGTATACCAGTAAATTTAAAAAGAAAATAGATTGATCTATTTCCCATCTGGCACCAGCACCAACTTCTCCTTCACGCCACCAGTTTGCAATAACTCATGTGCCTCGCGCGCGAAAGAAAGTGACTTAACCAAAACCTGATCATCCAACAAGTTTCCTTGTGCAAATTGATCATTCAACACTTTGGCGGCGACTTGCAATTGTGGTAACTCAGCGTGACTAATCACAAATCCAATAAGTTGCTTGTCAGTGGTGTAAAAACTTCGTGACTCCAAAGTGGCGTTAACATCTGCGGGCGTTGTAATCATTCCAATTTTGCCACCCAACGCCAGCAAATTCACATTCTCCTGCAAAGCCACTTTCCCAGAGGTATCAACAATGACATCGACACCACTCGCACTAGTTTGCCAATTGCCATGGTAATCAAGAGTTTTATCGCTGCCAAGCCTTTTTAAGTTATCAAAATCATTCGGATTCGAAGTGGTCAGAACTCTTGCACCCATTGTGTGCGCCACTTGAATGAGCTTGGTTCCAACGTGGCCAGCAGCTCCCTCAACCAGCACCTTTTGTCCGGATTCAAGCTGCAAATGATGCTGCAGGAGAATAACGGCAGTTGCTGCAGAATGGACTGCCGCAATCAGTTGAATCGGATCAACACCATCCGGTACCGCGTTCAATCGCTCAGCTGGAATCGCCGCAAATTCACTGGTAATCCCTTGGCGCCCGTCATAGCCCATGCTGTTCGTCCAAACGAGCTGACCGGCGTGAAATTGCGTCACCTGTGACCCGCTTTCCAGCACTTCTCCAACGGCATCCCGACCAATCACAAACGGAAAGGTCAAGTTGGTTTTAAATCCTCCACTTCGGACAAACGTATCAACATTATTGACGGACACCGCCTTAACTTTGATTAACACGTCATCTTCATGCAGCTCGGGAGTCGGCAACTCGCCAAATTGAATTTCACCGGCATCCCCCACTTGATTGATATATGCAGCTTTCATATCCACTCATCCCTTTATTAATCTAGTTTCATTGAACGCCACTCTCTCACCAAATGCAACTTCAAATTGTACATTTATTGCGCTAGTTGTCTCCATAGTGTATTCTGATTATGGCTTATTTGTAAGCGCTTACCTATCTATAAATAGGAGTTGATATCAATATGGCGACTAACTCAGTCAAACGAAACGTTAGTTCACTCAGCCTCATTTCTTTGGGGGCTGGTGGCACTATCGGTAGCGGTTGGATTTATACTAATAGTCAGTTTTTCAATGAATACGGTGCTGGTGGGGAAATATTTGGTCTCGCCCTCGCGATGGTTTTTGCAATTTTAGCTTCCCTCTCCTTTGCCGAGCTTTCCACCATGTTCACGCGTTCTGGTGGGGAGATTGTTTACGGCTACATTGCCTTCAAAAAGCCGGGCGCCCTGTTTGCGGCCTGGACACTTCTCGGTGGCTATCTAAGTGCACTTGGCTTTTACGTCACCGCCTCCAGCCTTCTCATTTCCCAAATTGTTCCGGAAATTGCGGTTGGGCCGTACTACTCCTTTGCCGGCATCAAAGTCCATTACTTAGAGTTGGCAATTGGGGTTGCCATTACCTTGCTGATTTTCGCCATCAACTACCTGGGGGCCCATTTGACGGGACGAATTCAAACCATCCTGGTCATCGGGCTAGTCGTACTAGGAGCCATTCTGGTCGCGGTCGGCTTTAGCCAAGGCTCCTTCAACAACTTTTGGCCAGCGTTCACCAGCAAACAGGCACCACTCCCCTCGATGATCCGGTTCATTTTACCAGCCATGACGTTCATGACCGGCTGGGAATCGGTCGCGACCATGGCAGAAGAAGCAAAAATGCCGGCCCGCAAAATTGGCTTAATTGTCATTGCTTCCATCGTTGCTGCGGGCGCCTACTACATTGTTGTGCTCCTCTCCTCCGCCTTCGTTTGGCCTTGGCAGGAAACGGCAAAAATGCAAATGGGAACAATCGATGCCTTCACGGCGGCAGGTTTCCCCATTCTTGGTACGGTGGCCCTCATTATTTCAGCGCTCGGATTATTAACCAGTTTCTTGAACTTATTTTCAGCTTCATCCCGGTTAATTTTATCCCTCGCACGGGGTCACATGTTGCCAAAACCATTAGCAAAAATTCATCCGAAGTATGGCACACCGACTAACGCTTTATGGGTCGTTTTGGCACTTATTTTGAGTATTGGTTGGTTGGGTAAAGGCGCCTTGGTCTACTTCCTAGACATGGGTGGTTTCTTGATTGCTTTGGCCTGGGCATTCAGTACGTTGTGCCTTTTCAAAATTCGCAAACGGTACCCTCAACTAATTGGCGGCTTTCGCAATAAGACGTTACTTTGGCCCCTTTTAGGTGGGATAGCAGCATTAGGAATTGCTTTGATTACAGTGACCCCTAAAACTGATTACTCGCTTATCTGGCCTTACGAATACGTTCTGCTTGGGGTCTGGATTGTTCTGGGCGCTGTGGGTGTCTGGTGGGGTCGCAAGATTCCGGTGACAGACCGCGATTTACTTGGTGATACGATTATGCAGGATTTGGAAAAGCACGATATTAGTGGAAACTAAAAATCATGAGCAAAAATCTGCTCATGATTTTTAATTTGGCCTAGGCCGTCTTTGCTGCCAAAGCTGGTGTCTCTGCGCCAGCCTGTCGTAAGTGTGCCTGTGCTGCCGCCAAACGGGCAACGGGCACGCGGTATGGTGAACAAGAAACGTAAGTCACTCCAATTTGCTCAAAGAACTCAATGGAGGCTGGATCACCACCCACTTCTCCACAAACACCAATTGGGAGCTGTGGTTTCGTTTGACGCCCTTTATCAATTGCAATCTTCATTAACGCACCAACGCCTTCCGTATCCACGGTTTGGAACGGATCAGCCGGTAAAAGTCCCTTTTTGATGTACTCCGGCATGAATGAGCCCACATCATCCCTTGAGTAGCCGAAGGTCAGTTGCGTCAAATCGTTGGTCCCAAAACTAAAGAAATCAGATTCCTCAGCAACCTGGTCAGCGGTCACACATGCTCGTGGCATTTCCATCATGGTTCCAACCGTATAATCAAGCGTCACGCCCGCCGCCTTAGTTGCCTGGTCAATTTGATTAACGACCAGTTCCCGAACCCACGCCATTTCAATCTTGGAATCCGTCAAAGGAATCATGATGTGTGGCGCCACTTTCAAGCCTTCATTTGCCAACTTCAGTGCCGCCGTCATAATCGCCTGGACCTGCATTTCATAAATATCAGGGAAGGTCACTGCCAACCGGTCGCCTCGGTGGCCTAACATCGGATTTAACTCCTTCAAAGAGCTGACCCGCTCTTTAATCTTGCTGGTAGAAATTCCAGTTTGCTCAGAAACTTCCGCAACTTCTTTTTCATCATGCGGTAGAAATTCGTGCAAAGGTGGATCCAGCAAGCGAATCGTGACCTCTTTATGCTCAGCTAATTTGTATAGCTCGTAAAAATCACCTTGTTGCATTTGCAGGAGCTTGGCGAGTGGATCTTTGCGTCCTTCTGCATCTTCTGCCAAGATGAGGCGCCGCATTTGGACGAGGCGTTCTGGCTTGAAAAACATGTGCTCAGTTCGCGTTAACCCAATACCATCTGCATCGTAATCCAATGCTTTTTGGAAATCCTTTGGCGTGTCAGCATTCGTGTAGACACCCATTCGGGAATACTCTTTCGCCCACTCCAGCAAAACCGACAAGTCGCCTTTGACGGTGACCTCAGTGGTTTTAATTTGCCCCAAATAGAGATCTCCAGTTGTCCCGTTGACGGATACCCAGTCGCCTTCATGAATAATTTGCTGCTTAACTTTAGCCTCCTTAGCCCGATAATCCACGTTTAATTCGTGCGCCCCAACAACCCCAGTTGCGCCCATTCCGCGAGAAACCACGGCCGCATGGGAGGTCATTCCGCCTCGGGACGTCACAATTGCCTGACTAACAATCATACCGTCAATGTCTTCCGGCGATGTGTCTTGCCGCAGTAAAACCACTGGGTGCCCTGCCTCACTGGCCTGTTTGGCATCCGCTGCGGTGAAGTAAACCTGACCAGTCGCAGCACCAGGAGACGCTGGTAGGCCAGTCGTTAAGATTTGATGTGCCGCCAGTGCTTCCTTATCAAATTCAGGATGAAGCATCGTCGAAATAGCATCCGGTTCAATTCTCAGTAATGCCTGTTTTTTGGTAATTAGGCCTTCGTTCACTTGATCCACCGCAATTTTAACGGCCGCATACGCTGTTCGTTTGCCATCTCGCGCTTGAAGCAGGAACATCTTTCCCTTTTCAATTGTAAATTCGAGATCTTGCATGTCCTGGTAATGGGTCTCCAATTTTTCTGCGGTTTCGGCTAATTGATCATACAAAGCTGGCATTTCAGTTTTCAAAACGCCAACATCTTGCGGGGTTCTGACACCGGACACCACGTCCTCGCCTTGCGCATTCAGTAGGTACTCACCAAAGAGGGCCTTTTCACCAGTTGCCGGGTTACGAGTAAAGGCAACACCCGTCCCAGAATTTTCGCCCGCATTACCAAAGACCATTTCCTGCACGTTGACCCCAGTGCCTAGGTTTTCAGAAATATGATTCTGCTTTCGATAAACTTGTGCCCGATGATTATTCCAAGATTCAAAAACGGCATTGATTGCTGCTAATAGCTGCGTTTTCGGATCCTGGGGAAATTTTCCTTTATCAGATGTTTGATAGATTTCTTTAAATTCAGTCACAACTTGTTTAAGATCTTCTGCTGTTAACTCTAAGTCAGAAGCATACCCGTTTTTCCGTTTGATATCGGTTAGCACCTGGTCAAAGGCGGCTTCATCAAGTCCGTACACCACGTTCCCAAACATTGCCAGCAGTCGGCGATAGCTATCGTAAGCGAACCGCTCATTATTAGTAGTTTGTGCCAAAGCTTTTACTGTCTGATCATTTAGCCCAATATTTAAAATGGTATCCATCATGCCGGGCATCGAAATTGCAGCACCGGATCGGACAGAAATGAGTAGGGTATTGTCATGACTATCAAATTGCTTCCCCGTTTCTTGGCTAAGCTGTGTAATTGAAGCGTCCAGCTGTGTCAATAGATCAGAGCTTAAGGTAAGGGTTCGTTGATAAGCGTGACACGCCTCCGTTGTAATGGTAAAGCCATGAGGAACGGGTAGCCCTAAGTGAGTCATTTCGGCTAAGTTGGCCCCTTTTCCTCCTAATAAATCACGCATATCCTTATTTCCTTCAGAAAAATTGTAGATAAACTTCGACATATTATCCCTCTTTCCACTAAATGAAACGTCATATTTAAACATTTATAACGTATCTTATTTGGTGGAAGATTGCAAGCGCTTTCCAAAAGAATTCAGTGGTATAGTCCGTCTTACCTAGCTTTAGTAATTCCTCATTCCTGATATAGGGCGTGGATTTATGCCATTACAATAAACAAAAAGAACACCCCAAAAGGTGTCCGATTTCTTTACCAAAATTTTAAATTTGTCCTCGTTCAATAAAATGCTGAAATATTCGATTTTTAGTAATTTTCCCGATTACTTTAAGCGACCCTTTTTTCTCAACGACTGGCAGTGAATCTACCTGGTGTTTTAGTAATAATTTTCCAGCTTCCATGACCGTTGTTTGCGGCGTGGCAGAGATAAGATTGGGCATCCGCGTCATGATGACACTGGCCAGCATGGATTCCGGATTTGTACTATTAAAACTAGCTCGTAACAAATCTTTCCTAGAGATGAGGCCGACAATTTGCTGTTGCTGATCCACAACGTATAGTGAACCAACATCCTTTAGAAATAGCTTTGAAACAGCCTCCTGTAAACTAGCTTCGTCGTTAATTTTAGTGGGTGCCAACATAATGTCACCTACTGGAATATCATATAGGTCATCATAATCAACATTAACTAATTGATCTCCTTGGTAGCGATAGCCGACTTTGGGTCGCGACTTTAAAACACCGACCGTCGTTAATAATCTTAAATCGCCACGAATCGTTGGAACGCTGAGCCCCAAAGTTTTGGCGATTGTGTCGCCTGTCAATGGACTCGTTTTTTTGAGCATATTGATTATTTTCGTTTGGCGATCAGTAAAATCCATCGTCACTAACCTCCTCCATTGATTGTGCCTTTTATATCACGTTATTAATATGAATTATTATAGCATTTATTCGGAATCTTGATGACTTTCATTTGCAGAAGACGGCACTCATTTAATTGACAAGTCCACTAAATAAGCCATAAAATAGATAAGTCCATTAAATCATTGGAGGCTTTTTATCATGCAATATCATCATTTTAGTCAATACATTGCCGGAATTTATCGGCGGTCAAAGAACGATTTTAATCATCAAATTGAAGCTTTAGACGTGCACGCCACTCAAAGTGACCTGCTGATGTTTATCTATGAACATCCCGGCCGCCAGCAAGTTCAAATTGCCCAGGAAATGAGCGTTGATCCAAGTTTGCTTGCCCGCGACTTAACCGTTTTGGCGAAAAAGGGCTGGGTGACCCGAACCCCCGCCACCACTGATCGGCGGGCGAAAATAATTGCGCTCACGGTTGCTGGAGAAGCGCTCGCACAGGAACTAACCGAAACGATGGCCAAATGGTGGCAATCACTATTTAACGAATTGGCCGATTTTGACGTTGACGATTTCGATACCAAATTAACTGATATCTACAACGTTTTGCTAAAGCGTGACCGCCCATGACCCTTAACAAACACATTATCTATGAGCTAAAACACGTTTGCTTACTGGTTCTTGGATTGCTCATCATGTCGGCCAGCGTTGCCTTAGCAAAAATTGCCACGCTTGGTACTTCTCCCATTTCAAGTGTGCCAAACGTTTTGAGTATGTTGGTTCCCCTCACAATTGGCCAGACAACTATTCTATTCATGATTCTGATTATCCTTTTGGAATGGGTCGTCCTTCGCAAAGATTTTGGCTGGATGAATTTGATTCAACCTCTACCCTCAATTTTATTTGGTGCCATGATTGACTGGTTCGTTAACCAATTTAGCTTTTTACAACCTAGTGTTTATTGGGAACAAATGGGCCTCACGCTCATTAGCGTCGTTCTTTTAGCGACCGGGGTTTTCTTTGAAGTTAACTCACGAACCCTCATGATGGCCGGCGAGGGAATTGCAGCTGCACTAGCCTTTCGCTTTAAAAAGCCATTCGGGACGATTAAGGTGCGGGTCGATATTTCGATGGTCATTGCGGCAGTTATTCTGTCACTCGTTTTCGCTCACGGTCTGATTGGCGTCCGAGAGGGTACGGTCATTTCAGCACTGTTGACCGGCAGAATCGTCGACTGGTTTGAGGAGCATTTAACCAAGTTTACAAAATGGGTTCAAAATTAAAAGCAATCAGAAATTTCTGATTGCTTTTTATGTTTAACTTAACGCCGTCACAACTTCCAAAGTTGCTGAGAAGTAATTCTTTTTCTCAATTGATTTTGGCAATTGTTTCGTTGTTTTTGTTTGTAAACTCTTCTGCTTCAACGTCTTCGCTGCAAAGTTAACTGGCGCCGTGAACGCGGTATTAACGTAGCTGTTCACCGCTTTGCCGCCCAATGTATAAACGGCGGTCACCTTTGAACGTTTGTTGAAGAAGGTTAACTGCTTCTTGAGGGCTTTCTTCGTGGTGCTGTCCTTCTTTATCTTGTAGGTTTGTGCCAATCTCCATGGAACACGGCAGGCATTGTAGCCGTATTGATCATCACTGGCCCCTTCAATTTGATAAGCAGAGACGGCAGCTAATTTGATACTGCTGCCTGTGGCTTTGATAAAGTCGGGGAACAGTCCCGTTTTATGGCGGGCGCTCAATTTTTTAACAGCTGTCTGACTGTGACTAGCAACTTTCGTCCAAAATGAATCCTTTGTGTAAGTTGCAAAGGTCTTAAAGTAGCCGGTTGTTAAATCTGAGGTTCGTAATTTGCTTTGATCATAGCTTCTGGTTGCCCAATTCCCCATCTTAGGGAGATATGTGGTCTTATTAATTTCATTTTTCTTAATGGCCTTTAAAATATTCTTAGCGGCCGCTTTATAGTTTGTGGTTTTACTTCCCCACTTTTTATCTGCTAGAATTAGAGAGTAAGCAATATCCAAATCACCATCAGTGGCACTATTTTTTTCGGATCCGGTGCTGGTCATTTTTCCGGAACGCTTCGTTTGCTCCCATTCCATGAGCGGATTGCTACTAGAAATTCGGTGCGCCCGATAATAACGATAAAATTGATTGAACGTCGTATGCGTATTCGCACCCTTTTTGGCTGCCAAAACGGTGGCAAGCATCCCGTAGCCTTGACCCTCAGACACGGCCTTTGTTGCTCCCTGTCCGTTATTAGATTTCACGTATTTCTGGGTCTTTCCACCTACATAAGCCTTCTTCCACTGGTTGTATAATGTAACAGATTGACTCGCCTCGGCCTTATGAAGCTTGGTGCTTGAACAACCTGCAAAAACACCAACAGCAATTGCCATACTCAGGATACTAAGTCCAATTTTTTTCAACTTCATGTTAAGAATCCCCTTTTATTGACTAATTACTTTCATTGTAGCGATATTTTCCGTTAGTATGGAGGTAATAAGACTATTTATCGAAAAAAATCTTAAAAATTAGTTAACGTCCTATAAGGTTCTTGTAAACCATTTTACCTAGTTTATAATACTATATAGTGACTTAAAGACTAAACTAATAAAGTTGGTGAACTAAATGCCCAATATCAAACTAGTAACAGACTCCGCAACGGGTCTAACTAAAGCCGAAATTAACCAATACAACATTACTGTTGTGCCATTAACCGTTATGATTGATGACGTTATTTATGTTGACGGCGTGACCATTACGAGCGATGAGTTCCCAAGTCTAATGCGATCAGCTAAAGCTTTACCGAAAACGTCTCAACCCCCAATTGGCAGTTTCGTCGACGCATTTGATCAGGCTGGCGAAGACGGAAGCCAAGTATTATGTATCGATATTATGGAAAGCATCAGTGGCACGGTTCACGCTGCTCATCAGGCCTCAATGCTCTCTACAGCAGACGTGACCGTCATCGACAGCAAATCCGGTGATCGTGGAAGTGCCTTTCAAATTTTGACCGCTGCCAAAATGATTGAAGCTGGTGCAACTCTTGACGAAATCACGACTGAATTGGAATCGATTCAGCAACGTACAAAAGCCTACCTATCCGTTGTCGACCTGCATAATTTGATTGCGGGTGGCCGAATTAGTAAAGCTGCCGGGATTTTAACCAATCTATTAAACGTGAAAATTGTGATTGAAATTGTGAACGGTGAGCTTGTCGTTCAGAAAAAGGGGCGGGGCATCAAACCAATTAACCGTTTTTTTGATAACATTTATGAAGAAATGAGTAGCGGTCCCAAGGTTAAGACAATTGGAATTTCCCATGTCGATGCACCCGAGCAGGCTGAAATAATGAAGACGGCCTTGACTGTCCAATTTCCGGACACTGAAATTTCCGTTAATGCCATCTCGCCAGTTTTGGCAACTCATGGTGGCGAAGGCGCGTTTTGTTTGTTCTATGAGACGGAATAGACTCATGTTATACTGTCATTAAACAGGGAGACTATCAATTATGAAAAAACAAATCAATCTATTATTATCTTTAGCCACAGTTGGTATATTTGCGGTAACAGGCTTAGCAGTCAGCCAGCAAAATGCTCAGGCTAAATCAGCTACCGTAAAAATCGGGACTCATTCTGTTCCTCGCGACTATTTGAATACAGATACTTACTATAAAACCACCAAAAAAGTTTCTGTAAATGCACACTGGTTTGCATCAAATAAGGAATTCAGTACCAAGCTAACATTGCCCAAGGGCACTGTCATAACGGGTAAAACCCAAATGATTCAAGTTGGTAAGAAATGGAAATCGGGACTCCTCTTAAATCAAAAGAATAATTTACGCTATAAGTACATTAAGTCAGGTATTGATAAGGGATACTCTCTGGCCCAAATAGATACGACCAACAAGGCAGCCTTTAGCAAGGTCAAAACGCCTACGTTTGTACCGACCTATAGCCATGGTAATTTAACAATCGGCGGTACTAGCGCCATTGGCTCTTCCTCTTCAAAATCCGTCCAGTTTACTTCCGATGGCTATGTTGAAGTTCACACGAATACCAATAAAAGTTACAACGCCCTAGCCTATTACCGAACACCAAGTGCTTCCGTAAAGATTACCAAAACGTCGGTTAAGGGTAGCTATCGTTACATTTATACAAAAACCAAGATTAAGGGATTAACCACAAAACACGTTAAGACGACTGGAAATTATCGTTATCGTTTAACGCTCAAAAACCAGCATAAACCAGTGTTCTTAGCAGGAGACCCAGATAACGATCTGCAAGCTGCCTACTACAGTCTTTACAGCCTTGGCGGTAAAACTTACTTTACTCAAATCGCGCAAGAGGCGGAATAAATTTAACTAACCGTACCCGTTTATACGGAAAGACTAGAATCCTAGCCTTTCCGTATTTATTTTTGACTTTTAAAAGAAGAAAATCCGAAATTGAAAGCTTTTTCTCATCTTGAATTATTTTCTGGATAAATTTACAATAAATATGTGATATATTTCACAATAAACGGAGGTAATATTATGGGTCGTTTAGATGGTAAAGTAGCACTGATCACTGGCGCAAAGAGTGGTATGGGACTTTCTGGAGTCAAACTTTTTCTTAAAGAAGGCGCTAAAGTCGTCGCAACTGACATTGTAACGGATAAGCTAAATGAAGAGGTAAATAAACTTAAACAAACTTATCCAAATGTTATTGGTGCAAAGTTAGACGTGTCTAACGCTGATGATTGGAAAGCCGTAGTGGATCTTGCTGTTAAAAAATTTGGCACAGTCAATGTTCTAGTCAACAATGCTGGTATTCATATTCCCAATGGCATTCTTGAAACTAAAGAAGATGATTGGGATAAAGTTATGAACATTAATGCAAAAGGCGTTTGGCTGGGAATGAAACAAGTCATCCCCGTCATGCAGCAAGCCGGTGGTGGATCAATCATCAATAATTCCTCAGTTTCTGCTCTGATTGGCGGCTTTGCAGATGCCCATAGCGTTGCTTATAGTGCCTCAAAGGGGGCGGTTACCTCCATGACTAGGCATGCCGCACAATGGTTTGCTAAGGATAATATTCGTGTCAATTCCGTTCATCCCGGTCCAATTTATACTGATTTGGCCAAGGATGCAGGAATCTCTTCGCAGGAAGCAATGGGAAAATTACATGTTGGTAGAATCAACTTGCCACCTTACGCTGGAGAAGCAGATGATGTTGGCTATGGATTTGTTTATCTAGCCTCTGATGAATCAAAGTTTACAACAGGGACTGAACTTGTCATTGACGGTGGCTGGGTAACTAACTCAACTATTTAATAAAAAAATAAATATTCAAAATGTTACATTCAAAAAGGGATGCTAGCGGATTAACCTGCTTGCATCCCTTTTCTACTTATTTGTCATTTTCATGAATTCATCTCGCGAATACGTATACTCAACGTGGGCCGCTTCAGGCACATCTTCCCACTGAACGGGATAGCCTGCCCCATGCGCACAAAATACGGAGCCCGGTGTATTTTCCAAATCAGACACCGGATGATAATCCTTCGTCGCAATAACATCATCCGCATTGTGACATGGCCGATAGCCATCAATCACACATTCTAGTTCCCCTTGTCCATGGGTATAAGCCCGCACTTCTTGAATATACCCCTGCATTTCGGAAACGGGCGCCACCCCGGTCAAAGTCGTTTGATCAACGCCGGTATCCGGTGTATCAAATTGACCACTCATTCGCTGAATATCGCTCATTGCGCGACCAATTTGGTCTTGCCCGACTTCTAGTCTAAACCGGTACCACGGCTCTAATAACTGGCATTCATTGCGTTCTTTTAGCATCATCAAGCCTTGGCGAACTGCCCGCCAGGTGGCTTCACGGAAATCGCCACCGACCGAATGCACGATGCTGGCTCTTCCCCCAACAAGGGTAATTTTCATATCGGTAATCGGCGACCCAGTTAGGACGCCAAGGTGTTCTTTAGCACCAAGATTGCTTAATACCTGATTCTGCCAATTTTTGCCGAGCACTTCGAGTGAGCAATTCGCATCAAACGTTAGCCCACTGCCTCTGGGTGCCGGCTGCATCAACAGATGAACCTCCGCGTAATGCCGTAATGGTTCGAAATGGCCAACACCTTCAACTGCTTGATTAATCGTTTCTTTGTAGAGAATACTTCCCTCGCCAAAGCCAATATCCAAATGGAACCGATCAAGTAAAATTTGCTGCAAGATTTCCAACTGAATTTCACCCATAATTTGAATTCGAATTTCCTGCAGATGCTCTGACCAAGAAACGTGCAACTGAGGATCCTCATCCTCTAGTTCCCGTAAGGCGTCAAGGCAAATATGTATCTCATTGTCTTTCGAATCCACAGCGTAGTTTAATACCGGCTGGATAGCTGGTATCGCTGCATCTGTTTCACCACCCAAGCCCTGACCAGGATGGGTGCCCGTCAGCCCTGGAATCGCACAAATTCCGCCGGCTGTCACTTCCTGAGCCACCGTAAACTTAGTGCCATTGTAAATCCGAAGTTGATTTGCCTTTTGGTCCCCTAGAATAACGTCCTTCGTGGCTATTTTGCCACCCGTTACTCGAACCCAAGTGAGTCGGTCGCCCTTTTCATCGTGTGAAATTTTAAAGACTCGCGCACCAAAATCAGGTTTAGTCGATTTCTCGCTAGTCCATTTTTCAACGCCAGCTAGGAATTTATCGACGCCATCAACCTTCAATGCCGCACCAAAATATCACGGAAAGACTTGTCGTTGCAGAATCATTTGGCGAACTGTGTCATCGTCGAGGTCGCCGGTTTCCAAATAAGTATCCAAAACTACCTCGTCTTGCAATGCGATTTCTTCATAAGAGTCATCTGGAATTTCAGCTGAATCAAAGGCAACGCATCCCTGCGATAGTGTATCTTTTAATTGCGCTAAAACTTTATCCTTATCAGCACTATCCGCATCCATTTTATTCACAAAAATAAACGCCGGAACGTGGTATCGCTCAAGCAAATGCCAAAGAGTTCGGGTATATCCCTGCACCCCATCCGTCGCCGAAACGACCAAAATGGCATAGTCGAGCACGCTAAAAACTTGCTCAGTTTGGCTTGCAAAATCCGCATGTCCTGGCGTATCAAGTAACGTTAATTCAAGATTATTGTGCTGCAGAATGGCTTGATGGGAGAAGATGGTAATTCCCCGTTGTTTCTCTAAATCATCTGAATCAAGAAAGGCATCCCCATTATCCACTCGGCCCAGCTGACGCAGTGCACCGGTTTGGTAGAGCAGCGCTTCTGAAAGGGTTGTTTTGCCAGCGTCAACGTGGGCGATGATGCCTGCTACGATGTGTTTCATGATTGATTTCTCCCCAAATTTCTATTTTTAGTTTCATTTTTAACGGAAAAACAAAAGTCCGCCAAATACAATCAACAGCATATAAATATATTTGACCAGCGTCTCACTCGCAATGTGTGCGGTCAGCCAATTACCAAATGGGATGACCACGAATAACAGGGGCACGATGATGCAAAGTAGCTTAACCACTTCCATCGACCAAAATCCCGACGCAACCTGGCTCACCACCACAATGACGCCAACGCAAACAAAGTGAGCTTGGAGAATGCCGCGCATTGTATCAATCGGCCAACGTTTTAACGTTCCGTAGATGACGACTGGAACCCCATGACTATTGAACGCACTCCCCATGGTTCCCGAGATGATGCCAGCTAAATAGTCCCACCCATTTGCGTGTAAATGGGCTTTCCCTGGTCGGTTGCGTAAAACTTTAAGCAGACTATAGGCGCCATAAAGAATTAAAAAGCCACCAAATAAATGTAATACCAAGCTCCGATTTACCGTTTTAATGAGCAAAATTCCGACTGGAACGCCCAATACGGATCCAGCCACTAATCGACGAACAACCGCAAAATCAATTTTAGTATGATATTTGACAGTTGCTGGTAACGCAACTAGCAGGCCAAGCGCGCCAATTAAGGCAGTAGACGCTTGAATGTTAAACCCAACTAAAGCCAGCAGCGGCATCGTTACGAGCGCCTCACCGAACCCAAAAACGGTTCGCACTAAAGCACCAAAAAGAGCGATTAAAATGATTAAAGCTATCGTCATGTCGTTCTCCTATCATCTATCCATCCCTTAGTATAAAGAAAAATCGATAACAATTTCAATAAAATTGATATCGATTCCTTAAATGATTAATCGTTTTCCTTTAACCAATTATCCAACACGCTAATAAACTCATCGTGTTGATCCAAAAGTGCCAAATGACGACTGTTCGCAAATAAGTGCCACTTTGCACCTGGAATATTGTCATAGACGGATTTAGCTACTAATGGTGTACATAAATCATCTGTTCCACTCGTGACCAAAACGGGAACATCGATATTCTTGAGCTGATCCGTCACATCAAAGTCGCTGATTGTCCCATTTTCAGTAAACTCATTGGGACCTTCTGCAATCAAACTAGCACGAGCCCCGTTTGTCTCTCGGCGGAGAGGTTCTGGTGAATTTTCATCAGGGTCATCCCAACAGTAACGTTCCATGTAGCGGTCGTTTGCAGCCAAATACTTAGGGTTAGTGAAGTCACCGGTTCTTTTTGCCTCAGCAATCGCCGTGCGGTCCTCATAACTTAAATAAGAAATCAACCGCTGCTGTTCCTGCGTCCATAATTTAATGGAAGCTGGTGAACCATCAATCATCACACTCTTAATTCCCTTAGGATTGTAGCTAGTCAGGTATAGCATTTCGAGCATGCCGCCCCACGATTGACCCAGCATGTGAACTTGGTCCAAATGGAGGTATTCTCGTAAAGCAATCAGCTCTTCCGCCCAAGTTTCTTTGACGTAGACGCTTTCGTCCTCAGGAAGTGATGACTTTCCGCAGCCGACTTGGTCATACATAATTAATTGGCGACCCGTATTGGCATAGTCATCCATCAATTCAAAGTAATTGTGGGATGATCCAGGCCCCCCATGAAGTAATAATAATGGTGTTTTGTCGCTGGGTTCGCCAACAATGCGGTAATAAGTTTTGTAGTCACGAAATGGCATGTATCCTTCTTCAATTTTCATAGCAAACGGTCCTTTTCTAATGAAGTTGTTAGAATTAATTGTACGCCTGAGAGTGTCAAATTTTATGTGT
>NZ_AZGJ01000028.1 GCF_001436395.1 Secundilactobacillus malefermentans DSM 5705 = KCTC 3548 | reverse complement strand
AGTTTTGTCCCAGCCACTTTTTTACCATAATGACTTATAAACGTAAGTCTGAACATTTGGTGAATGAGTCTGCTTTGAATGTGAGGCGTACGCACCCGTAAACTGTTTTTGTGCGTATGATTTAACCCGACCCTTAAGCAAATACTTTAACGATCCAGAAGATTGATTGCTGACAATCCCATCCGAATCCGTTCCATTTCTCAAATCACCATAGACATTGGCGATTTTTGCCGATTTTGGAAATTTGCTACGGTTCGTTAAATAATATTGATAATAGGAAAACATCTTTGTCGGCTTTCCAGCTGAACTGAGTTTAATCTGATTTGCCCGTTCACCTTGCCAACCAAGAACCCCATTAAACGGGCCGCCAACGGTTACCCAAGTCTTTAACTTAGGTGATCCCGTTTTGCTCCCATACCTTAACTCGTAGTTCATGAAATCATTGCTCCCCTTAGAGTGGGAAACAAAATTATATTTTGTAAAATGCTTCTTTGCGTTCACTTTTTTCATCACGGTGTTAATCCATCTAGAAGTTGTTTGAACGCTACCTTGTCGATTGTTCTTGAAGATGATGTGCACCATCGGATTTTTCGACGTCCACTTACCACTTAAAGAAACTTTACCAGAACTGCTAACCGTTGCGGTATAAGCCTTCTTAGCAATGCCCTTTTTCCCAGCATTTGAAATTGTATCATTAAACGTTTTAGCGGTTTCGCCCGCCCCATGTAGGAAAAAGGTTGGCGTACTGGACTTGCTATAGGCGCTTGCTTCACTTGATTGACTCGTTAATCCCAAAGCAGCTACTGCAAAAATCGATGCAACAGAAATCAGCATCCCCCTGATGCTTAACTTCATTGTGATCCCCCCTATTCAATTAAGTTCAATTTTAATGAACAACGTTAGTATATCGGGAGGACATTTTTTCGTCACTTTTTATGCTTGTGCACAATTTAAATTGAAGCAACTTAAATAGTGCCCAACAAAAAAATCGCCGCTAAAGGCGATTCTTTTTCTAATAGCACCAGCCGTGCTTCACAAATTCGGTATGCACGAGACTCAGCAATTTCTGTGCATCTTGCGTCCCATCAACCATAATTTGAAAGTGCGTTCCTTTATTTGCCATTAACTTATTCAGATCATCCTGAGATGTCACATCAAGTATTTCATTTCCTAATTTTAGTTGGACCGTTGACTCGTATCCCTTGATTATCGCTTTTAACCGGTTTGCCTCATCTTCAGGAAGCTCAGCCTTATGCAATAGTTGGACTCCTATGACTTTCATTTTATTCACCTCAAATAAATTGTAAACGATTTCATATCCTAGTGCAAGTTCCCTAATCACGCTGATTGAAGCTGTTCAGCTATACCAACATTAGTGTATAATTGCAACGAACTGAGGGGGTATGAAAATGACGGGAACACCAAAAATTGGGATACGTGAGCTGGTTGAATTTGTGCTACGATCAGGCAACTTGAACGCCTCAATGAACAGTCAAAATACAGCCTTAGAAGGTGCCAGAATTCACCGTCAACTACAAAGTCAGCGATCTGCAGATTATCAAAAAGAATTTACCCTTGAAAAGCTCGTTGATATGAACCACCATGACTTTCTCATTCATGGCCGTGCTGATGGTGTTGTACTTGATGCTGAACACCCTTTAATCGAAGAAATAAAGACTTCGGACATGCCATTTGAAGAGCTAAGCGAAAACACCTTCACCTTATATTGGGGACAAGTTAAGGTTTACGCCGCCATTTTAATGGCTGATGAAGACTTGCCCGAGCTAACCATTCAGTTGACTTATTTTCAGCGGTTGACTAAAAAAATCACCCAAACCGAAAAACAGATTACGCGTGCTGAGGCCGATGATTTTCTGAACGACTTAATCAAGGACTATGCTGAGTGGCTCCGTTTCAGAGAGGAACTTCATCAGCAACGTAACGATTCAATTACAAGTCTTCCCTTTCCATTTGGCCAATATCGCGTTGGCCAACATGAATTAGCGGCCGCCGCCTATAAGACCATCGTCTTAAACAAACACCTCTGGGTCGAAGCACCAACCGGGACTGGCAAAACCATCTCGACGCTATTCCCTAGCATTAAGGCCATGGGCGAAGATCGAATCAACCGCTTGTTCTATTTGACCGCCAAACAAAGTACCCGGCAAGTTGCAGAGGAAACTATCGCATTGCTGGCAGATAAGGGACTTCGCATTAAATCAATTACCCTCACGGCCAAGGACAAAATCACATTTGAAGATGAGGTTGGCCTCCAACCAGAAGAAAATCCTTACATGATTGGTTATTATGACCGCTTGAAACCGGCAATTAAGGATTTACTGACCAACGAGGACCTAATAACTCGCCAAATAATTGAGACTTACGCAAAAAAGCACAAGTTGGATCCGTTTGAATTTTCCTTAGATGTTAGCTTATTTTGTGATGTCATTGTTTGCGATTATAATTATCTGTTTGATCCGCAGGTGTTTTTACAACGATTCTTTGCCATTGACCACGATGATGACAACTTTTTCCTAATTGACGAAGCGCATAATCTGGTCAGTCGTTCCCGCGATATGTATTCGGCAGAGATTACATCCGATCCCCTGCTCAAACTAATTGATCAGTATAAACAAAATCCAGATTTGGCTGACGCCCCACGCAAACATTTGCAGAAATTAAACAAAGCATTTCGCAAATTCAGCAAACCACTGCGCGACAGTGGTGATCCTAGCAGTATTTTCTCGGAAGAAGTTACCGACTTCAACAAGGCCATTCGGAAACTCACCGACTACCTGCATGACTGGCTGGTCACTCAACCTAAATCTGATATGATTGATGCAACCCTTGACTACTACTTTTCGTGCTTAAGTTATTTAAAAATTAGTGACTACTACGATGATACCTATCGAACCAAGATTTCATTAGACGAACGGGACGATCACCGGATTAGCTTTAAGCAAATTTGCTTAGATCCCAGCGCTTTTTTACAAGAATCACTCAATAAAGGGCACGGTGCCATTCTCTTTTCTGCAACCCTTTCACCGCTCGACTACTATCAGCGCGTTTTAGGTGGAGACGAGGATAGCCTTTGCTATCAACTTAAATCTCCTTTTCCACCCCAGAATCAGCGAATTTTAATTACGCAATACATCCAAACGACTTACCGCCAACGCCAGGCAAGTTTAGGTAACATCATTGAAAGCATTCATTCGTTAGTAGCCGGAAAAACTGGTAACTACCTTATTTTCATGCCTTCTTATCGGTACCTGGACTCTGTTAGTTCGGCCTTTCATACCAAATATCCTGATATCAAAATTAACATCCAGAACCCACAAATGACGGAGCCCTCTCGGCAAGCTTTCGTGGATCAATTTAAAGATAATCCTGCCGAGTCCCTAGTTGGTTTTGCCATTCTAGGTGGCATCTTTTCTGAAGGGATTGATTTGAAAGCCAATCGCCTCATTGGGGTTGGCATTGTGAGTGTTGGCCTGCCCGGCATAAGTGATGAGAATGACTTACTGAAGGACTACTTTGACCAACAGGACCAAAACGGGTTTGCCTTTGCCTACCAACTTCCAGGATTAAACAACGTCTTCCAAGCAGCGGGGCGTCTCATTCGCGGAAGCCATGATGCGGGCATTATTCTGTTGATGGATCAGCGTTTCGGTGCTTCTCGCTACACGCACCTTTTTCCGTCCCATTGGCAAAATTACCAGCGGGTTTTTCAGCCTCAACAGTTAGAGCAGGAAATTACGACATTTTGGAAAAAACTCAAAAAATAAGACCAGCTAAAAATTTAGCTGGTCTCTTTTTTATTCAGTTGCCACACACACACCTTCTGGAACAACAAAGTCCTTCTGGCAAACTGTTAACTTACCAGTTTGTGCATCGCGTTCATATAGCGTCGCATTATTCGTATTCTGATTAACAACAATCAAGAACCGCTCATCCGCATTGAAATTGAAATCCCTTGGGAAATCACCCTCAGTCGAGATATTCTCAAGCAACGTTAACCGTCCCGCAGAATCAATTGCAAAAACGGCAATTGAATTCAATCCACGGTTTGAAACGTAGAGAAATTTATGATCACTCGATAGTCGAATGGCTGCCGCACCGTTATGAGCCGTCCAATCAGCAGGAATTGTTTTCTTAGTTTCCACCAAATCAAATTTGCCAGTTGCTTGGTCGTACTGCAAAACTGAAACGTTACTGCTTAACTCGCCAACTAGGTAAGCTAACCCTCTCGATTCATCAAAAACGATGTGCCGAGGACCAAATCCAGGTTCACAGTTAAACTGAGCTGCTTCACTCAATTGGTCATTGTGCCAGTCATACGTTGTCACCGTATCATTGCCTAAGTCGCAGACCACGATTCGGCCTTCTGGAGTTCGTTCCGCAATGTGTGGATGGGCCCCATCTTGCTGCTCAGGTCGAGGACCATTACCGGTATGCTTTACTTCATCCAATAATTCAAGCTTACCCTCGTTCACAATTTTGAAAACGGAAATAATGCCCGTATGGTAGTTTGCGGTGTAAACAAGTTGGCGATCTTCGTCAACCGTTACATAGGCAGGGGATGACCCAGGTGATAGCACCTTTTGGAGTAGCTTTGCTGGACGAACGTTTGCATCATAGACCATTAGCCCACCCGTTGTTTCGTCACCATTACTTTCCTTATCAATTGCATATAGAATTCCTGCCTTTGATAACGTCACGTAGGTTGGACTACCAGCCTCGGCCACAAAAGTTAAGTTCTTCAGTTTCTTGTTGTCCGTATCTAACTCAATTTCATAGACACCTTTACTTGTTTGCTTCGTATAAGTTCCAATTAGAAATTTTTCAACCATCAGAATGCCTCCTAATTAATTACTGAACTAGTATAGCACAACCCCTTTTGTGCTAGACTAGACTCAATAAAATTAAAGGAGCAATATCGTGATCTCATTTGAAAAATTACACCCCTTACTCACCGAACATTATCGGCTTGACTGGCTCACTCAATTTAAGCTGGTCGACATTATTTCACTTTTAAATCCAGGGCTTGCCAATCCAGATCCGGTGGACGCTGCCAAATTGGTTAACGAGATGATGAGCAAAATCATGAGAAGCCAAGCCATTTCCTGGGGAATTCAGGATCAGACAACGAAATCGCTAATTGGCATGACCACAATTTCAAATTTTGAGAAAAGCCAAGCAACGATTGAGCTCTCCTTACAGGAAAACGTCATTGAAAGTTTTAACTACGCTGAACTACTCGACTATCTCTTTCAACTATTGGGTCAGCATCTGCAAATCACCCAGCTGATAATCAGCCTAGAAACCAATTCCAGCGGGATCATCCACCAGCTTCAAGCCCTACCGACTAACAAATTTTTCATTGCCACAAAATCAGCGCAGCTCACTATTTCGAGTCAAACTCACTTTCAGGCTTAGAAATTTCAGCCTACTTATTGGAATTATTCTAAAAAAGGTGCTTTAATAAGAGCGACGGATTCATCACATTTAAAATAGAAAGGAGCCACCTCAATGGTTGAAGCAACCTTAGATAAAGCAATTAATCGCCTCAAGGATCAGCATATCCGAATAACGCCCCAACGAAAAACCATTTTAAATTACCTCATCACTCACCATAATCACCCAACTGTGGAAACCCTGTTTTCAGACTTATCCGCAGAACAGTCTAACCTCAGCATGGCAACTATCTACAACACTTTAAATCTTTTGGTATCCGTTGGCATTGTCATCGAACTATCAAATGAAACCGCCGGAATTCGGTACGACTATTTTGGTCGCCCCCATTTCCACGCCATTTGTGACAATTGCGGTAAAATTACCGATGTCTTTTACGACAATTTCCCCAAGATTCAATCCGAATTAAAACAAGTCGCAAATGAGCAAACCGGTTACCAAATCAGCACTGCTCGCGTAGAAGTTCACGGATTATGCCCTGATTGTCAAAAATTACAACGACGCAATTAAAGGCTGAAAACGCCTTTTTTATTTGCCGTTTAATTAAAATACACGTTGCTGTCACTTATGTTACCTAGTTTTAATAAGATTGAAAAATAGGCTGAAATCCTTTATGGCAGCTATTTTAGGCGCTATAATATTACAAAGTCGGGAACTGTTTAAAGTTGTTATTCAGGCGTTTTCAAGCTATATTGGTAACTGGATAAATGATTTCGGTACATACAATAATAATGCATTTGATAACTTACGAATTGAGGGATGAACATAATGAAAAAGAGTCGCGTATTACTATCTGCTTTGGTAGCAGTTGCTTCCGTTAGTATTTTAGGCGTTAGCACCGCAAACGCCAGCACATCAAAAGTAAATGATTATATCAGTAGCCAAGGAATCAAACCAGTTGGCGTCACTAAGAGCATCTGGAGTGGTTTTCCTAAGAACGCTTATCGTAAGGGAACTGGGAAACCTGAAGGCGTTGTCGTTCATGAAACTGCTAATGCAAGTTCCACAATCTACAACGAAATTGCGTATATGAAGAAGAACTACAACAACGCATTCGTTCACTCATTTGTTGATGCAAGTCACGTCATCAATATTGCCAACACAAACTACCTAGCTTGGGGAGTTGGCTACCCTGGTAACGCTCGTTTTGTTCAGTTTGAACAGGTCGAAGTTCACAGTAAGTCAGCCTTTGCTAAGGAAATTTCAAACGCCGCTAATTACACGGCAACCTTGCTTAAGCAATACAATTTGAAACCAAACGATGCCGCCTATGATGGCAAAGGAACTGTTTGGTCACATAGCTCCGTTTCTAAGAATCTTGGTGGCTCAAGTCACACCGATCCCGTTGGTTATTACTCAACAACAGGTAAGAAGTACTTCGGCCAAGCTTACACAATGGCTCAGTTCTACACGCTAGTTAAGGCTTACTACAACAGTGGTAGCTCAAGTGCAACTTCAGCAGCTACACCACTAGATAAAGTAAGTTACTACAGTGGTGATGGCAACGAAAATGCTAAATTATCAAGCTCATACAAGTCATATAAACTCTATAACCACGTTAAGGGTGCGAATGCTAACCAAAGTACGTACAGCTGGTCATCCGTTTCTGCTAAAACTGGTAAGAAAGTTTACCTTGATATGCGTGGTGTCAAAGCAAAATCAAATACAACATGGTATCGAGTTCGCTTCTCAAAATCAAGTACTGCTAAGAAGTACTGGGTCTACAAGAGTGCTTTAACATTCTTAAACGTCAGTTATAAAGACGCTACTGGAACAAAAACAGTGAAGAGCAATAGTACTTACGCAACTCACAACCACGTTTACAATTCTTCATACTTATCTAAAGAAATTGGTTCTACTAAGGACCTACAAGGTCAAACCCTTACTATCAACCAACAGGGTGACAAGACGGATCCAGATGGTACAATCTCTACCTACTACAGAGCAACTGTAAATGGTAAAAGCGTTTGGATTTATAGCGGTGCATTTGAATAAGCAAAAAAGCAGGAAATTTTAAATTTCCTGCTTTTTTATTTGTCTAAATCTGAAAATGGTAAATTTCGCTTGCGGCGATAATCAACTTCGTGTTTCATCACGAAAGCCGTTAAAGGAACCGTTACGATGACGCCAATCATAGAAAATAGAATCATCAAAATTTCTGAAACGAAAACCTTGTCATTCAATATTTCGCCAAACGTGTACCCCACTCCCGAAAACCAGATAAATAGCGCTAGAAAGCCACCAAAGAATCCAAAGAACAGTGTATTAAACGTGGTCCCAATGATCTGTTTTCCAATCGTCATGCCATCCCTAAACAACTGTTTCGATGCAATTTGATCATGCTGACTGAGAATCTCAGTTAGTCCTGCTGCAATTGCCATCGCCGCCTCCGCGATTGCGCCAAGCGTACTTATAATTGCCGTGACCATTGAAATATTCAATAGATTAATGCCGATTAGCAGCGACATCCCCTCCAAATCTTCACTATCTTCCTGTCCAAAGCCTTGCACTTGAGCAATATGAATAATCGGTACAATTAAGAGGACCAACACAACCAACACGATAACCGACGTGAAGAAAGCGGTTTGACTCGTTAAATCATCTCCCCCACCCATAAAGATGGTTAACGCGAGAACAATTACGCCCGCAACTAAAGTCACGATTAGTGGTGGAAAATGAAACGCAATCATGACTACCGAAAAGAATAGCACACAGAAGTTAAAGAGCAGACTCAGAAATGACTGCGCGCCTTGCTTTCCGCCCACAATCACCATCAATATTAACAAAACGAGGCCTAATGCTGTAATTGTTGTCACATCGATTTCCTCCTCAATGCCAAACTAGCAAACCAGCTAGCTAGTGGAACTGATAACACAATTCCAATTCCACTAATCAGGCTTTGAATCATTCCCAACGACATGTTCATCGAAAATGTATAGCCCCAAGCATTTCCATTTTTCAAATACAAAAGTGTCATCGGAATCGTTTCTGCCATAAAAATAAAAAATAGTACATTAATTAAGGGG
Organism: Secundilactobacillus malefermentans DSM 5705 = KCTC 3548; assembly: GCF_001436395.1. Classification (GTDB taxonomy): domain Bacteria; phylum Bacillota; class Bacilli; order Lactobacillales; family Lactobacillaceae; genus Secundilactobacillus; species Secundilactobacillus malefermentans. The sequence continues at coordinate 15,249 of NZ_AZGJ01000028.1, read as the reverse complement.
CCCATAATCGTCTTGCCAATTTGGCGACCGGATAGAAAAATTTGTTTTTGTGAAATATCAGGCCGTTCCTGCTTAAGCGTAAATAGCGACGATACAATGTCGGTCGATTCATCCATGACCGCTCCCAATGACCCCAGCAAACATTCCGCCAAAAAGAGGGGCTTTGGTAGTTGCGTGACGTACTGCATGGATTCATAGTACATCCCCTTGTCATGAGTGAGGGCAAACACAGATAAGGCAATCCCAATTGAAATAAACGTTCCCCCAATTGTCGCCAGCATTGTCACCAGCATTTGCCGATTAAAGCCAATCACTATCCAAAGGGTTACAAACGCAAATAAGAGCGTTAGAAGGCCAAAAATGAGCAATACTTTAGCTCCCTGCGTGGAACTATTCAGTTTGACGGCCCAAAAGAATAAAATTGAGTTAATGGCCACACTGAAAAACGCCATTAATCCGCTGAACATCATGATACCAAGTAGCAAACAGATGGTCATCCAAAAGGCCAAAGCCAGTTGAAAGTCCCGTTTAAAATCTCGAATTGTCCCATTTAACTTGTTCCCGTGGTGATGAATGATGAGGAAAACATCATTATTTTTAAAATATTGTTTATCAGAGGCACCTGACATGGAAAAAGTATTACTGAGCCTCACTTTTTGATTTTTGTATGGCCCATTTCTAATTTTTCCAACAAGTTTCTGAGATGTTTCAGTATCCTGATTTTCGAATTCATCTTTTTGTTTTTCCGGTTTACCATTTTTAACACTCGTGATGGTCGCGACCGGATCGTGGTACAGTGGATAATCGTATTTAACGCCAATGACGAGTAGCAGTCCAACCGCGATGATTGCAACAATAACGGGGATCGGCCACTGATGTGCCACCATTCTTTTACGTAACATATTTTCATCTCTATCCGATAGATTCTTTCAATCATTTTACCATTTTTCGACGGCAATCATTCGGTACTTCAGAAACCTTTAAATTATGACTTGATTTTTACCCCGTTTTTGCTGTAAAATACGTTGTTGGTTACTATCAATAAAGCGAGGGTTAATAATTATGAGAAAAGCACATCCAAATGGCGTCCAAGGCCGTCGTCCAATCTCAGCAAAAAATGCTGACAAGCGTCAAAAAGAAATTTCTGACTTACAACGATGGTTAAAGAACCAAAAGTAAACCATATAAAAAAGGTCTGACTTTTATAGTCAGGCCTTTTTTGTTTGCTTATTTTTAACAAAACTACTAGTTTGGCTCGTTAACAACCATGACGTTAGTTGATGAGTGGGAAATAACATAGGCAGTCGTTGATCCCATGATTGCTCGGTTCAATCCGTGCACACCTGATTTACCAATAACGGTCAAAGTTGTGCCATATGTTTCAGGCAAGGAATCTGCAATTGCTTGCTTTGGAATTCCAACGACAAAGTGCGTTTCAACATTTACACCAGCACTCTTTACCTTGGTCTCTGCAGCCGAAAGAATTTTTTCTGCATCCTCACGCATGTGTTCAATGATGTCTTGACCAAAAATTGCCCCATATTGGGTATAACTCTGATCATTTGCCACTGAAACTAGAACTAATGTTGAAGAAAAATGTTTGGCCAAATCGATTGCTTCCGATAGTGCAGCTGATGCATTTTCACTACCATCCAATGGTACTAATAATTTTTCATACATAAAAATCCCTCCAGACTTTTTGAAACCTCTTTCTCCTCTTATTCTACACCGAAAGCGATTACAGAACTAACTTAACGCCCTCTTGAATAAATGAGCTGTCCATCCATCCAGGTCTGGTCTACTTGTGTTTTCCCGATTTCTGCTGGTTTCACGCTAAATAAATCTTGATCTAAAACGATAAAATCGGCCTTCTTGCCGGGCGCCAGTGTCCCAAGTTCATGAAATCCAGCAATTGGTGCTGCCAAACTCGTGTACCTTCGAATGGCTTCACCAACTGAAATGGCTTCCTCAGGATTGACTAGCTCGCCTCCTGATGCCTTTCGATTCACCGCCGCCTGAATGGCAACAAACGGACTGTCCGGCTTTTCCCATGGCGTACAAGGGGCATCGGAGCTTAACGCAACCTCAGCACCACTCGCAACCATGGACTTAATTCGGTAGCACTCGTTAAATTGTTCCGCCGAAAGAAAATTTCGATAGGAATCATACTCAGCAAAATAGAAGATTGGCTGCGTCACCAATGCATAGTTCATCTCAGCAGTTTTGATTTCATCCAGCATGTCATCCGTCAGCATTGTTGCATGCTCAATTCTGACTGAGGGGCGTCCATCTTTGAGCCAAGGAGTAATTGACCTAGTTGCATCAAGCACTCTTTGAACGGCAGCGTCACCCATCGCATGAATGGCAACTTGTAGTTGGTGTGCTTTTGCAAAATCAATTGCCGTCAAAATATCAGCAGTAGTTGCTTCCGCCACCCCAAAGTTGGTTGGGTCACTTGGATAAGCCTTCTTGACCCATGCCGTTTCACCTGAGATACTCCCGTCAATAAAGAGCTTTAGTCCTCCAATCCGCAACTTGCCAGCTTCCAGTTCACTTGCAAAATGAGCCAGCCCGTTTTCCTTCACTTCGTCCCAAACATAGTAGATAGCGGCTTCCGGCTTGAAGCCTTTTTTGATGGCATCTTCATACAGGTTCAAACTATCGTACGGCTTTAGTCTGCCCATCATCTCGCCAATCGCGATGATGCCATTTTCCAAATAATGCGATGAGCTATTTAATAGATTGGTAACATCCGTTTGATAGCTCTGTTGGGACTTAACTTGAATCATTAGTTGGGTCGCAGGAACCTCTTTTAGGTAGCCATTAGGCGTTCCATTTTCAAATTTACCAATTTCACCGTTTTCTGGATTAGGCGTTTCACTCGTAATTCCAGCTAGTTCTAACGCCTTTGAATTGACGACACTTGAATGACAGTCTGAACGATAAACGAAAACTGGTTGCGTCGTCGAGACTTGATCCAAGTCATGAACCGTCGGCGTCCGATGCTCCGCCAATTTGGTCTCATCGAATCCCCACCCTTCAATCCAAACGTCAGCAGACTTACCAGCTGATGCTGAATGCTTTAGGGCTTGAATCATATCCTGGATGCTCGTCACGTTTGGCGGCGTACAAGCGACTCCGTGTAAGGCATCCGCAATGTACTTTGGGTGCGTGTGAATATCCAAGATGCCAGGCAAAACTAATTTTCCGTGAAGATCCACGACTTCTTGATCAGTCGAAATCGAATTACCAATTTTGGAAATCTTTCCATCGTTAACTTCCATAGAAGATTCAAAGTCGTGATCCGACTTACCCGTAAAAATTCGTCCATTTGTAAAAACCGTCAAAATGATCGCCCCATTATTAATTATTAATCGTCTGTTTGTAATTGTTGCGTGACTTTTCCAGAAGTTGCATCAATACCAATTTCTTTATTAACGTCGCCGGTGTCAAACTTAAGCTCATAGATTAAGTTTCCGATGTCCGCCTTTTCTAAATTATACTCAATCAGCGTCCCTTTAGCATCCGCATTTCGTGCTTTCTTGACCGCTGCGTTAACCGACAAAATGTCAGAAATATCAAAACCATCCGCTTTTGCTTCCGCCTTATCATCGTTTTCCAGCTGTTCACTGTCGTTACTAGTGACCTTGCCCGACTTTGCGTTAATCTTTGTCTCCAGTTCCTTGGTTGCCGTCACTGAATTAATTTCGTACACAAACCCGCCGGCATCATTTTTTAATTCAATGCCCGTCAGTTTGGCATCAGAATTTTCTGACTTCATCTTATTAACGGCGTCCGTCATTGTGAGCGGTACTTTTTGTGCATTTGAGCTTGTGGCGACTTTGGTGCTTGACCTACTGCTTGAACTCGACTCAGTGCTTGACTGGTTACTACCCGACTGGCCACAGCCAGTCAGTAAAATTCCCAGCAGTCCAATTGTTGCAATTAGTGGTGTTTTCATTTTGGAAACCTCCTTAACTAGTTACACCACAATTAAAACATATTTCATTTAGCAAACGCTATCAATTACTTTTTCGCTGATAGTCAAAAATTCTTTTGACCGTCAAATCAAGCCCCAAATGAGTTCAAAAAAAGTCAACGTTGAATTAAAGTATTTCGCATTTATAATAGATAATATTGAGTCGAACGGAGGAGCTATAACCATGAAAAATATGTTGGAAAACGCCGAATTAACGGCGATTGAAGCCTATCAGAACAATCAAGTTATCGAGGTCGATTATCAAGAGAACGCAGTGACAGCGAAGCTTACCGGATTAGTCAATTTTGTTTCTGACCACGACTACTTTTACTTAACCCGTCATGGCAAGGTCACCCAGATTCATTTCCAAGACGTTCTCAATATCGATATATTGCATAAAAAATGGTGGCAACTCCAATTACAAACAGTGTAGATAGAAGACTCGACCCTCGTCAGAGCCTTTTTTTGTACAAACGACTATAATAGTCCTTTGACGGCACAAAGATGAGGTCATTTGACTTTTACGACCGTTATCTGGGATACTTATATCTATTGTTCTTTATTTTGAACAAAAGGAGGAGGATGCAAATGACTGTTAAAGTCGAAGTGAAACAACTAACTAAAATTTTCGGCAAACGAATCCCTAAAGCACAGGAATTACTTAAAGCTAACAAATCTAAAGCCGAAATTTTGGAAGCAACTGGGGCAACCATTGGTGTTGACCAAGCCAACTTCAAAGTGAATTCAGGCGAAATATTTGTCATCATGGGCCTTTCCGGTAGTGGAAAATCAACCCTAATCAGAATGATTAATCGATTAATCGAACCTACAGACGGATCCATTTTAATTGATGGCGAAGACCTCATGTCTCTTGATAAAAAAGCGTTACTCGAGGTTCGGCGGAAGAAAATGAGCATGGTGTTCCAAAACTTTGCCCTATTCCCCAATCGAACAATTTTGGAAAACACCGGTTACGGCCTTGAAGTTCAGGGAATTGATAAATCCGTCAGAGATCAAAAATCTCACGACGCCCTTGAGCTTGTTGGTCTCCATGGCTACGACAACGAACTTCCCCAACAACTTTCTGGTGGAATGCAACAACGAGTTGGGCTTGCCAGAGCATTGGCCAACGATGCTGAAATCCTACTAATGGATGAAGCTTTCTCAGCTTTGGACCCCTTAAATCGAAAAGACATGCAAGATGAGCTCTTGGATTTACAAGAAAAAATGCACAAGACCATCATCTTCATTAGTCATGATTTGAACGAGGCCCTCCGAATTGGGGATCGCATCATGATTATGCGTGACGGGGTTGTCGTTCAAACTGGGACTCCTGAAGAAATTCTGACCCATCCGGCTAACCACTACGTTGAACGATTCATTGAAGACGTTGATCGAACAAAACTGTTAACGGCTGCAAACGTTATGATTCGGCCAAACACAGTGAACATCGATAAAGATGGTCCCAGAATTGCGATTCGCCGAATGCGGGATAATGATATTTCATCAATCTACGTGGTTGATAATAATCGCAAATTCGTTGGTTTTGCCGATGCAGATGACGTTATCAAGTTAATTCAGGAAAACAATCCGGACTTAAGTTCCGTTATTCAAACCAACGTTCCCGAAACTTCCGCAAAAACGCCAGTTAAGGAACTAATTGATAAAATTTCAACAACCCCGATTCCATTTGCAGTTCTAGATGACGAACGGCGATTGGTCGGAATTATCGTTCGGGGTGCCGTTCTAGGTGCGATCGCAGGAAATGAGGTGACTGACCAATGATGAGCTTAATTTCAAAAATTCCTTTGGCGGAATGGATTAACGAATTCGTCAAATGGCTCACTCAATTCACCGGCTTCTTTAATGGGATTACGACTGGTATTGGCGCCGTTGTGGATCTATTCCAATGGTTCTTTGATTTATTGCCTCAATGGCTGTTTATCATTTTGATTATTGGAATCACTTACTGGGCAACTCGTAAGGAACGCAAGTGGACGCTACTGGTCTTTGAATTCCTAGGGCTCCTCTTAATTTGGAACCTTGGTTTCTGGCGTGATATGACGCAGACTTTAACTTTAGTCTTAACGTCAAGTTTGATTGCCATTATCATTGGCATTCCACTTGGGATTTTAATGGCCAAAAGCAAAACATTTGAAACAATCATGAAACCGATTCTTGATCTAATGCAGACAATGCCGGCCTTCGTCTATTTGATTCCCGCCGTTGCGTTCTTTGGAATCGGAATGGTACCAGGTGTGATTGCCTCCGTTATTTTCGCAATGCCACCAACAGTTCGAATGACCAATTTGGGAATTCGCCAAGTCCCAGCAGACTTAATTGAAGCTGCTGATTCATACGGATCCACAAGTTGGCAAAAATTAGTCAAGGTTCAATTGCCGTTAGCAAAATCAACGTTAATGGCCGGCGTTAACCAAAGTATGATGCTCGCCCTTTCAATGGTTGTTATTGCTTCCATGATTGGGGCAATGGGTCTTGGAACCCAAGTCTACTTTGCCGTTGGTCGAAATGATGCTGGTTCCGGGTTTACTTCTGGACTTGCCATCGTTATTTTAGCCATTATTTTGGACCGAATGACGCAAGCCTTCAACAAGAAAAAGCATTAGGGGGGAGTAATTATGTCAAAATTGAAACGTCTCCTTCTACTAGGCTTCATTGCTTTGCTTATCGTACCGTTGGCAGCGTGCCAATCTTCAACTGCTGCCTATAATCCTAAACAAAAATTAGGTCCACAAATCAACTACACGATTACGGGAATTGATGCGGGTGCCGGAATCATGGGTGGCGCGCAATCAGCCCTTTCCGCTTATCATTTGCAAAAGGACAATTGGCAACTTCAAACTAGTTCGACTGCCGCAATGACTAGTACGTTAGATAAGGCAATTAAGTATAAACAGCCTATCGTCATTACCGGTTGGCAACCCCACTGGATGTTTACTAAGTACCCAATTAAATTTCTAAAGGATCCAAAGCACGTCTTTGGTAAGGCTGAAAACATTCACACTATTACGCGGGTTGGTTTGAAAAAAGATAACCCTGCCGTTTACAAGTTCCTAACTCAGTTCCACTGGAACGCAACGCAAATGTCCCAGATTATGCTAAAAGTTAATGCCGGTGAGGCGCCTTCCAAGGCAGCCAAAGCCTACATCCAGGCTCATCCAGCGCAAGTCAAACAGTGGCTTTCTGGTGTTAAGGCCGGCCATGGAAAAGCTGTGAAGTTTACGTACGTTGCTTGGGATTCAGAAATTGCTTCAACTAATTTAGTTAAACAATTACTGGAGTCTAAGGGCTACAAGGTCACAATCCAGCCGATGGAAGCTGAAACAATGTGGGCATCAATTGCCACGAACGCAGCAGATGCATCCGTTTCTGCTTGGCTACCAACCACTTCTGGTCGTTATGCTAAACAGTACAAAGGTCAATTCGTGGACGTTCGAGCAAACCTCCACGGTGCCAAAACTGGGTTGGCGGTGCCAAAGTACATGAAGAATATCAATTCAATTTCAGATTTGGTAAACAAATAGGTTTCATGGAGCACTCAACGCTGACTGTTGAGTGCTCTTTTTTTCATTCAAAGTGTATAATGAATAATTAAATAATCAATGGAGGTCTTGTGTATGACTCAAACTAACAATGATCAACTTAATACATCACTACTAAAAGATGATTTTTACGATGCCATCAATGGTGGCTGGATTGAAAATGCAGAGATTCCCGCTGACCACTCCTCAACTGGTGGCTTCATGGATCTTGCCGACAATATCGAAAAGATCTTGATGACCGACTTTGCCAAGTTGCGAGACGGCAAAATGGCACCAGAAAATCCTCAGATGGCTGAATTTAAAAAATTCTACCAAATGACCAGCAATTTTGAGCGCCGGGATAAGGCTGGTGCAGCCCCCCTCAAACCATACTTACAGCGAATTGAAGATCTAACTAGTTACGCCGATTTGAACGCGCAACTAGTCGATTGGATTATTACGGGACTTCCCCTTCCATTCGACATTGATGTTGATTCAGATATGAAAAATTCAACGATTTACGCATTATTTGCCGGCGGACCACGACTTTTCCTCCCCGACAAAACCTATTACGAAGACGGCAATGAAGCTGCTAAGAAACTGATGCCCCTCTTCAGCGAAATGACTGAATCTTTACTTCGGATGGCTGACTATCCCGAAGCAGACGCCCATCAAATTGTGGAACAAGCTAAGGACTTTGACCGTCAAATAGCCCCTCACGTAAAGTCCGCCGAAGAATCTGCTGACTACAGTAAAATGTACAATCCTAAGGACATTGATACCTTTGGCAAATACACTGATAAGCTTGACCTCGTTGCAGCCGTCAAGGAGCTAGTTAACGGAGAGCCTAAGCAAATTATTTTGCCAGAGCCTGCCTACTTTGAAGCACTCAGTTCACTATTAACTGATGATAACTTCGAAAAAATTAAGAGCTGGATGCTCGTTAAGACCGTTGATGGACTGGCCAGTTACCTTTCTGAGGACTTCCGCCAAACTGGTAGCCAGTATGGTCGTGCACTTTCTGGTCGAAAAGAAGCCCGCAGCAAAGAAAAAGCTGCTTACTACCTCGCCTCCGGAATTTACGATCAAGTGGTTGGTGACTATTACGGTCACAAATACTTTGGCGAAAAGGCTAAGCAAGACGTCCACGACATGGTTGTCAAAATGGTCAACGTTTATAAGAACCGGTTGCAAAACAACGACTGGCTTAGTGCTTCAACTCGTGAAAAGGCCGTCTTAAAGCTTGATAAGCTTGGAATTCAGGTTGGTTATCCGGATAAAATCGACTCACTTTATGATAAGTTTAAGGTCACTGAACCCGCTGATGGTGGTACATTGCTGGGAAATATTATGACCTTTACTCAAATTCAAACCAAGGATCAATTTAGCAAGTGGAACAAACCCGTCGACCGGACGCGCTGGGAAATGAGTGCTAACACAGTCAACGCTTATTACCATCCATTCCACAACATCATCGTCTTTCCGGCTGCTATTTTACAGGCACCCTTCTACAGTCTGGAACAATCATCCAGTCAAAACTTTGGTGGAATTGGTGCCGTTATCGCGCATGAAATTTCTCATGCATTTGATAACAACGGTTCCCTGTTCGATGAGTTTGGTAATATGAACAACTGGTGGACGGATGAAGACCACGAACACTTTAAGGGGTTAGCCGAGAACATGGTTAACGAATTTGAGGGAATTCCTTTCTCAGGTCAAAAGGTAAATGGCCGCTTAACCGTTTCCGAAAATATTGCGGATGCCGGCGGACTCAGTTGCGCGCTCGAAGCTGCAAAAAGTGAAGATGATGTTGATCTAGAAGCATTCTTCATTAACTGGGGAACCATTTGGCGCATGAAGGCTACGACGGAGTACATGCAATTGCTGTTATCAATTGATGTCCACGCGCCAGCAAAGCTTCGTGCAAATGTTCAAGTCCAAAATTTGGATGACTTCTTCAAAACGTTTAACGTGACTGAAAACGATCAAATGTACAAGAAACCAGTTGATCGCGTTAAAATTTGGTAATTTAGAAATAACAAAGGGGCAATGACTTTTACAGTCATTGCCCCTTTGTTGTCACTATTTAATTGTTTGCTCTATCCCACTAATCCACTGCTTTAAGCTAGTTTCGTAGTTGGCAAGCTTAGCATCTGCATCAGCCTGGTTTTCGCCATTTGTACCAATATATAGCTTAATCTTCGGTTCAGTTCCTGAAGGACGCACGGCAATCCAAGTACCATCTTCCAGCCAGTACTTCAATACATCGGCTTTAGGAAGTGTTAGTGCAGTTTCAGAACCATCTGCACTAACTTGTACCCCCTTGAGGATATCGTCCACTGACTGGACGTTAACCCCTGCAAATGAGGTTGGTTGCTGCTCATGAACTTTAGTCATGATTTTCTTCATAATCGTTTGGCCCTTAACGCCATCGTACTCCTGAGCAATCGTCTTCTCCGCGTAGAAACCATACTTTTGGTAGAGTTTTTGGATGCCATCATATAGGGTCAGCCCTTGTTGCTTATAGTAAGCAGCAACTTCTGCCAATAACAACGTTGATTGAATCGCATCCTTATCACGAACAAACGGTTTGATAAGGTAACCATAGCTTTCTTCAAATCCAAATAAGAACGTCTTATCCTTCTTATCTTCAGCAGATTTAATTTGTTCAGCGATGTACTTGAAGCCAGTTAGTACATCAATCATTTCGACGCCGTAATCATTGGCAATCTTAGTTGCTAATTCGGTTGAGACAATTGACTTAACAACCATGCCATTTGCTGGTAAATCGCCAGCCTGTTTGTGGGCTTCCAAAATATAGGCTAGAAGGACCGACGCAATCTGATTCCCCGTCATCAATTGGTACTCGCCGTCAGGTTGACGCACGGCGGCTCCTAAGCGATCAGCATCGGGATCGGTTGCAACCAGCAAGTCAGCATGTTCTTCCTTGCCCAGCTGAATAGCCATATCAAACGCTTGTGAAAATTCCGGATTAGGATACGGCGTTGTTGGAAATTCAGGATCAGCGATTGCTTGCTTTGCCACCATCTTAAATTGACGGAAGCCAGCGTTCGTTAAAGCGCGTTGGCCAATGACCCGGCCAGTTCCATGTAAGGGTGTGTAGACTAATTTCATCTGACTGCCAACCGACTCAATTAAGTCGTGGTTGATTGTCACTGATGCAACATTTTCCAAGTAAGGTTCATCGACATCTTCGCCAATGATGTGCATCAAATTAGTCTGACGCAACACCTGTTCGCTTGACACTTTTTCAGAAAATAAATCAGTCACAGAATTAATTTGATCGACAATTTTTTCGAGGGCATCCGGCGCCATTTGACCGCCGTCTTCACCATAAAGCTTGTAGCCATTGTATTGCTTAGGATTATGACTTGCGGTAATCATGACCCCAGCAAACGTGTGCAAATAGCGCACTGCAAAAGAAAGTTCTGGTGTTGGTCGAATATCATCAAAGACGTAGCTTGGAATACCGTGAGCACCCAAAACCTTTGCCACCCGATGCGCAAATTCACGAGAATGGTACCGTGAATCAAACCCAACGGCAACTCCGCGCTTTTTATCAGCGGCGGATAAAGTATCCATAAACCGGGCGAGGCCCTCAGTTGCTGCACCCACCGTATAAATGTTCATGAGACCGATTCCGGCACCCATAACTCCCCGCATCCCGGCAGTACCAAAGGACATAGGTGCTTCAAAGGCGTCTTTTAGGGCTTCTTCGTCACCCTTCATTTCGCCTAATTCGGCGCGTAATTCCGGTTGCAAATGGGGCTGACGTTTCCACTCTTGATAATTTTCATTCCAACTCATTTATATTTACTCCTCTTGGTTAATCCATAAACTTCATAAACTAGTGTATCGCATTTTAATTATGAATTCATCAAAACATTCAGCAGTTCCTGGGCAGATTCATTCAAACTATCCTTTGACTTATCGTTGCCTAAATGCGTGTAAATTTCCCCAACGTACACCTTGTCGTCATAAAGTTTGTCGAATACTTTTTCAATGATTGGTCGAGTCTTCGCTTCCTCTTGGACGGGGCCGAATGGGTTCGCAAAGAACGTCGTTGTCATCCCAACTTCATCGGTTGTGCCAAGTGCGCGACGTTTTCCAGAAATAAAGGTCTCCTCAGCTTCAGCCTTATCATCAAATTGATGCAATCCAATTTGGTCAGAATAGTTGTTGGCGTACACCCACATGTCGATTTCATGATGCTGAATGATTCGTTCGTATGCGTTGGCAGGAATAATCACTCGCGCATTTTTTCGTTCAGGGTTTAAATAAACGCCCCGATCCATATTGTTGAAGGCAACCGCACTGCTCAAATCATCCAATCGAACAAAGGCTCCCGTTTCGGTTCCCTGCGCGTAAAGCCCAGGTTCGCCATCGGTCAACGTAAAGCTGCCCATGTCATCAAAAATGGTTTCCATTGACACAATTTTATCATCAGCAATTTCTTGTAATGCTTCAATTGACTCAGATTTCCCGGCACCAGAATCGCCGAAGAAGACGACTGTTTTCGTCTTACCATTTGAAAAACTGATGCGGACCATTGACCCATGAATTGGCAGCTTCCCCTTATCAATCATGTGCAAATTATGCAGGGTTAGGCACATCTTCTTCATGTACCCAAAGTAGGTCGTCTTATCGTTATATGGCACTTCTCCAACCCAAATATCGTTCGCTTCATCATGATAATAATGACTGACGTCGCCTTCTGTTTCAGCTAGACCAAACAGTAAAATCAAATCTGGCTTTTGTCCCTCAATGCTCTTCCGGTCCGCTACTTCAAACAAGTTGGCAAGGGAAAGGCCACTGACAAAATAATCGCGGTGGAAGTAAATGTAGGCTAAACTTTCGCCAATTTTAGCAGGGAAACAATACCATTCTTCACGACTACCTTCAAATTTGGTAATTGGATTGTCTGAAACCTCTGAAAAGACGCCTTCACGTTTGTTGCTTTTAGTGTGCATCATCATTGGTGGACGCAGCATCAACGTATCCAGGAATCGAACAGATTGTAATTTTTCATAGCTCTTGGGAGCTGGCCATTTGATTGTTTGGGTTAATACACACGCATTCGTCCCGGCATTAACTTGGCGGTACGTTTTATTTAAGTGACCCTGTAATTTTTCTTCAATTGTTCGGTAAAGTTCAATAACAAGCTCATTAAACCGGTTATCAATCGTCATAAATTCGCTGGCAACGACATCATTGTCGTGCAAATTGATTGTGGAAACTCTCAAAAATGAACGATAAAAAGAGTAGAGATCTTCGATACTTGCGAGGATCTCCTGTCGGTTAAATGTCGCAAAAGCGCCTTCTTCATCCAAAACAATGGATTTAAGCGTCTTGAGATAAGTCTCAGTACCCGCTTTTTCAAAGGTCGTATTGCTATCAACCTGTTTGCGACTAGCTAAAAATTGAGAAACAACAGAACGTAACTCGTCACTATTGATGAGTTCAAAAATATTTTTGATGTATTTTTTGTTGTAATCAAGGACCGCAACCTTTCGATTCTGATTCAAATATAGTGCACCACTTGTGATTGCTTGCGTTTCTTTCGTCATTCCACTGTCTCTCCTTTATGCGTTACTTAAAGGCTATTTTAGCCTATCTGTTTCATTTGCGATACCGCTTTTATGAATCATTTAATAAAAAAGGGGCCGGGACAAAACAAATGTTTTGTCCCGGCCCCTTTACTATTTCCGAATATTCTTGCTTAGTCGGGTTCCAAAAGGCTGCTTTCTCCGCCTAGCTACGATCAACAAACAATCCCAAGTGCAGGATTATTCGTTAATCTAGGCTATGCTCAAAAGCAAACCGCCTTTTGTCTCACCCTCACGTGCTTACCTATTAATTTGCGACCTTTTTATGAGTATTCTTCAGCATCAACGCAATCAACAAGCCAACTACTTCGATCGCGAAAAATGTGATGAACACCGCATGGAATCCTGATAGGGTCGCCAGTGCGTGCGTCATTCCCAAGTGGAAGTGACTTGCGGTACTATTTGCTAAAATGAGCGTGGCCACCATTACGCCAGTTGATCCTAGAATCTGTCGCGTTGTTGTGATGACGGCGGTCCCGTGAGAAATCAGGTCATCAGGAAGTGAATTCGCGCCCAACGTCACTGCGGGCATCATGACAAAGGCATTGCCACCCTCGATTAAAGCAGCCAGCAGAATCATCGCTAGGAGGGAACTTTGCTGATGCTGTAGGCTAAGAATTCCCCAGCCAATCACAATCATGACCATTCCAATCAGCATGACCGTCTTGAAACCAATTTTGTCGGCTAGTTTGCCCGTAATCGGGTTTAGAATACTCAGAAAAATAGCACCTGGAACCAGTGCCATCCCCGAAATGAACGGCGAGACCCCGAGAACATTTTGATAATAAAGGGGAAAAATAATTGTCACCACAATTAGTGCAATATAGGAAGCCCCGGTTAATAAGACCGCCAAGTCAAAGTTAAACGTTTTTAAAACGTTGAGGTTGAGCAGTGGTGTTTCCAAATGAAATTGTCGCACAACAAACCAGGTAACCGCCAAAATGCTAATGATTAAAATTATCCAAGCTAACGGCCAGTTGACGCCCTTTTGCCCAACTAAATTAATAACGTATAAAATACCAATGAATCCGACTAGGCAAATAACCGAAATCAGATCTAACTTTGTTGTTTTAAGCGGCATCACACTCTTGATGAAAAAGAGTGCCAAAATAATAATGATCGTAATAATGACCATGAATACCAGGAAGAGCCCCCGCCAGGTCATGAACTTCAGCACGATTCCGGAAATAATCGGTCCAACTGCCAAAGCAGATCCCATGACCAGTCCGGCGGCGCCCATAACGGATCCTCGTTGGCCTTCTGGCGTAATCCGGAGCAAGACAATTTGGAAAGATGGAAACAAAATGCCAACCCCAATTGCCTCTAGTGCTCTTCCTAACAGCATAATCGGGAAGCTTGGTGCTAGGTAGATAATGAGCGTTCCCACGTCAAAGAAAATAAGCACCATGAGATAAATTGATTTGAACTTCATGTTGCTCAGTAACCAAGGACTAATTGGCATCATGACGCACATAATCAGCATAAATCCCGTAGTCAGCCATTGGACTGATGAAGCTGGAATTGAAAAAAACTTCATTAATAATGGATAGGCTGTTGAAAGCGATGACTGACTAATCGACATTGTGAACGTCCCTGCCAGTAACGTGATGATAAATAGCAAACGATTATAATCTTGATTCTTAGTATCTGATTGCAAGTTTCTGATCCCCCATCAGTTTAGAATTATTCTAGTGTACTCAAACTAATCATAGTCGTTTCAGTAATAATTGTAAAACCTAATTGATAAAATTTGCTTTAACTCACAAAAGTCGCTTTTCCTAAAGTTTATTCCTTAAATGCGCTATAATGAATCTAGGTAGTAATTAGTTATTTTACGAAATTGAGGTGAACGACGTGGATCTAGTAAGTTATCTAAAGGACCAAATCGAATTTTTAAGTGAACAATTTAAAGATGCAAAAAATGACCAAAACGAAACAATGGCCTACTTGGTTGAGTCGCGACTTGATGAAGCTAAGAAAATTATGACCGCTGTGAATAAGGGCCAAATTGATCGATTAAGCTAAAATTAAAAGAGCTTCCGGCAAATGTCGGAAGCTCTTTTTTGACCTATTTAATCTGGTTCTATACTTTTTCCTGTTG
>NZ_AZGJ01000027.1 GCF_001436395.1 Secundilactobacillus malefermentans DSM 5705 = KCTC 3548 | reverse complement strand
CAATATTTGGGGTTCACTTCATTCAATTATTTTTTGAGGGTGACTTTTTCTGTATAAAAATTAGCAAATCAAATATTTATTCTTTTACTGAAACGGCAGCCATCTGTGGTAAATTGGCGACGAAGTTTTGATAAGCGACGGTTTCGCCAGTTTCCGTAATCGTCGTGTTCGTTGCAGTCACATTGGCTTGATGTAGAGCTTCCTCGTTCACCTCAATCACGTGAGTTTCGGTGGCATTACCAATCAAGTCAATCCAGTCACGGTCAGTATGGTGATGAACAATCGTCTTAACCATGCCACCGGGATTGTATACGGTGATTGGCTGTTCAGCGGCCGCCAATTCTGGGTGCGTCAGGACAAATGCCAAACTAGTCGCCGACATGCCTGTCCCGCAGGCATTAGTAAAGCCAACGCCACGTTCAAACGTGCGCACGAATAGCTGATTTGGTCCTAAAATATGGGCAAAGTTAACGTTGACACCATCTGGAAAATAGTCGTTTGGTGAATTTAACATCGTTCCTAAAGTTCCTATATCGCCGTTAGTCAGCTCTTCCTCGGGAACAAAACTGATCAAATGGGGATTTGGGACTGCAATGGCGGAGAAGGTTAAGCCAGGAATGAAGGCTGAAACTGGGGTGTCGATTAATTGAGACACCCCTAAATTATCAAATGGTAGCGCCGCTTGGTTAAAGCGAACGGGCGATATTTCAACGCTAAACGCCGGAACGTCCTTGGCCAAATCAGGTTGGCGACTGACTTGTAAATCAGCGGTCAACGTTTCCACGCGAAAGTCATCGAGATGATGCTTGTCTGCTAGATAACGAGCAACGGTTCTGAGTCCGTTACCGCACATTGAAGCCTCACTGCCATCCGCGTTGATGACGCGCATTTGTCCCAGAACGTTTGAATGCTCAGAACGATTGACCACTAGCAGGCCGTCTGCCCCGTTTAAAATGCCAGTTTGCGGATTCGTCATCTGTTGAGCCAGTGTTACCAATTCGGGGTCAGTTAATTCGGTGGCTAGTTCTGTTTGATCCAATAAGAAAAAGTGATTTTGTGAGCCATGAACTTTGTGTAATTGCACCATTTTGAGGACCTCCTTTATGAAATTGAAATGGGTTCATTAACGAAAAATTGATTATAAATTTGCTTCACGGCGGCCTTTGAATCAGCCTGTCGCGTCCCCAACATGATGGAGATTCGGGAGGCGCCCTGATTAATCATGTGCACGCCGATTTTATTTTCCGCGAGGGGCGCAATAATTTGTTCGATTACGCCAATTTGATTGCGCATGCCTTCACCGACCACCATGATAATGGCGTAGTCATCGATCCAGTTGAGTTGGTCGGGCTGCAAGGTTTCTTGGATATCGTGCAGCATCGCCTGAATGGTTTGCTCATCTAATTGCGACTTATCGAAAATAATGGTTAAATCGTCAATTCCACTGGGCATGTGCTCGTACGAAACGTCGTATTTGTAGAGAATTTGTAGCAGTTTCAGCGTGAAACCGACCTCCTTGTTCAACAGGTAACGGTGAAGGTACAACGCGGCAAACCGGTTTGAACTTGCAACGCCAGTGATTGTCCGAATTGGTTCAAATTGCGACTCTGGCACGATTAACGTTCCAGGCAAATTAGGGTGATTGGTATTTTTGACGTTGATTGGAATTTGGGCCTCAATGGCGGGGATGATGGCCTCGTCATGGAAAACGGAAAAGCCAGCGTAAGAGAGCTCGCGCATTTCGCGATAGGTCATGCGGGTAATCTCGAGGGGATTGTTCACGATTCTGGGATCCGCCGCGCAAATGGCATCCACGTCAGTAAAGTTTTCGTATAAGTCGGCGTTGAGACCGCGGGCCAAAATGGCGCCGGTAATGTCGGAGCCACCGCGTGAAAAGGTGGCAATTTGACCGGCATCTGTGAAGCCAAAGAATCCTGGAAAAACGAGTTTCTCATTGCCATAGCTTAAGGCTGCCAAATAGGCGTAAGTGCTGGGCTCAACAGAGGCGTTATTTGGTTCATCCGTGACACGGATGCCTGCCTCACTGGGATCGATGAACCGAGCATTGATTCCCAAATGGGTGAGTATTAGTGCCATCAACCGTGCGTTTAATCGCTCGCCGTGGGCTTTGAAGGCCGCCATTAAATAGTCGGTGCTTGGATAATCGCGGTGCGGTAAATTAACCAAAGCTTCCTTGATGGGAATCAGTTCGGCTTCCGGCAAATTAAAGTAAGTGGCAATCGATAGGTAACGATTGAAGATGGTCTGAACGATTTCCGTCGCATTTTTTTGCATTAACGTTAATTTTGCATATTTAATCAAAAGATCCGTCACTTTGGTGTCAGATTTTTCCCGTTTACCCGGTGCAGACGTCACGATAACCTGACGCGCTGAATCTGCTGCGATAATTTGAATAACTTTTTCAAATTGAGGCCCGTCCGCGAGCGAACTGCCACCAAACTTTACGACTTTCATCTTTCTTGCACTCCCTCTTACTGCTAAAATTAAAAAATAATGTGATGTAATTTAAGTTGCATTCTATCAGTTTAAGATTCGGAATCAAGCGCTCATCACCGACAAATGGCTCATTTTTAGCGTGCCGTTTATAGTAAGAACTATTTTTTATGGCAATCAAATTAAAATTAGTCTTGACTATCTAAGAAAACAATTATAAACTTTTACTTATATCGAAGAGGTTGCAACCAACATGAGTCACTGATTGAGTTCCTGCAAGAACGATGACATCAGTAAAAGGGGCGGTTGCCGAAGCGCTAATCAATGCAGAGGTTAGTTAGCTGGGACGTGGTTTAAGAGATCACGAACTGTCGCGGGCATATGACTCGCGGGGCGCTATCGACAAATGAGACCGAAAATCATAGATGAACAATTCTGTGGGATCCTTTTGTTTAGTGCAAACAAAAGGGTCCTTTTTATTTATCAAAAATGGCAAACGGGAAGAGGAAAACAAATGGCTGAGTTAGATGCACAAACAATTATTGATTTTATCGGCAAAGCAGAAAAGAAGACGCCGGTAAAGGTTTATATCAAGGGCGAGTTGAGTAAACTTAAAGTCCCAAGTGAAATCAAAGCGTTTTTAGAAACTCAGACCGGTGTCCTATTTGGCGATTGGAAAGTCGTTGAACCATTCCTAAGCACAAACGAAGGCTTAATTGCTGATTATGAAATTGAAAATGGGACACGAAATTCGGCGGTCCCACTGCTGGATATGAAAGGGATTAACGCCCGGATTGAACCTGGTGCCATCATTCGCGACCAAGTTGTAATTGGTGATAACGCCGTGATTATGATGGGCGCGCTCATCAACATCGGTGCTGAAATTGGCGAAGGATCCATGATTGATCTGGGTGCGGTACTCGGTGGTCGGGCAATTGTTGGCAAACACGCGCATATCGGTGCCGGAACCGTTTTGGCAGGGGTTGTTGAACCAGCCTCCGCCGAGCCGGTCAGGGTGGACGACAACGTGTTGATTGGGGCAAACGCGGTTGTGTTAGAAGGCGTTCACGTTGGCGAAGGAGCAGTTGTTGCCGCCGGAGCCGTTGTCACGAAGGATGTTGCGCCACACACGGTGGTTGCTGGCGTTCCCGCGAAGTTTATCAAGAACGTTGATGCCAAGACGACTTCGAAAACCGGACTTGAGGACGACCTCAGAAAGTTGTGATAACGATGACCACTTTGACTGAAACTAAGTTGATTAACATTCGGCGTCAACTACACAAAATTCCAGAATTAGCTTTACACGAAACTGAAACCCACGCGCTATTGATGAAGATTATTGGTGATCTTGACCAAACCTACCTAACCATTAAGCAGTTACCAAATTTACCAACCGCTATTCTGGTAAGAGTTTCCGGCTCCTCACCCAAACGAACGATTGGTTATCGAACGGACATTGATGCATTACCAGTGACTGAGAGCACTGGGCTATCATTTGCCTCTGAAAATGTCGGAGTGATGCACGCTTGTGGGCATGACGTTCACATGGCGGTTGCCTTGGGAGTTTTAAGTTACTTTTCGGAACATCAACCAACCGATAATCTCATTTTCTTTTTCCAACCAGCGGAGGAAAGCGAAAACGGCGGAAAACTTGCCTATGAGCAGGGCGCCTTCACGGATGATTGGCGACCAGATGAATTTTACGGATTGCATGATAATCCTGATTTACCGGCTGGTGCGATTGGGTGCCGCATGGGAACCTTGTTTGCCGGAACGACTGAGGTCAACGTTGATTTTGAAGGGCAGGGCGGTCATGCCGCTTACCCGCAAGATGCAAATGACATGGTGGTTGCCGCTGCAGCCTTTATCAGTCAAGTGCAGACCATCATTTCCCGTAGTATTGATCCAATTGAGGGCGGCGTCATCACCCTTGGCAAGCTTGAAGCGGGCACCATTCGAAATGTGATTGCGGGGCACGCCCACATCGAGGGAACAATCCGAGGCTTAACTCAAACGATGATTGAACGAATTGATGAGCGATTAAAGGATGTTGCAGCTGGTATCGCGCGTAGTTTTAACGCCCAAGTTAACGTGACCTTGAATCAAGGCGGCTATTTACCAGTTGAGAATAATCCGGATCTAACCAAACGGTTCATTACTTATATGAAGGAAACGCCAACGATTCACTTTGTTGAAACGGAACCAGCAATGACGGGCGAGGACTTTGGCTACCTATTATCAAAGATTCCCGGAACCATGTTTTGGCTCGGAGTGGAAGATGAGTCGCAATTACACTCAGCAACCCTAACCCCCAAGGAAAGCGGCATTGAACCTGGGGTTTCCGCCATCACTGGTTTTATCGAAAATCGAATGAACGCCTAAAAGAAAGAGGTTAACCCATATGACAACTTTAGAAAATGCAGATTTAATGACCGCCATTATTACCCCGTTTGATGAAAACGACGCAATTAACTACGATGCTTTAGAAAAATTAACCAATCATCTAATTGAAACCGGCAGCCGCGGGTTCGTGATTGGCGGCACCACTGGCGAAACGCCAACCTTAACGCACGATGAAAAAATTGAACTTTACACCCGATTTGGTCAAATCATCAATGGTCGTGTTCCCGTCATTGCGGGAACCGGTAGCAACAACACCCGTGAAACCGCAGCGCTAACTCGTGAGGTAACTCATATTTCAGGAATCGATATGGCGTTGGTAGTTGTGCCATATTACAACAAGCCCAACCAGCGCGGAATGATCGCCCATTTTGAAGCGGTCGCAGCTCAAACAGTCAAACCAATTATTATGTACAACATTCCTGGCAGAACCGGCGTCACAATGGCAAATGAAACGGTTGTCGAACTGGCCCAAAATCCAATGATCGCAGGCGTTAAGCAGTGTACGTCAATTGAAGATATTGAGTACCTAGTTGACCATACACCGGATACGTTCAGCGTTTACAGTGGAGAAGATGCACAAGCATTAGCTGCCAAAGCCGTTGGGGGCCAAGGCGTTATCTCAGTTGCCTCCCACATTTATGGTTCCCAAATTCGGGCAATGTACGACGCATTGGAAACCGGTAACGTCCACGAAGCCGGGCGGTTACAGCGCCTTTTGACCCCGAAGATGCAGGCATTGTTTATGTACCCATCGCCATCACCCGTTAAGGCAGTTTTGAACGCGCAAGGGTTTGAAGTTGGCGATTGCCGGTTACCGATTCTTTCCCTTAATAAGGAAGAAAAAGTCAATTTGGCCGGCCGATTGGGTTTGGAATCTGACGCACTGGTTCATGCAGTGCCAGTTGAGTTAGGAGTCTAACATGACAAAAGTAATTGTTGCCGGATTTACCGGTTCCATGGGCGACAAAGCCGTTCATTTAATAGCGGATACCGCTGGTTTTGAGCTGACGGCGGTGTTTGCACCAAACTTAGCCTCAACGAATCCGGCTGACTACGGGTTAGCGGCCGATGTTCAGGTCTTTCAATCGCTCGCTGAAATTAACACTGATGCGGAAATTTGGATTGATTTTACGTTGCCAAGCGCCGTGTACGCAAATACAAAATTTGCGATTGAGCACGACATCAGTCCAGTGATTGGAACGACGGGGCTAACGGATAGCCAAGTGGCTGAACTTCAAAAATCAGCTGCCGAGAAAAAGTTGGGTGGCATTATCGCACCAAACTTTGGCATGTCCGCAGTGCTCTTGATGAAGTTTGCAAAGGAAGCGGCGCAATACTTCCCAGATGTTGAAATCATCGAAATGCATCACGACCATAAAAAGGATGCACCGTCCGGAACCGCACTAAGTACTGCCAAAATGATTAACGAGGTCAGAGAACCCCATCAACAAGGCAATCCAGAAGAAACCGAGACACTTGCGAACGTTCGCGGTGGCGACTATCACGGAATTCATATTCATTCCGTTCGGCTGCCAGGATACGTGGCGCATGAACAGGTCCTCTTTGGTGGCGTCGGTGAAGCGTTGACTATCCGACAGGACTCGTTTGATAGAGGGTCGTTCATGAGTGGTGTTGAAGTTGCGTTAACTAAAGTGAAGAAAATTAACGAGTTGGTTGTCGGACTCGAAAACGTTTTATAAAAAATAAAAAGGAGTGACGTTATGCCACGTTTAGCAAGTGATTTAACAGGATTCGTTAATCAGCGATTGAATGAAGTTGGCCCATCAGGAATTCGGGCGTTTGATCAAAAAATATCTAAAATTCCAGGCATCGTCAAGTTGACGATTGGCGAGCCAGATTTGAACACCCCCGAACACGTTAAACAGGCTGCCATTCGCAGTATTGCGGAAAATGATTCCCACTACTCAGCGCAAAAGGGTACGCCGGCTTTACGGCAGGCAATTAGTCACTACCTCAAGCGGTCACAGAATTTAGACTACGATTGGGAAACGGAAATTGTTGCTACGGTGGGCGCTACTGAAGCTCTCACTGCCACAACGTTTGCTATGTTGAATCCTGGTGACAAGGTGATTGTGCCAACCCCAACGTTTGCACTCTATTTTCCAATTATTACCTTAACTGGTGCATCGGTCGTGATGGTGGATACCTCGCAGGATGATTTCATTTTGACGCCAGAACGACTCGAAGAAGTTTTGGAACGGGAGGGGGACGCGGTTAAGGCCGTGTTACTCAACTATCCAAGCAATCCAACCGGGGTCGAATACGACCACGAAACGGTGAAGGGGTTAGCCCAAGTCATCAGGGAACACCATTTGTACGCAATTTCAGATGAGATTTATAACGAATTAACCTACGATGTTGGCCACTATTCGATTGCCTGTGAGATTCCTGAACGAACTATTTTGATTAATGGCTTGTCAAAGTCACACGCCATGACGGGTTACCGCATGGGTTACATTGTGGCACCGGCAGGATTTATCGCGAATGCAACCAAGATGCACGCGTTCATGGTAACTGCTCCATCAAATCCCGCGCAGGCTGCTGCGGCCGAAGCGTTGGAAAACGGGGCAGCGGATCCAATTGCTGCCAAGGCCATTTACCAACGCAGACGGGACTTTATCAGGGATGCACTGGCAGAAATGGGAATCGAAACGGTTGCGCCAAACGGGGCTTTCTACATATTTGCGAAGATTCCAGAAAGCTATGGTCAGGACGACGTTGCCTTTGCTGAAAATTTGGCAGAACAAGCGCGAGTTGGCGGTACCCCGGGAAGTGCATTTGGTGCCGGGGGCGAAGGATACATTCGCTTTTCGTACGCTGCATCAGATGAAAAATTAAGCCTTGCAATGAGTCGAATGAAGCAATTTATTGAAACAGCCGTAACGGTTGATTAGCAAAAATTGAGGAGATGGCAACATGAGCGAAAGTTTGACGGTCGCAATATTAGGTGCAACGGGAGCCGTTGGAACCCGAATGATTGACCAATTAGAAGCGTCAGCAATTTCGGTAAAAAAGGTGAAGTTGTTGGCATCAGCACGTTCAGCCGGAGAAATCCGCCAATTTAGAGGAGAAAATGTTGTGGTCGAAGAAACCACCCCTGAGTCATTTGAGGGTGTCGACATTGTTCTTTCATCAGCGGGCGGTTCGGTATCTAAAAAGTTTCTGCCCGAGGCCGTCAAACGTGGAGCCGTTTGTGTCGACAATACCAGCGCCTTCCGAATGGATCCAGACGTTCCGCTTGTGATTCCGGAAGTCAATGAGCAGGCGATGTACAAGCATCATGGCATCATTGCCAATCCAAACTGTTCAACCATCCAAATGGTGGTGGCGCTCGCACCCATTTATCAGGCATACGGCTTAAAGCAAGTCATCGTGTCAACGTATCAAGCGGCATCCGGCGCTGGTCAATCTGCTTGGAAAGAATTAGATGCAGAAGCCCAAGCTCATTTGGACGGCGACAAGATGGACGCTCAAATTTTACCAACGAAGGGTGAAAAAAAGCACTATCCGTTGGCGTTCAACCTATTACCTCAGATTGATGTGTTCGAAGATGACGGATACACACATGAAGAGTGGAAGATGATTCACGAAACGAAGAAAATTATGCTCGACGACATGGATGCTGGGGACATTAAGGTCACCGCAACCTGTGTTCGGGTACCAGTTGCCGTGGGTCACGGCGAGTCAGTTTACTTTGAAGTGGCGGATCAATCGGCGACTGCGAAGGATATTCAGGCTAAATTAGCAGCGGCACCAGGTGTGGTGTTGCAGGATGATCCGGATCACCAAATTTACCCCCAACCCCTGTTAGCAGAGGGCAAGCGGGACACGTTTGTTGGCCGAGTTCGTCCTGATTTGGAGAATGCAGGCGCGTTCAACATGTGGGTCGTTTCGGACAATTTGCTGAAGGGTGCCGCATGGAATGCCGTTCAGATTGCGGAACGACTCGTGGCGGATGATTTAGTCCGGGTTCCAGAAAATAGTCAGCTATAGATAAAAATCCTGTGAGTTAATCACAGGATTTTTTTGCGCGCAACGGTATACTGGAAGTAGGAGGTGTCCGCATGAATTATTTGGATTTTAAAGGCGAAAAAGTAAGCGAAATTGGCCTCGGTACCTGGTACATGGGTGAGGGCGATGCGGCGCAGACGGAACAAGAAATAACCGCGTTGCGATACGGTATTGAGCACGAGATTAACTTCATCGATACGGCTGAAATGTACGGCGAAGGGAAGGCTGAATCGGTGGTTGGTCAGGCAATTCAAGGTTATGATCGCTCAAAGCTGTTCGTGACGTCAAAGTTCTATCCCTTTCACGCAACGCCAGAATTAATGCGGGCAAGTTTGGAGAAGAGTTTGCAGCGGCTTCAGACTGACTATTTGGACCTATATTTACTGCATTGGCGCGGAAATACACCGTTGATTGAAACGGTAAAGGGGATGCAAACGTTGCAGCAGGAAGGACTCATCAAGCATTGGGGAGTCTCAAATTTTGACACCGCAGATATGGAAGAGCTGTTGCGTCTTGAAAATGGGGCGGAGGTATTCGCAAATGAAGACCTCTATAATCTCCAATCGCGGGGAGTTGAATTTGACCTACTGCCTTGGCAGGCCAAACGATCGATTCCATTTATTGGGTATTCGCCATTTGGGTCAGGCAATGGCAAATCGATTGAGTCACCAGCGCTGTCGAAAATTGCTGCAGCACACGAGTCGACCGTCCAGCAAATTCTATTAGTGTGGGTGACGCGCAATCATCAGGTTTTGAGCATTCCAAAAGCCAGTCAAGCCAAGCATGTACAGTCGAATATCGCGGCACTAGAGATTAAATTGAGTGACCAAGAGTTGGCGCTTTTGAATCAAGATTTTCCCGAACCAACCAGTAAACAAAGTCTGGAAGTCATTTAAAACGAGTTCAAGGTTGGTTGAATTTTCCGATAATTATGGTAGTATTATAGGTGAATGAATTTGAACATGGCTACACAAAAAGGGAGCCCCTTGCCGGGCTCCCTTTTTGTGGCTTATTTTGCTGTCCATTTAGCAATCAAAAAACCCAGCCGTTCACTTGAGAACCGGCTGGGTTTACTTTAGGTAGTTAATTATTTAGCTAAATCAGTTACTCGTGCGTAACCAACTGCATGCCACCATGGTGCACTGATGCTTTCAACAATGACGCCACGATTTTGTGAATCAATCATTTTACCATTACCAATGTACATACCGACGTGGCTGATACTACGCTTGCTGCCACCGAAGAATGCAAGATCACCTTTTTTAAGGTTTTTGCGAGAAACTTTCTTGTAGTGGTTATATTGTGATTGGGCAGTTCGAACAATGGTTTTGTTAGCGCCCTTTTTGAAAACGTATTTTGTTAAACCTGAACAGTCAAAACGTGATGGGCCGGTTGAACCCCAGCCATAAGGTTTGCCTAATTGCTTTTTAGCAACCTTGTAAATCTTTGAGTATGAAGGCTTTGTTGCTGCTGAAGCTGTTGATTGGTTATGTAAGCTAGTTGCAACGATTGAAAGACCTAGAACTGCGACCACCGTTAAGATAAATTTGATTGCTTTTGATTTCATTTAAAGTTGTACGCTCCCCTGAATGTTTTTTGTTTTTGTCTGCTTGATTCAATGTTTATAGTTTACCAACAGGACGTTACAGGAGGGTTTCAAACCATTTTCGATTAGATTAAGCTCAGAAACATAGTGTAATTTAACTTATGGAAACAATAAAAAAGACGGCTATAAACGCCGTCATAGCAAGCTATTAAGATTTAATTAAAGAATGGAAAGATAAGAAAAAAACTTACTCATTTGGAAAAATAATCATCTTTTTTTCGCCATTCTTTGCTAAATCAAGCAAAGAAATCCGCTGAAGGCGATGATTTGTCATGGCCCTGTAATAATAAATTTGAGTTTCGAGGTTCAAAACGCTCTCATAATGCGTGTAATTGTGGTTACTTCTGGCAATCTTTGCTGGATCCAGTGGCAGGGCCACTTGTTCGAGGGTGTCAAACAGTTCAGTTTCAGCCTGTTCATCAGTGTCGGGCAGCTTCTGCCCCCAACGATTAATCGCCGCAGAAATGAATCGTTTAGTTGGAACGGGTCCTTTAGGGAGCGGCGTGTTTGAGGCTAAATAGGTTTGGGCGGCATGAACTGTTTCTTCATTAAAGGTCGGTTCATCAACGTTCAAAAATTGATTGAGACGGCCAATATGATTTGCTAGTTCAGGTGTATTGGTTAAAACGGCGACGGGATCATCGACTAATTTTAATTCCAAAGAGGTTGGTTCTAGCACTGCTGTTCTGCCAGATTTATCCGTTAGAATCCAGTGAAATGGGTAAACTTTATTTTCCTTGAACCAAACTTGGCCGATGAGGGCAATGTTTGGTAAATCAGCTTCAATTTCTGCAATGGAACCGTAGTTGCCCAAAAACCACAGAATTAAATCCTGCGGCGTCAAATTTTGTTTGCCTGAAACTAGTGCGTCATGATAAACGGCACGGTTCGGGAAATATAGTTCAGCACAGGCTAGTCCAGCGCTGTTAAAGCCGTCACCCATTAGGCGAAACTGGTCAAGCGTTCGCCCGCTGCCCAGAATGGCATATTTGGTATGTTTATTTGGCATGAAAATTGACCGCCACGTTTCTCCGGCCGGCAAATAGATTGGCTGCCAGGGGGTGGTTGTCGGGAAGTCCATTGTTCGCGCCAATAATTGGTGATCTGATTTGGTATGGAGAGTTAAGCTAGTACACAATTTCATCATCTCTTTAAGTCAATTTGTTTCCATTATAGGCTATCTCGATTAAAATAAATGGAATGACGGCAGTGTGTTCACGGGAAACCGTGGATAGGGTATAATGACAGTATTATGAAGTGAGAAGGAGAACGGGGCAAATGAAATCAACCTGGAATTTGATTGGGATGGGACTTTGGCTACTATTGCTGATTTACCTAATTTGGATGGTTCACAATATGCGAGTTCGGCGGCTAAAGCTAATTGTCAAAGAAAAGCGCAGTTTCTCTTGGCAAAATTTGGGAATTTCTGCAGTTGAATTGGTTGTCTTTTTGCTGGCCTTTTGGGGTATGAGTTACGCAACCTTTCTGCAAGACGTTTCCAAATTAAAGACAAATCGGGTGACGGAAGCCGTCCACTATGAGCCAATTGTTTTGAGTACGGAAACGGATCCTGCCGCCTACGTGACGGTGAAAACTGGGAACGGGCGTCATCCAATTCAGCACTATACGTACTATACCAAGGGCGAAAAGTATCAGGTATCGAGCAATGATGCCACGGTGACAATGGGTGACCATCCGATTAATTTGGTTGCCAGCACGTACAAATGGGATAAGAAGAAGGTCAAGCACATGGATACCCGCTATCAAAAGGCGTGGGTTGGTGTGGTCGAGACAACGTATAAGAAGACATTCTGGAATGGCATTGGATTGCATGCCGGTCGGTTGGCAAACCGATTTACGGTAATTAGGATTCCGGATCAGTCGTTTATGAAGTAGAGAGTGTGACAATAGGCGGTTCTACTCTGAGTACTAACAGGTGAACAACGGAAGTGAAGCTTGCTTCGCGTGTTGTTCACAGTTAGACGGAAGAGTTTGCCTATTGGAGCACGTTTAAGTAGAGAGTGTGACACCAATCGATTGTTTCTGAGGATTAACTCAGCCTGACAAAATAATTGCTTTTGAATTATTGGCAGGCGTGGTTAAACGTAGGAAACAGATTGGTGGAACACGTTTAGGCAACATAATTGAAAAGCACTCAAAGCCTTCGTCTTTTGGTCATTTTGCCATGGAACGTGGTGCGATCACCTTGAGCCAAAGGACGGTCTCAAGGATGCCCGTTTGAGCAGCCAATAAATTGGCTCGCTCAATTTCACCACTGATGGCAATGACCTTTATGACTAACATTCGGGTTCAAATTAACACGATAATTGAATATTTTAATGCAAATAGAAAGGCGACAATTCTCCCCAGATTTTACTTGGTTGAGAATTGTCGCCTTTTTTGATTTTCTATTTTAATTCGTAATCATTTGGATCCGCCTGCGCTGGGCCATAACTATCCATATCAGCGTCACGGTAGTCCCACCATTCATTGATGTACCCGACGAAGCCAGCCTCCGTCATTGCCGTATTTAGAATTTGATAGTTCTTTTCCTGTTCTGGGGTACGGGATTCTGTTCGCTTGGCTTTACCCGAAAAGTCATCAAAGGCGGTTTGCATTTCCATTTCGTTACCAGCCATATCAGTGAGCGTCAAATCAAACGTGACCCCCTTTTGGTGGGAGTAGTTTGGGTCTGGTGTGGCAACCCACATGGGGTCAGGGTAGACCTCGAACAAGTGGCGTTGCGCTTCAATTGGCCGAAAAGCGTCCCATATTTTCAAACGGTAGCCTTGCTTCTTTAATGCTTCGCTGGCTTTACCTAATTTTTTGACGGTTCCGGTTCGTGAAATTGCGGTCTTAAAATCGTATATAACTTCATGGGTGAAATTATTTGACGTTGCGTAGCGCAAATCGACGATAATATCGGGATCAACACTTAAAACGTTCATGAACTCATTTTTCTTAACCATTTGTAGGCCTCCAGAAATACAATATAGGCCAAGTATATCGATAAGTAGGGGCGTAAGCAATTAATGAGATTGAAATGTGAATTATTTCGCATATTAAGCATAAAGTTATAAAAAGTCTAAGAAATTTCATATAAACTTAATGAATTATTTGTACAATGAAATCGGTTACAAATATAGTACAATATGATCAAAGGAGATGAAAATTATGCAAGCATCAAATAAGCCTAAGCGTCGTTTTAAAATGCCTTCCGCGTTCACGATCTTATTTTTCATTATTATCTTGGTAGCAGTTCTGACTTGGATTATTCCAGCCGGTAGCTACTCAACCGATAAGGCGGGGAACATCATTGCCCATACCTACAAATCGGTTACCAGTGATCCTCAAGGAATTTGGGACGTTTTCATGGCACCAGTATTTGGGATGGTTGGTAATGACAAGACTGAGGGGGCAATTTCGGTATCACTCTTCATCCTTGTAATCGGTGGGTTCCTAGGGGTTGTTAACAAAACCCGGGCACTCGATGACGGAATTAGTTCCATAGTTAGCCGGTATAAGGGCAAAGAAAAAGCACTTATTCCACTTTTAATGATTTTATTCGCTATCGGTGGGTCAACTTACGGGATGGCTGAAGAAACCATCGCCTTTTACCCACTTTTGATTCCAGTTATGATGGGTGTGGGATTTGACTCGCTGGTTGCGGTTGCAATCGTGCTGGTTGGTTCTCAGGTTGGGTGTCTTGCATCAACCGTTAACCCGTTTGCCACGGGGGTTGCATCTCAAACCTTGAATATTTCTCCGGGTGATGGTCTATTCTCAAGACTGTTACTCCTGATCATATTAGTCGTTGTTAGTATTTGGTACGTTTATCACTATGCTTCGGTGATTGAAAAAGATCCGACGAAATCACTTGTTTATAATCAACGTCAAGAAGATAACAAACGATTCTCAATCGAAGAAAGAACAGACAGTAATGAAAAAATGAGTGGTCGTCAACGTGCCGTTATCTGGCTGTTTGCACTCACATTTGTCATTATGATTGTTGGCCTTATTCCTTGGGACTCAATTAACGAAAACTTCACATTCTTCAATTCATTTACCAAATGGTTCACCGCAATTCCATTCTTAGGAAACTTAGTTGGTAGTGACATGGCACCATTTGGAACATGGTACTTCAGTGAGATTACCATGCTGTTCCTCTTAATGTCAGTGATTATCATGTTCGTATTCCGTATGAAAGAAAAAGACTTCATAGATGCCTTCATGAAGGGAATGGCTGAATTCCTCAGCGTTGCCATCATCGTGGCCGTTGCCCGTGGAATTCAAGTTGTGATGAACGATGGGATGATTACGGATACGGTTCTTCATTGGGGCGAAGTTGGTCTTAAGAGCCTATCACAAAGTGTCTTCATCATCATTACGTACATTTTCTACATTCCAATGTCATTCCTAATTCCATCAACTTCCGGACTTGCAGCCGCAACGATGGGAATTATTGGACCAATGGGTAAGTTTGCTGGCGTTGATAGTAGCCTTGTTGTGACGGCTTACCAAGCTGCATCTGGCTGGGTTAACTTGATTACACCAACTTCAGGTGTTGTGATGGGGGCCCTTGCAATTGCCCACGTTAACATCAACATTTGGTGGAAGTGGATGTTCAAATTAATGATTTATATCTTCCTAATTACCGCTGTATTCCTTGGAGTTGCAGCAATTCTATAATAAATAAGGGGGTCAAAACATGACAAAATTAGTCACTGAAAAGCAACAAAATCAAGCTGTCGAGGCTTTAAAACGGATGGTGAGTCATCCATCCTATTCACAAGATAAAACAATGAATGCGCCATTTGGTAAACCCATTCGGGACGCGCTCGATGAAATTCTCTCAATTTGTGACGAGCTCGGATTCACCACTTACGTTGATCCAGAGGGCTACTACGGCTATGCCGAAGTAGGTTCTGGCGATAAAATATTTGGAATCATCGGTCATACCGACGTTGTGCCAGCAGGCGACCCCGCCGACTGGGAAACGGATCCATTTACCGGAGTGGTCAAGGATGGTGTCATTCATGGTCGGGGAACCCAAGATGATAAGGGACCGACAATTGCCGCAATTTACGCCGTGAAGGCCTTGATGGACCAAGGATACGAATTCAATCAACGAATTCGATTTATCTTCGGAACTGATGAGGAAACCCTTTGGCGAGGAATCGCTGTTTACAATAAAAAGGAAGAGCCAATCACGAGCGGAATTGCGCCAGACGCTGAGTTCCCACTAATTTACGCAGAAAAAGGATTACAACAATCCTACCTAGTGGGGCCGGGTTCTGATCAACTCGAACTCCATTTGGACAACGCCTTCAATGCGGTTCCGGCCAAAGCAGCCTACAGCGGACCAAAACTGGAAGAGGTTAAAAAGGCTTTAGGAGAGCTTGGATTCTCATACAATTCCGACGATCAGCATCTCGTTGTGACTGGTAAATCAGTCCACGCAATGCTGGCACCACAGGGAACCAACGCCGTGCTCCGTTTGGCAATGGCCCTGGATAAGGTGTTCGATGGAATCCCCGCACTCGACTTTATTGGCAAATGTTTCAAGGAAGATGCAACGGGGGCTAACGTTCTCGGCGATGTTTCCGATGAGGCATCAGGTCATTTGACGTTTAACATTTCATCATTGGATATCACGCCAAAGGAAACCCGCATGCAAATCGATATGCGAATTCCTGTGACGGTTGACCATGATCAGTTAATTCAGAATTTAACTGATAAAGTTGCAGAATATCAGCTTAAATACGAGCACTTCGACTATTTGGCACCACTTTACGTGCCGAAAGACGGCGAACTCGTGAAAACGCTGATGGCCGTTTACCAGGAGCAAACCGGCGACATGAAGTCGGAGCCCCAGATATCCGGTGGCGCAACCTATGCTCGAACAATGAACCAGTGTGTGGCATTCGGGGCCATGCTGCCAGGCACGCCCGATTACATGCACCAGGTCAACGAGCAATGGGAATTAGACTCGATGTTTAAGGCGATGGAAATATACGCACAGGCAGTTTACAAGCTCTGTGTCGACTAGATAAACGAAGAGGTGATAGCGGAATGCTGTCACCTTTTTTGGTATAATGAGCTCAAATAAAATGTTGGGAGAACAGGGATGAAACTTAATTTATCAGTTGAAATAACGGACGACGTTTTAATGATTCGGTCAGATGATTTTGATTATCAAATTGAAGTGCACGATACCAACAAAATTGGGAAAAAGGCGCAGGGCGTGAATTTGTTATGGCAGGAACGCCATTTGGTTGGGATTACCGCTGCCGAAACGCCCAAACTAGATGTTTCATTTGACCAAATCATGACGATCATCGGAGATTGGGACTTTGAGCCAGACTACCTTGCGTTAAAACTTGCAGAAGTCGCCCAAGAAGCCGGAAATGACCTTGTTGTCGAAACGCAAAAAGCAAAAAAGCTGCCAGCGAGCCAAAGTGCCATCATGGCGAAGATCACGGATCAACTACAATTTATCCTAAGCCAGTTCGGCTATTCAGTTGCCGTTAAAAAGGCCGCTCCAGCCAAAAAGAAGCCAGCGAAGGCGCAGCATCGCTGGAATAAGGCAGTTAGTGACATTGATTTCTTCGTAGATTATGCAGGCAGTCAGGCAACGGCTCGCTGGATTAAACGAAATGAAATGCTGATTAAAAAAGGTGCCAAGATGGCGCCGGATGCACCTTTGAATAAGGATGGCTCGCTCGGGTTTTCGGCACGATTTGCGCAAAAGTTGCGGGATGAACATGCCAATCAATTTGAAAATTTTACCACGACCGAAGATATTATTTTGAAAAGCGTCAATGAAGTTGGACTCTTTCTGTACTTTGCGGGCGCCAACGGGTGGCTCATTTTGAAAGATTCGAACGGAAAAACAATTGATGAGTATACGGTTGTAAACTAAAAAAATTGCGAGGCCAGTTGGCTTCGCAATTTTTTATGGTTTAACATATCGGTATCCTTGATCCTGCAGCTGCAACAAATCATAAACGCCAACTGGCACAACCGTGACCGATTTTGGTAACTGGTCTGGGTTGATTGCGTGGCTCTTTAGCGAGTTATTGCAGGCTCTGAAGTTGACGTTACTTAGTGATACAATTTCATCAATGTAGCTAGGCATCAGGTAGCCCATGATGGCGTCACCATTAACTAGGACCTTAATTTGAATCTCGAGTTTTTGTTCAGTTGCATAGGTTAATAGATTATGAATGTTCGATAGGGTGTGCTCCCAATGTGCCAATTCATCGATGTGAAAGACAATTTTATTCATGCGCATAAACCCCAATATCTGCTACGATGACTTTGCCGGTATATGGCTGGCTTTGTGGCTTCGTGAAGCCGAGCTTGTTTGCGGCCATCGTGACGGTTTCGGTTGCCTGGATAGCGGTGCCCTTAACTTCGCCCGAATCAGCGTCGATTCCGGATGGAACATCGATTGCCATTATGTTAGCGGGTGCGGCATTCATTTGAGTGATGACATCCGCAAAATGGCCCTCAACTGGACGAGCCAAACCAACGCCAAAAATAGCATCAACCAACGTTGTATAGACGCTAAAATCAGATATGGAAGTTAAAAATGGAATTTGATAGTACGCGCAAATTTTTTGTTGACGCTTAGTTTCATCGGTCGCATTAGCTGGTTTTCCTAATTGAAGAACGGCAACATCAATGCCCTTAACTTTAAGCAAACGGGCAACCGCCAAGCCGTCGCCACCGTTGTTACCGGTGGCTGCGACGACAAGAACCTTTGTTAAATCGTAATGGTCAAATAGTGCATCGGCGACCGCTAAAGCTGCTCGTTCCATTAAAACAGCGGATGGGATGCCAATCTGGTTCATGGTAAAAGCGTCTGCCGCCTGAGCCTGTTTGATTGAAAAAATTGGATTCGTCAAATTAACGCCTCCATTGAAATTAGTTTTCGTGACTTGTTTTTATTTTATGATCCGATCCGTTGCTGTCGTTATCAACGACAGCTTGCGAAATCTTTTGAATATTATCGGCGAGTTCCTGAATATCGAGGTCCATGCCCTTTACATCAGGAAGAAAGCTTCGCCACCAGTTTTGGAAACGACCTAAACCATGTTCAAGCAATTTTTTTCCGGCTTCAGTCAATGTCAGCAATTTGTTACGTTTGTCTTCTGGTGAGTTCGTTTTTTCAATGAAGTTAAGGGTGACGAGGTGCTTCACCATTCGAGTCATGAGGCCTTCATCAACTGCCAAAGTTTGCGCGGCTTGGCGTTGATTAACACCATCAGTTTCCATGATAAGGACCATTAGGTATATCTCGGTAATATTGACTGGTAACTTATCTTCAACGAGTAGCTGATTCATATCCCTTTGAAGTTGGCGGTGCAAAATGGCAACGTAGGTTGAAAGTGATAGATATTTATCTTGAGCGTCCACGGCGAAACTCCTTTCATGTGGTTATTTGATTTTGAATCAGGTACAATAGCCTCTGGATGAGTTTTTATTTAAAATACTTCATCAATTCTATTTTACCGCAAATTTATGCAAGTTACAGCGGTAAATTTTAAGGAGAATCAGCAATGGAAATTGATGTGCCAGTTACGATGGAAGAAGTCGACTATAAGGTCGAACAATTGAACAAAGCCGGACAGATTGCTAATGAAAGTTCAGTAATTATGGATACCGTGGCTAAATCTCTGGATGCCTATTTGGAAACTGCCGAGGATGGTCATTATGATTCTGCTAAATTAGAGGATGATAAGCTGAATGTATACGATATTACTGGCGATTTTTTGAAAGAGGTTAAGCCACAGGGAGCTAGTTTTGTCGACGACTTCAAGGCTAGTCCGGACTTTGTCTTTACCTATTTAGAAGATCAAGCCGGAAAAATTGCTCGCGGACAATAAAAAAGGGTTGCATGAATATTTATTTACCTTTATTATTAAGTATGTAAGGCGCTCTTAGTGTAATGGATAGCACATGAGATTTCGGTCCTCATGATCCGAGTTCGACTCTCGGGGAGCGCATAAAACCTTTCTTAAACGCTGATGTAATGGCGTTTTTTATTTTGCCTACAGCATTTTTACAGCAAATGTATTTAAAACCGACAAATTCGGATAGTTTTTGAGCAGTATCTTGCTTCATTTTTTCATCTAAATGAATGTAATGGGTAAGCAAAACGCCAATGTCAGAATTGCCAAGTTGTAACTCGATTACTTTTAATGGCACGCCAGCTTCACTCAGTACGGTGGCCACAGAATGCTTAAGCCATGAGGCGTAATTGGCTTTAGGTTAAACTTATAAGTGATGTAAAAATGGCCTCTAAATGTGGGATGAAAGCTACAAAGTAAAACTTTTGATCAAGTCTTCAATAATTGAAGTATATACATCGCCCTAGCAGAAGTGCTGGGGTTTTGTTATGCTTTTATTAATGGAATGTTTGGGGGATATCAATTGACAGAAAAATCAAAAAAAATAACGATCTTTTTAGGGCTTGCGATCGTAGCTATTGCTACCCCGTTTTTGGTACGACTAGGAATAATAACGATTTTTTTAAATGTTCCTGGAGGCACGGATGACGGATGGTTAGGATTCTGGGGCGGTTACCTCGGAGCAATTATAGGGATAGTTGGTGTGTATTTACAAATAAGAATCCAGATAAGAGTTGATAAGAAAAAATCACAAGAGTCTAAGCGCCCTAAAATTAGGGTCGTAGTCGGTTCAATTGCATTGAACGAAGTTTTGCCTAGAGTCATTCAGGAGTATCCAAATGAAACAACGGAAAAACGGAATCAAAGATACAAAGCGTTCACTTCAATGCAGAGAGTTGATGAGGATAGAATACCCGGTATAAGCTTGTATAACATATCAAAAAATAATTTTTATGATGTTATAGTTCGAATAACTTATTCTCCATTTGATTCTTTGAGGCCAGGGGGCAAGCTCGTCCTTAGACCTGCAGATTTATTTATAATACCGCAAATGACTGATGACGCAAAAGGCGCGACAATTTTTTACATCACGTGGTTGTTTAGTTCGTATTTTGATAATACGGCAAAAAAAGAAGAAACTGTAAAAGAAGTTCAAAGAATTGAACTTTGGGGCATCACTGAGGTGAATGAGATTGTAAAACTTGAGTTTACGGGTATACAAGTTTACAATTTCATGCCAAAACTCCTACCTGAAAGTGAAGAAATCAAGAAAGAATATGCGGATTTTATGAGCCAAGATATCTTTCCGTTAATCAAAGTTGATAAGAGTTATGGAGAAGCAGAGGAGAAACAAAAGCAAGCTGAATTTACGAAAAAAATAAAAGCTGATATGAAAAAAAAGGAAAAGGAAAAAACGACTGTATAATAACAAGGAGACTTGCATATGGTAAAGCTACACGAAGAAAACAAAATTCAGTTACTAAAAAACCATATTCGGATAAACGATGGTGGGGTGAACTGGATAGTCCCCTTACAGTTGATAAAGGTCATCGCACGCCTAAGAAAATCAAAGAAGATGAAGCATTTATGGAACAGATTAAGAATATGCCTGCCTCGATGTTTAGAAAACAGCCCGAGAGTGCGAAATAAATAGACAAAAATTGAATGGAACACCCGTCAAATGAATACTGGTTTTAGGTGGTAAATTATCATAAAAAAAATAGTCCAGCTATAAGTTGAACTATTACTTGCCCTCATCAAATTATTCTTACAGCAAACGACTTTAAATTGTGTTCAATTAGAACCTTAATCAGAATGAAAATTGCTGATAAATCATTGCAACTCAGCCTATACTATTCCCGTAGACCAGCCTTGAGTCCTCGGAGAACGCATCATTTCAAAAGCTTTGGTACGGAAATGTTTATAAGCTTGAGCGGCTTTTTAGCTGCTCGGGCTTTTTTTATGAATTTCTTGTAACCAGTTGGCAATTTGCTGCATGGTTTCTTCGTTGTCAGGCGAATTGGTAACTGAAAGAACAAAGTCGCCAGCTTGATTAACAATTTTGTTGTTAATCAGTTGGTAGCCATTTTGATTAACAAAATAAAGACTCGCCATCAAAGCGGTTCGTTTGTTACCATCCACGAAAACATGCTTTTTGGTAATTTTTTGCAGGATAAAAGCAGCTTTTAACCAAATCGTCGGGTACAATTCGTGACCGAATACGATCTGAGCCGGTTGCTCAATAACAACATGTAAACTTTCAACAGATTGAACACCATGATTGGTCCCGCCAACTTGAAGTACAACCTGCTTATTTATCTCAATAAGTTGCTGGACTGTTAAGTATTTAAGCTTCATAATTATCGGTCCTTTAAATATTCAAGAACTGGTTTAAATTGATCAATAAATTCAGTAATGCTTGTAGCTTCTTCTTGATTTAATTGGTCAATTCGTTTAAAAATTAAATCTCCGTGTTCATTGACTGATGGCTTAAATTGAACATCAGTGGGCACATTTAATTCACTTGGAACAGTGATGACAGTAGATTTAGCAACTTTACGAGTTTTAACAGTTTTTGGCATGAGTATCATTCCTTCCATTAGCAATAAGTTAACACATGATTTTGGCATATGCAAGACGTATGTCAAGCTGCATTACAAAATATAATTGGATTTATCGTACAAAACGCAACTAATTCTGCTTACTTGATTCTTTATCGCTCGGGGTTCACTTGTAGAGGCTTTTTTTATACGGTAGATGTATACTATTTATGTGTTCTAATGAATGGATTAGATCAACTACTTATAGGATGGGGTTTCAAAAATGAAAAAGTTTAGATTTATAGTTTTAATTTTTGCAGCAATTATTGGATTCACATTATTTTCAAGTTCGACTCAATCGGTATCAGCCAAAAGTCATTACAAAACGACACCGGTCTCATTGAGAGGCAAGTGGACTACACATAGAGATTATGATGGTAATTCTCAATACTTAAGGATTACAAAATATAAATTTTACGTTGCCAATTACCGTTACGGAAGAAAGCAATCTGGTGCCTGGGGAGTGTCAGGAAAAAAGTTTCTTAGTGGAACTACAAAACCAGCCTTATATGTTAGCAAACATAAAGGTTCTAAAGGCTATTGGGCAATTGGTGGAGCAGGTTCAGATGGAATATGGCATTTAAAGGCAGTAAGAAAAAAACATAATGGTCACAAAGTAAAGGTACTTAAGAGTTACAGTTATGACTTTGATTATCAAGGAAATGTAGTAGGTTATTACTACAGAAAATAGATCAATAACGACCCATCCAAATGAGGCGGACCGTTATTGCATAGAGGAAAAGAAAAAAATAATCATAATATGGTTTAATGAACATTCTTGTTTGCCTAATACCAAGAGAAATTAAACTTGGACATGATAATAAATATATTTACCTTGGAGAAATTATGAAGTGCTTCATAATTGTTAGACAAATAAATCTAACGATTGTGAGGCATTTTTGCTTGATATTGAGCTGGTATTTATTATCTAATTTCATTTTATTACCAGCTTTCATTAATGAGATGCGACTATTGTAGTATGGGCTTATAGATACGGCAGATTAACATCTAGTCTGGGTGCGGACAAAAATAACGGTTCTCAATGAGTTCATTTACAATTTGATAGCCAAAACAATCTTAAAAATATTATTAAACGGATTTATTTTGATGGTGAAAAAGTATTGGAACAGGCTAGTTCATTAGTACCGAATGAATGTATATTTGAAAAGGTTTAATTTGATTGTAGCTGTCACCATGCTTCTGTTTGGCATTTCGAATATCGATATCATTTTGTAAATTTAAAAAAAGCGGTCTGAAATTCCGGAAAAACGTTCAAGACGAACGGATGTATCAACGGTTACTTGGCGCCGATCGTGTAAGATGTCCTGAATTCTAGAAGTAGGAAGGCTAATCTGTTTCGTAAGAGCGTAAGCCGATAATTTCATGGGCAGCATAAATTCTTCTTTTGAGAATAACTTTTTAGTGAAGTACTTTTAATGATTTCTTATCCAGCTGATTTATTTTATTTAGTTATAAGCTACAATGAGAGATATTGGAGGGTAATATAATGAAGAAAATAACATTGTTGGTTTTATCCATGATTTTGACGCTCAGTTTAGTAGCAGTACCGGTACAAGCTAAAGCGTACAAGGCTACACCGAAAAGCACTAGGGGCACATGGTATTCTTTAACCGGTAAGTATCAAGGACAAAAAGCAGGTGAGGTCATAAAAATATCGACTCATAAGTTGAGCTGGCATCCCGTACCTACTGGAACAGCTCCTAAAGCCATTAATAGAATTCACTATACTAAAGCCAAAAATTGGAACCGTCAGAAAATAACGGACAAATCGTTTGATAAAGGCTATTACTTTTACTTCAGACATGCTGCGTTGAAGGTGAATGGCAAGAAGCGGTCTGTTTTGCTTTGGAATGTTTCGAAGGCAAAAATCAAATCTGCATACGTAAGTATCAAATCCAAACAAATTATTTCTACTAAGTATCAACTGGTTAAAGTTAATTCTAACGGATCCTACCATTACTAAGATGATTAATCAGTCAAAAGAAGTGGCTGGGACAAAACTGACC
>NZ_AZGJ01000026.1 GCF_001436395.1 Secundilactobacillus malefermentans DSM 5705 = KCTC 3548 | reverse complement strand
TAACTTGATTATAAAACGCGCGGTAAAAATGTAGGTTAACAAAGATATTGCTAAAGTAGAGGTGAAGTATTTTCTGCTGAACGTCTGAAATGCCTTTTTAAATGCGCTCTCTGGTGCATCATTGCTGCGTAACCAATCAACAAATGTATAACTGATGGCCACGTAAATAAAACTGGCAACAATATTGAATGCAAAAGATCCAGCAGAGTGACCGCCACCGCTGTACCGACTCGAAGCATCAAAGGCAGATTCGAAGCTTGTTGATTTCACAGCCATTTGAATTGCAAAACTAACAATTCCGGCAGCAACTGTC
The DNA here is from genome assembly GCF_001436395.1 of Secundilactobacillus malefermentans DSM 5705 = KCTC 3548. Lineage (GTDB taxonomy): Bacteria > Bacillota > Bacilli > Lactobacillales > Lactobacillaceae > Secundilactobacillus > Secundilactobacillus malefermentans. The sequence continues at coordinate 24,435 of NZ_AZGJ01000026.1, read as the reverse complement.
ATAAAAATTGAAATAATAATTGGTATTAGGTTCAGTAAAATTGCTTTACCCCAATGACCTCGAAGCGTTTCTTTCACTTCTGTTTTTAGTTGTTTTCTTGAAATTTGTGCATCCATCATATACTCCCCATTCTTATGCTTTATTTAAGCGTACCAGAAGGACCCACTTTGCACAATAATATACGTTCATTAATCAGTTCTAACTTTTAATTTTAAATTAAAGTACCTAGACACAAACAGCATAATGGCGATGAAAATAGTACCAGAAACCATTGGGGCAAACGGATTAAAATGCTCTTCCACTGGATGAGCGCCTGCGCCAACGATGACCTTAGCAAAGTCATAAATCCAAGTGGTGCTGAATAAATGAATGTTCAGATTACTAATATAAATTGCTAACACAATTAAGAAAATAGGTGTTCCGATAATAATAATCAACTTCATTCTTCTTGAAAATAACGACATGATTGATCCTACTGCCATTCCCAGCGCCGTGATGCTTGCTAATCCGAAAAGGACCACAATTGTTGTTAAAACATAATCCAATAGTTCATTTCCCGTATAATGCCCGTATAGCAACGAAAGCATTGAACTGGCAACTGGGTTTCCCTCATACGAAATCTGTAATGTATCCGAACTGTTGCCTGTTCCAGCTATTGGCAAATAAATGGCGTACAAATATACCAAATTAATCGCTTCAATGATTAAAATAGTTACTCCGGCAACTAGCAACTTCCCAAGCCAATATGTCTTACGACCAATGCCGTTTTGAATCAAAAAATTAAAGTGATTGTCGTTAAGAGAAAAATAGAAAAATAGGAAGAAACCAGCAACTATTGAAAATTGTTGGGAAGATAGCTGATTCGCCAATGAAAAATCACCAATAGTTCCTGAGATTAGCGAGAATAATGCAGGTAGTATCAGGGTTATTCCGATAAGCCAAAGGTAAACTAACATCAAACTTCTTATGCTAATCCTGAATAAATACTTATAAGTCGGCGCTAGATTCATCTTAATTCTCCCCCTCATTTGTTAAATTAATAAATAATTTTTGCAAGTCCATCGACTCAATCGATACGGTATCCGGCAATATTTTGTCATCCATATCACCGAATACATAATTTGCCTTAATTTTACCAAGTGAATCGTGACCTATCACATTGAGTCCGGCAGTATAGGAATCAACATCTGCCTCTGGTCCGGTAACGGTATGGGCTTTTGCTAATGTTTCATCCACCCCACTATCAATCAAGATCTTGCCATTTTTTATAATAAGAACGTGTTCTACCAAATTGGCTACTTCTTCAATCAAATGAGTCGATATGACAAAAGTCCTTGGCCGATTAGCATAGCTTTCCATTAATTCTTTATAGAAAAGATCTCGATGGTTTGCATCCAATCCCAATGTCGGTTCATCAAGAAAAATGTATTCTGCTGAAACTCCCATAGCAACCAGCACTTTAAAAATCGTTCGATAACCAGTAGAAAGTTTTCCAATTCTAGCGTTCAAATCAAGTCCGAATTCACCTGCCAACCGATTAGCCAAGTCAAAATCAAACTTTCCATACATCTTGTCTGTTTCATTAAAAACCTGAAAAACCCGTAACCGTGAATTATACAGACTGACCTCACTCATTAAGTACATTTTTTGAAGGATTTTATCATTGTTTTGGATTGATTCCCCATCAACCGTGACGGTACCACTAGTTAACGGAATTCGATTAGTCATAATACTTAACAATGTACTTTTTCCGGCGCCATTTCGGCCAAGTAATCCATATATCTTATTTGGCTCAAGTTTAAAATTTAATCCCGCCAGGACTTCCTTTTTCCCAAATTGTTTTGTCACATTTTTAATTTCAATACTACTCATTTTTCTCATACCCCCGCTCAATCATTTCGATTAATTGCTTTTCCGTTAGTTTTAACTTTTGAGCTTCAACAACCATTCCACTAACATAATCATCGAAAAATTCATTCTGCCGTTTCATTCTAATCCGCTCCTGTGCATTCTTTTTGACAAACATGCCTAATCCACGATGCTTCTCAATAATCTCTTCGCTCACCAGAATATTCATCCCTTTTAAAACCGTTGCTGGGTTGATATGAAATTGACGCGAAATTTCTGTCGTCGAAGGGACTTGATCGCCTTCGCTGAAACCGTTCATAAATATCGCTTCTTCAATTTGCTTTGCAACTTGAAGATACAAAGGTTCGTTACTGCTAAAATTAAAGTCAAACTGCATAAAATCACCCCACTTCTTCGGTTAGTTGCTTATGTGACTAACTATATAACTAGACAACGTCCTTGTTAAATAAAAATACCGATTCAATTAAGAATCGGTACCTTATCAGTCTATTTCATTCGATCTGTATTAATCACTGGTTGTACGCCGCGTTCTGTGATTATTGATACCATCACATTATTAATTAAGCGTAACTTTTCCGCATCGGTAATTTCAACCTTTGCTTCTGCTGCTAAACGTTCAACCGCTTCTCGCGTAATTGAAACCGCACCGTCAACAATAATCTTTCGTGCTGACAAGATTGCTGTTGATTGCTGTCTCTGTAGCATGGCACTTGCAATCTCAGTCGCATATGCCAAATGAGTCAGTCTCGTTTCAATAATTTCGACGCCCGCAACCTCAAGTCGGTTTTGAAGCTCTTTTGTCAGTTTATTAGACACTTCCGTGGAATTTCCACGTAAGGTCAATTCATCTTCACTTTCAAATGTATCATATGGATATTCAGTTGCAATGTGCCGGATTGCAGATTCACTTTGAATTTCAACAAACTCCTCGTAATTATCAACTGAAAATAACGCATTTGCTGTATCAACTACTTTGAAAACAATAACGGCTGCAATTTCGACTGGATTTCCTTTTGAGTCATTAACCTTCAAAATTTGACTATTAAAGTTTCGTACTCTGAGGGAAATTGATGACTTATGGGTTAACGGAACCGTTAAGAAAATTCCTGAATCCGCAATGGTTCCGATATAACGACCAAAGAACGTCAGTACACTTGCCTCATTTGGCTGCACGATTGTTAACGACGATGCACCTAATAATGCAACCAGAATTAACAATGTCCCCAAGAAGATAAGCCCAAATCCTGCACTAGCGCCAGCGCTCCCCAAGTACAGTAACCAGGCGCCTCCAATAAAAGCGATAATAGCGACTATCAAACCTAAGAAACCATTTACATGAAAAACTGATTTTTCCTCCATAAAATTCCACTCCTCCACTTAGTTGATTCATCATAAGTGTAGCACAGCCAATCCAAAAACCATAAATTCACATTTGGAAAATAAAAAAAATTCCCAAAATAAATCTTCGGGAATTTTTCTTGTTTTAATTATTTAATTTCAACTAGCCATGCATCAGCTTCGTTGCTGCTATTTAAAGCATCAACATCATCATTTAATTGTGGGTTAACGGCTGATACTTCACCAGAAATTGGACTCTCAATATCTGAGACAGCTTTTTCGGCCTCAAGACTAATGAGGGTTGCACCTTTTTCAACCTTGTCGCCAACCTCGGGAAGCTTAGCAAAAGTAACATTGCCCAACTCGTCTTGGCCTGCTTTTGTTAATCCTACTCGAGTGGCGCCAGAAGCATCTTTGGTCCATAAATACTTAGCTTGTTCTTGCATAATATATACGCTCCTTGATTATTTAAAATTTTCGTTACGGCTAAACATGTAACTCCTATAATGATACCGCATCGACATTATTAATCCAATCCCAATTAGATTTCCAATTAGTGCAGAACCACCCTGGCTGACAAATGGTAGTGGAATACCGGTCAGTGGAAGCAGTCCAATACTCATTCCAATATTTTCAAAAACATGGAATAGAATCATCATAATGACACCAGTTGAAATATAGGCATAGAAGACGTTTTTTGTATCAAACGTCACTCGGATCATTTGATAAATGAGTAAAAAATACAGCAGTATCAGAATACAACCACCAATAAAGCCAAAGTTCTCACCAACAACTGAAAATACCATATCTGATTCACGAACCGGAACATAAACGTGTGACACGTTAAAGCCAGTCCCAAAAATACCACCCGAACCAATGGCCTTCATACTTTGCCAAAGCTGATACCCTTCGTTTGAGACCTCTGAAGAAGGATGTAACCAAGTATCAACTCGAGAAAATTGATACGATTGAAATCCAAGCGATTCCAATATCTTCCGGCCACCAGTACTAATCACTAAGGTCAATGCAGTTCCACCTATGACCGCAATCGCTGAAAAAGCCGGTACTAAAATTTTCCAGGTAATTCCTGCAACCAGTGCAACCCCTCCGGTAATGGCAAAGAAAACCAACATTGTACCAAAGTCATTTTGCAATCTTAATAAAACAGCAACTGGAAGTGTCCAGAGAATTAATTTCCCTATTAAAATCCATCCTGAACGAGCATTGTGAATCGGATAGTCTCGATTATGCTCACTTACTTGTCTAGCTAACATCAAAATAAAAGCCGGTTTCATAACTTCTGATGGCTGGAAAGTCAAAGGTCCAATAGCGAACCAAGATCTGGCACCAGTTTGGACGTAATAACTTCTACTATAAAATATTAAGACTAATGCTAATAGCAATAATCCGCCCCAATAAGCAATTGGTGCAATTTTCCAGAGTTGTTCTGAATCAAATTGCATAATAATAATGATTGCTATGGTCCCAATTATATACCAGACTAATTGCGAAACAATTTGGCTAACCACACTCGTACCACTTGTATCGTGTGAGGCCGCAACGTAAATCGAACCAAGCCCAATAATTGCAAGCATCAGAACGCAAAAAATTATGCCATAATCAATTCGAGACTCAGTGTTGGTCTCATTTCTGCGAGCTTCTTCTGACACAAAAGCGCCTCCTTTTAATTAACTCTTTCCATTATATCGATATACTAGAAAACAACCGATATTTTAAGAGATTTTAAATAAAAATTAGCGAATTATCCATGATGAAGATGATATTCTTTCAGCAAAGACTCAACGGCTTCATCTAACGTTTTATACCGCATGGGGCTTTCGCCTTCTAGACTAGCGTCAAATCGATCGTCGGCTGGTCGAACTTCACCAATTTTGCTTTCGCCGATTAGGACGTCAGTAACAGTAATATCCCCATCTTCTCTTTCTTCTATGTTAACTTCAATTGGTCGATTTTTTTTTGCCATGTGTTACTCCTTTTTATTTGTCTAAATGCATTTGCTTCCGATATTTTTCAGCTGCTTCCTCATTCCGTCGTAAACTAAAATGATCAGGAACGGGATCATAACCACCTTTGACAAATGGCTGACACCTTAGAATTCGAGCAACACCCATCAAGGTTCCCTTTAAGGCACCATGTTTTTTTAGAGCGCTAATCATATAGGCAGAACAAGTCGGCGAATAGCGACAATTAGGTGGAAAAAGAGGTGAAATAAACTTTTGGTAGCCTCTCACGAAAATGATAAATAAACTTCGCATAATCCCTCCTAATTTCCTATCCCTACTTTTTACTGGTTCCCATGTGTTCGAGTAAAATTCCAGCTCCCTTTGCCACATTATCAAGCGGGCTTTCTGAAATAATAACGGGTACTTTTAATTCTTTCGCAAAAAGTTTATCAATGCCATCTAGCAATGCGCCACCACCGGTTAACATAATACCGCGATCAATAATATCCGCTGCAAGTTCTGGAGGTGTGATTTCTAATACTTCTTTAGCAGCCACAACAATTTGCATAATCGTATCGTGCAATGCTTCTTCAATCTCAGCAGCCGAAATAGTTAGTGATTTAGGCATACCTGATACAGCATCACGACCTCGAATTTCCATCGTTTCATTATTATTTTCATCAGGGAAAGCAGAGCCAATCGTAATTTTAATATTTTCAGCAGATCTTTCACCAATAATCAGGTTATATTTTCGTTTGATATAGCCCATGATATCCGTATTCATTTCGTCTCCAGCAACCCTTACTGAATTGCTAGCAACAATATCACCCAATGACAGGACAGCAATATCACTTGTCCCACCACCCATATCAATGACCATGTTCCCGCGTGGCTTAAAAATATCCATACCCGCGCCAACTGCGGCAACCTTAGGCTCTGCTTCTAAATAAACTTTTGCGCCACCAGATTTTTCGGCAGCCTGAACAATTGCTTTTCGTTCAATTTCAGTAATATTTGTTGGCGCACAAATCATAATATTAGGTTTGGACATGAAGCCCTTTACACTTAACTTACTAATAAAATATGAAAGCATACTCTCTGTAATATCAAAATCAGAGATAACGCCATCTTTTAAAGGACGAATGGCCCGGATATTACTTGGTGTTCGGCCTACCATTCGATACGCCTCTGATCCAACTGCCAATACCTTATCCGTCTTTGTGTCAATCGCTACGACTGAGGGTTCGTTTAATACAATACCCTTGCCAACTACATAAAGTAATACATTTGCTGTCCCTAAATCAATACCGATGTCTTTTGCCATCCTGTTATTTCCTCCTGAAAAATCAAATTCCAACCGCTAAATTATACCATACCCGTGCGGTTTCTTCGCCTGTTATTATCAAATCATAAAAAAGCCGAGGCAATTTGCCTCGACCCATTTAACAAATTTACTTAATTTCGTTTGCTTTTTGCTTAATTGTCACCTTTTGTGGATCTTCGACATCAACTCGCTTAATTTCGGCGCCTAATGCTTGAAGCTTTAGGTGGAAATCGTAGTAGCCACGGTCAAGATACTTCAAATTAGTGACTTGTGTATACCCATTTGCTACTAAGCCGGCCAACACAAGTGCAGCTGCAGCTCTTAAATCTGTCGCAGCGACCTCTGCTCCGTTGAAAGTTGTAGGGCCATACATCATAACCGAACGACCCTCAATTTTATAATTTGCATTCATCCGACGAAGCTCTTCGAGATGCATGAATCGATTCTCAAAAACAGTCTCAGTCATTGTGCTTGTTCCGCTAGCAGCTAGTTGTAGAACCGTCATTTGGGCCTGCATATCAGTTGGAAATCCTGGATATGGTAAAGTCTTAACGTTAGTAGGCTTTAATACCTTTGGCCCAACGACCCGAATGCCAGCCTCTTCATCAGAAACCGTAGCACCCATTTCTTCTAATTTAGAAATTAATGGCTTGTTATGTTCAATAATACCATCCTGGATCAAGACGTTACCACCCGTCAAAGCAGCAGCGGTCATAAATGTACCAGCTTCAATTCGATCTTGCACAATGCCGTGTTCCATTCCGTGCATTTCACTAACACCATCCACACGAATGGTCTCGGTACCAGCTCCACGAACCCGGGCGCCCATCTTATTCAGTGCGTTAGCTAAATCAACAATTTCAGGTTCTCTCGCCACGTTTTCAATGACAGTCGTGCCTTCAGCTAAAGTTGCCGCCATAATAATGTTTTGAGTTGCACCAACACTAGGAAAATCAAGATAAATATTACTTCCAACTAATTTATCAGCAAATGCTTCTATGTATCCGTCGTGTTGTTCAATGGTTGCGCCTAAAGCTTCAAATCCTTTTAGATGTAAATCAACGGGACGTGTTCCAATAGCGCATCCACCTGGCATAGCTACTTTAGCATGACCAAATCGTGCAAGTAGTGGTCCCATTACCACGATGGAAGCTCTCATTTTAGATACATACTCAAAGGGTGCTTCAGTTGAAAGCTCTTTAGTTGCGTCCAAATCAATTTTTCGTTCATTCTCGTTGAAATCAACATCAATGTTCAAAAACCTCAAAACATTATTCATTGTGAATACATCCGATAAAACAGGAACATTACTAAGTTCCACAATACCTTTACTAGCTAAAATTGAAGCTGCTAGAATTGGTAAAACGGCATTTTTTGCGCCTTCAATCTGGACGGTGCCCTTTAACTGATTCCCACCGTGTACGATAATCTTTTCCATGAGTTTGCCTCCGTAAACTACTTATTTTAGTAAAAATGTTAAATTCTGAACGTTGTCGATAAAGTTTAAAAAGAAACTACTGCAAGTATATCCAATTGTTACTGACAACATCACAATTAGAACTTTAGCTTGACTAGGATACAATTGCATGCGTCTCTCAATATGTAACCCTTGTATTGACCAAAAAGCAATCAATATAAAAGCCAAGTGACTAATCAAATTTATCAAAGATTGTGTGCCAATCGATTTCATTTGTATAATTCCCTTCATCATCTAATTTTCAATATAACATATTAATGTAAACTTGTCGCTTCAAACACTACCCATAAAGCCATTTGTAATATTACAAATTTACTTGCTAGATACAAAAAAGAGATTACCTCTAAAGGCAATCTCTTTTTTTGGTTACTTATTAGCCACGTTAATTCGGTTAATGGCCCGGCGTAAAGCAACTTCTGCACGATTCATTGTATCTGTATCGTGAGCTTCTTTTGCTTTACGAAGTCTTTCCTCAGCTCGCTTTCGAGCACTTTCAGCACGAGAAACATCAATGTCGCCTTGCTTTTCAGCACTATCAGCAACGATAGTAGCAACATTCTCAGAGAATTCAATGAATCCCCCATTAATAGCGATTTCATCTTTATTGCCATCGCCACGATCAACTCGTGCCTCATCTACTGCTAAAGAAGCAATTAGAGGGACGTGATTAGGCATAATTCCCAATTCACCAGCCTTAGTTTTCACTACGATCATGGTTGCTTGGTCATCATATACCTTACCATCAGGAGTCACAATACTAACGGTTAATACTGATTTATTATCAGCCAATTAGACCCCTCCTATTTGGTTGCGTCAGCAGTCATTTTTTTGGCATTGGCTACAACGTCCTCAATTGGACCACAGTTACGGAAAGCATCTTCAGGAAGGTCATCATACTTACCATCAAGAATAGCCTTAAAGCCCTTAACTGTTTCAGCAACTGGCACATATTTACCAGGTAAACCAGTAAACTGTTCGGCAACACTAAATGATTGTGACAAGAAGAATTGAATACGACGAGCACGGTTAACAACCGTTTTTTCATCGTCAGACAATTCATCCATTCCTAAAATAGAAATGATATCTTGTAGTTCACGATAGCGTTGTAAAACATGTTGAACTTCAGTTGCAACTTCATAATGTTCTTGACCAACAATCTGTGGGTCAAGGGCAGTTGAAGTAGAAGCCAATGGATCAACAGCGGGATAAATCCCCATTTGCGTCAAAGAACGTTCCAAGTTAGTGGTTGCGTCCAAATGGGCAAAAGTGGTTGCTGGAGCTGGATCGGTATAATCATCAGCAGGAACGTAAACGGCTTGAATTGAGGTAATTGAACCCTTCTTCGTTGACGTAATTCGTTCTTGTAACTGACCCATTTCAGTTGCCAAAGTAGGTTGATAACCAACGGCTGAAGGAATTCGGCCAAGTAAGGCAGAAACTTCCATACCAGCTTGAGTAAATCGGAAAATATTATCAATGAATAAAAGAACGTCTTGTCCCTTAACATCACGGAAATATTCAGCCAACGTCAACCCAGTCAAGGCGACACGCATACGCGCACCAGGAGGCTCGTTCATTTGACCATAGACCATGGCCGTCTTTTCAAGAACTCCTGAGCCCTTCATTTCAAAGTACATATCGTTACCTTCACGGGTACGTTCACCAACACCGGTAAAGACGGAAATACCATTATGACCTTGAGCAATATTATGAATTAACTCTTGAATCAAAACGGTTTTACCAACTCCGGCACCACCAAACAACCCAATTTTACCTCCACGAACATAAGGAGCTAAAAGATCGATAACTTTAATTCCTGTTTCCAAAATTTCTGAAGTAGGATTCAATTCGTCGTATGCAGGTGCATCACGGTGAATTGGTCGACGCTCAGCATCGGCACCAAATTCTGCTCCACCATCGATTGGATCTCCGAGAACGTTAAACACACGACCCAAAGTTTCGTCACCTACTGGTACGGAAATAGAAGCTTGAGTATTCTCAACTTCCATTCCACGACGTAAACCATCGGTACCGTCCATAGCAATAGTTCTCATTACACCGTCACCCAGTTCAAGGGTAACTTCTGTAACTAAAATACTACCATCATCTTTTTTGATGTTAAGAGCGGTATTAATATCGGGTAATTTTTCGCTCAACGGGAATTCAACATCAATGACTGGTCCAATAACTTGGACAACTTTACCAGTACTCATTGTTTAAATTTCCTCCCGTTCATTATTGATTTAATGCTTCTTGACCACCAGTAATTTCGGTGATTTCAGTCGTAATAGCAGCTTGTCTTGCTCTGTTATATCGTAATTCCAATTGACCAATTAAGTCAGTCGCATTATCAGAGGCTGACTTCATTGCAGTTGAACTTGAAGCGTGCTCTGCAGTCTTAGCGTCAAGGATTGCGCCGAATATTAAGCTTTCAGAATACTGGGGCAACACAACTTTGAGCACCTCTTCTACTGAAGGCTCTACATCATAAGACGTAGCCAATTGATGTACATCAGATTCTTCTGAATCAGCGGTTCCGAGTGATTCCTGATCAACAGGAAGCATTTTTTCACCACGAAAAGTAGAAGATATTCTGTTTACAAAATGGTCATAACAAACGTAAAGTTCATCAAATTCACCATTTTCATACATGTTAGTTACCGTTTTGACAATTTCTCGAACCTCATTAAAGGTCGGAATATCGCTAACGCCGCGGTATTCGTAAGCAACGTTTTCGCCACGTTTCTTATAGAAATCTGCTCCGGTTCCACCAACTGCCAAAATGACATAATCCTTTGTGTCCTTTTGGTGCTCTTCTATAAACTGATTTGTATCACGAATAACATTACTATTATAACTACCAACCATGCCACGATCTGAAGTTACAACCAAAAATCCAATTTTCTTAATTGGACGATCAGATTGTAAATCACTAGAAGCATCATTCAATAGCTGGGACTTGGCAAGGTGCATTACAACGGCCTTTACTCGGGACACATAATCCTGATAGCCAATGGCTGACTTCTGAATCTGATTCAATTTAGACGTCTGGACCATTTGCATAGCGGTCGTAATTTGTCTTGTGTTTTTAGTTGAGGCAATGCGATGTTGAACATCGCTAATTGATTCAGCCATTATTATTCACCATCCTTCCCAACTACTTTATTTGGCAGCTTTAGCATCTTCTTCTGAACTTGCTGAACCTTGGAAGGTATCAGAAAATTCTTGAACAGCTGCTTTTAGCTTATCTGTATCTGGTAACTGACCAGTGGTTGCAATTTCATCCAACAGATCCTTGTGAGAACCATCGAAGTAATCAAACAAACCATCTTGGAAAGTCAAAATATCTTCTACTTGAATTTTATCCAAGAAGCCGTTTGTCAGTGCAAACAAAATCAAAACTTGTTTAGAAACTGACAGTGGTGAATGAAGTGGTTGCTTTAGAACTTCAACAGTACGAGCTCCACGATTAAGCTTTGCTTGTGTTGCTGCATCTAAGTCAGAACCAAATTGCGCAAAGGATTCAAGTTCATGATATGAAGCAAGATCCAAACGTAATGTTCCGGCAACCTTCTTCATTGCCTTAACCTGGGCATCACCACCAACACGGGATACAGAAGTACCGGCATCAATCGCTGGACGAATTCCAGAATAGAATGAATCACTATCCAAGAAGATCTGACCATCAGTAATTGAGATAACGTTGGTTGGAATGTAGGCTGAAACGTCTCCAGCTTTAGTTTCAATAATAGGTAATGCGGTCATCGATCCTGCACCCAATTTATCACTAAGCTTTGCAGCTCGTTCAAGTAAACGTGAGTGGGTATAGAAGATATCACCAGGATAAGCTTCACGACCAGGAGGACGACGAAGAATCAATGAAAGCTCACGATATGCGTCAGCTTGCTTTGAAAGGTCATCATAGACGATCAAAACGTGTTTGCCATTGTACATGAATTCCTCACCCATGGCAGCACCAGAATAAGGTGCAATATAGAGCAATGGAGCGGGCTCAGATGGCCCAGCAGTCACAACAATTGTGTAATCCATTGCACCATAACGACGTAACGTTTCGACCTGTGATCGAACAGTTGAGTCTTTTTGACCAATCGCAACATAGATACAAATCATGTCTTGGTCTTTTTGATTAATAATCGTATCAATCGCAACCGTTGTTTTACCAGTCTTACGGTCACCAATGATTAATTCACGTTGACCACGACCAATAGGAACAAGCGAATCAATCGCCTTCATACCAGTTTGTAATGGTTCAGAAACTGATTGACGGTCCATAACACCAGGCGCCTTTTTCTCGACAGGTCGAGTATGGTCTGTATTAATGTCACCCTTACCATCAACAGGTTGTCCTAAAGAATTGACAACCCGACCAATCATGGCGTCTCCAACTGGAACTTCCATGATTCTGCCAGTTCTCTTAACAATATCGCCTTCTGTGATTTTTGTGAAATCACCAAGAACAACGATACCAACGTCATTGCTTTCAAGGTTTTGAACCATTCCATAAACCCCGTTACTAAACTCTAGTAATTCACCAGCTAATGCGTTTTCGAGACCATGAGCTCTGGCAATACCATCACCAACATAGGTAACCGTACCAGTTTCTTCAACTGAGAGCTCATCTTTGTAGTTTTCTAATTGTTGCTTAATTAGAGCACTGATTTCCTCAGCTTTAATGCTCATAAAAGTTTCACCTCTTTATTAGATATGCTTTATCCTAATAATGTTCGGCGAATCTGATTTAGCTTAGTTTGTAAGCTACCATCAAAAATCTTACCAGCAGATTTCATAATCACGCCACCTAAGATATCTTCGTCAACCTTACTATTAAGAATTACTTTTTCTGCTCCAACTCGTTTGCCAAATTCATCAGCAAGACGTTTTTCTTGAGCATCATCAATTGCGACTGCAGTAATAACGTCTGCATGAATCGTATGATTCTTCTCATTATATAAAATCTCAAACTGATTAATAATTGAAACGAGATAGTTTATCCGACCATAATCAAACGTCATCTGAATGAGATTCTTAACGTACTTTGAAGTTGCCCCTTCAATAAAAGGTGCAATTAAACTTTTACGTTCAGACTCAGCCAGCGTGGCGTTGGTTAAAACGGAACTAAGCTGTGGGTTGTCCTGAAAGACAAGGCGAATTTGCTTTAATTCTTCGTAGCCAGATTCAAGTTCCTCGTTTTCAACAAGCACTTCAAAGAGCGCTTTTGAATAACGTTTAGCTACTGTCATTTCATCAAGACTCATTGTGCTTCCCCAACCCTTCGATATAAGAATCGATCAATGCTTTTTGATCATTAGCGTTTAATTCTTTATGAATGATCTTGGAAGCAATCTCAATAGATAGATCAGCTACATCATTCTTTGCATTAGATAAAGCATCCTGGCGCTCCTGCTCGATATCCTTTTGAGCATTTGACTTTAATGTCTGAACGTCAGATTGTGCATCAGCTAGTAAACTAGTACGAGTTTGTTGACCCTGTTGCTTTGCATCGCTAACGATTGAAGAAGCTTCTTTATGAGAATTTGCAAGTGCTTCTTGACGTTGAGCAGCAAGTTTAGCAGCATCTGTTCGAGACTGTTCTGCGGAGTCAATGTCATTTGCTATTTTATCTGCTCGATCTTGCATCATCTTATTAACAGGCTTCCAAGCAACAAGCTTGATTAACCACATTAAAATAATGAAACAAATTGCATAAAATAACATATCACCAAGGGCAAGACCCACGCCTGGAACAATGGTTAAATGTGCGAGCATCTATTGACACCTCCTTTACTTTCGATTTATGACTCACAAGTTAAAAATGAAATTACTTGTTCATAACTAACAATGCGACAACGAAAGCAATAATCGGCATAGCTTCAACAAGACCAACACCGATGAACATGTTTGAACGTAATTGACCTGATAATTCTGGTTGGCGTGCCATACCCTCTAACATCTTTGAAATAACGATAGCATCACCGATACCACCACCAACGGCGGCACCAAACATAGCAATTCCTGCAGCAATAGCTCCCATAATAATTGTTTCCTCCTAAAAATAATAGTTTTTATAAATCATTACTCAGCTTCAAGTTTTCGTGAAATGTAAACTGATGACAATGTCAAGAAGACATAAGCCTGAATTGCACCAAGGAATAAGGAGAATCCTTGCCAAATCATTTCAATCGGAACTGAAACAATCAACGTTGCAATTCCATGAGAAAATGCCATTTGTCCAATAATCTTCAGCAACATTTCGCCGGAATAAATAACTCCGAAAATACGAAGACCTAAAGTTAAAAAGTTTGTAAACTCTTCAAAAATACTAATTGGTAGCCAAAAAACAAATGGCTTCAAGTAATTTCGAAAATGTTGCTTGTAACCCAACTTAGCGACACCCGCAAACTGAGCTAACATTATCGTTGCAAGCGAGAACGTTAACGTAATCATCGGGTCCGACGTCGGACTTTTAACATAATCCTTCCCACCAACTGCAATCTGAATAAACAGACCTAGTTCGTTGGAAACAAACAAAAACAGAAACAGCGTAAATCCATAAAGACCAAAAGCTGAAGCCTCGTTTCCGGGTATTTGGCCCTTCAAAATTCCGTTAGTGAAATCAATTATCCATTCCAAAACGTTTTGACCCTTACCCGGTTTCATTGTCAGCTTTCGTGATAACGCAAAAACTAATAAAAAGACTATGATAAAGGCAATTAATCCGGAAATAACGTTATCGGCGTTAAACGTTAAGCCTAAAAACTTAAAGGTTGGAACTGAAGATGGATCACCCACAGAAAATCACCTCTTTTCACAAGCAAATATAGTGCCAACCCTGATCAACCTGATTAAACAATCATTAGATCAAAATGCACTAGTAGTGAATGTGTCCTGTTACTTCGCATTCGAAATACACAAGAAATCATACCACCGATTTAATAAAAATACAAAGTAATCTTACAGAAAATTTAGAACGGCAAAATTTGCTTTCTTCCTATATAAAAAGAGCTCGTTATCTGTCCGATAACGGGCTCTCCATATTTATTTTGTACCGAATAATCGGTCTCCCGCATCCCCAAGTCCAGGGACAATATATCCGTCTTCATTTAGCTTTTCATCTAACGCAGCCGTATAGATATCTATATCTGGATTAGCTTCTTGCAGTGCCTTAACACCTTCTGGAGCAGAAACTAGACACATAAATTTAATGCTAGTTGCCCCGCGCTTCTTCAAAGCATCAATTGCCATGATAGCTGATCCACCAGTTGCAAGCATTGGATCAACCACATAAACCTGACGCTGATCAATATCAGATGGCAATTTCACAAAATATTCGTGTGGCTTTAATGTCTTTTCATCACGATACATTCCGATATGGCCAACCTTAGCAGCTGGAATAAGTTCCAAAATTCCGTCTACCATACCAATTCCTGCTCGAAGGATTGGCACAATTGCCACTTTTTTCCCGGCAAGTGTCTTAACCGTTGTTTTTCCAATTGGCGTTTCAATCTCGACGTCTTCGAGGGGCATATCCCTCGCAACGTCATACGCCATCAAAGTAGCAATTTCGTCAACGACTTCCCGAAACACTTTTGTACCGCAATTCTTATTTCGAATAATCGTCAACTTATGTTGAATTAACGGATGATCTAGCACTTGAAACTTACCCATTATAGACACTCCCTTGGTATTTCTTTCTATTGTACCATTTACATACGAAGTGAGTGGTTTAAATTTAAAAGAAATTGACCAATTTATCCATTATTTTTCAAATATAACTGGTTGGACATATGCCTCAATCGGATGCTTTTTACTTAGTTCCAGAACTTCTTGATGTAAGGCTGCTAATTTTGCTTCATCATCGCGGGCCTGAATAGCCTTCAAAATGATGTGTGCAACTGCTTTACTATCTACTTCATCAAATCCTCGCGTCGTAATGGCCGGCGTCCCGAGTCGTATTCCTGAAGTCTTAAATGGACTCAGTTTTTCATTAGGAATTGCTTCCTTATTCGTCGTAATTTGGATTGAATCGAGTAGCTCTTGAACTTGTTTCCCATTTAATCCGGTCTGACTAACATCAATTGTCATTAAATGATTATCAGTTCCACCAGAGATGACCCGAACGGTGCCCGATGACTCAAACACCTCCGCCATCGCCTTTGCGTTTTTAATGATTTGACGGCTATATTCGGTGAAAGCTGGCTTAAGATCTTCACCAAATGCAATTGCTTTCCCAGCTATTACATGTTCCAACGGTCCTCCCTGAGTTCCTGGGAAGACAGCTGAGTTAATCTGTTTAGCGTACTTTTCTTGAGATAAAATGAGTCCTCCACGAGGCCCTCTTAGTGTTTTATGTGTGGTAGTGGTCACGACATCCGCAATTCCAACTGGGTTGGGATGCAACCCAGCAGCTACTAGTCCTGCAACGTGCGCCATATCAACCATCAAATAAGCACCAACTTCATCTGCCACCACTCTAAACTTTTTCCAATCAATAATCCGGCTATACGCAGAGGCCCCCGCCACAATTAACTTGGGCTTGACCTCTTTTGCCAAATCTAAAATCATATCAAAATCTAACAGTTCTGTATCAGGGTTAAGGCCGTAACTATATGAATTATAAATTTTACCACTAAAACTGACCTTAGCACCATGCGTTAAATGGCCACCCGCATCAAGGCCCATCCCCAGAATAGTATCACCAGGTTTTAAAAATGCAGCATAAACCGCTTCATTTGCCTGTGAACCTGAATGAGGCTGCACATTTGCATACTCAGCACCAAATAGTTGCTTTGCGCGATCAATGGCAAGCTGCTCAACAACATCAACAAATTGAGTGCCACCATAGTATCGCTTTCTTGGATATCCTTCAGCGTACTTATTGGTTAAAACTGAGCCTTGTGCTGCTCTAACTGCTGGTGAAACAATATTTTCCGAAGCAATAAGCTCGATGTTCTGTTCCTGTCTTTGCTGTTCGTCCGCAATTGCTTGCCATACTTCTGGGTCTTGGTCTTGATAATTCATATAATCGACCCCCTTCTATTAGTTAGCTTGATTTTATCAAATTGGCATCTCGTCTGTATAGGTATATGTTAGTTAATTTTATTTACATTAAAGTGGGTTTGACCTGCGGATTTGTTTAACCGATTCATATAGGCAACCCCAATCCCGTTTGCATCAAACGCTTCCGTTAAAATAACTTTTATTTCTGGTTCGTCATCGAATTTTCTGAGCCCTGCAAAAAGTAAATGACTAGCAGTTTGGACATCCTGCCCCAACGAGAAGAACTCAACGTTTTGGGGTAAATCAAAGCCCTTATATAATTTTTCAGTTACCATTAATCCTACTTTATATGGCTGCTTGCCGGCCCATTCAAGTGCAATTTTAAAATCACTTGGGCTATCAACAACGTACACTTGGGCACTAGGAGCATAGTGTTTGTACTTCATTCCCGGTGCCTTTGGAACTTCCGTTAGACCAACGTGATGCTTATTAGAAACAACTTCACCAATAACTGATTCCAACTGTTCGATACTAAGGGCACCAGGACGCAAGACCGTGGGGGTGTCCGTAGACATATCCAAAACGGTTGATTCAACACCAAATTTTGTGGGACCATCATCCAAAATACCGGCAATCTTACCTTTTAAATCGTGGTAAACGTGCATGGCTAAAGTTGGACTTGGTTTCCCTGACGTATTAGCTGAAGGACCAACCAATGGAACTCCGGCTTCCCTTATTAAAGAAAGCGTTGCTTCACTTGCTGGCATCCTGAATGCCGCTGTCTCCAAACCACCCGTAACGTGGGATGATAATGCACCTGGTTTCAGCTTAAAAATTAATGTCAGCGGTCCTGGCCAAAATGTTTTAATCAATTTTTGCGCCTTCTCAGAAAGTGGAAGTGCATATTTCTCGACCGTTTGAACATCTGCAACATGCACAATTAGCGGATTATCACTTGGTCGTCCCTTCGCTGCGTAAACCTGTTTGACTGCTTCAACATTGGTTGCATCCGCACCTAATCCGTATACCGTCTCCGTTGGAAAGGACACCAGGTTCCCCTGCTTTAATTGCGCTGCAGCTTCTTTTATTTGATCTGTTTTATAAATTTCCGTTTTCATCATTAATGCTCCCTTCAAAGTCAACGCGAACCATTCGGTCATGGTTCTCCATATCTTT
Source organism: Secundilactobacillus malefermentans DSM 5705 = KCTC 3548 (assembly GCF_001436395.1). Taxonomy (GTDB): domain Bacteria; phylum Bacillota; class Bacilli; order Lactobacillales; family Lactobacillaceae; genus Secundilactobacillus; species Secundilactobacillus malefermentans. The sequence goes on along the minus strand of NZ_AZGJ01000026.1, from coordinate 6,269 downwards.
TTTTACTGTAACCCTTGCAAGCGGAAAGGCTTCCACAAAAATTTGTTTGACAGCTTTCGCCTGTTTAAACCCAATTTCTAAATATAGCGCTTTCGTCTTCACCTTTTTTTGTTTTAGGGCCTCTGCGAGTCGTTCATAGATTTGCAAGCCATTATGCTCTGCGAATAATGCCATTTTAGGTTCGTAATCAATGACGCTTTGATCCATCAAACGAACTTCATCTGCAGCAATGTACGGTGGATTTGAAACAATAATATCAAAGGTTCTTCCCCTCACCGGCTCAAGTAAGTCACCCTTTAGTAATTCAACTTGCAACTTTAACTGATTACTATTCTCCTCAGCCACTTTAAGGGCTTCCGCTGAAATGTCAGTCACCGTCACTTGCCAATTTGGTTGTTCAGCCTTAACGGAGAGACCAATGGCGCCGCTACCTGTTCCAACATCTAACACTGATATATCGTCAACCTGCTGATTGTCCATCAAAATCCATTCAACTAATTCTTCAGTTTCCGGTCTCGGAATGAGAACATCTTGGTTGACCTTGAAAGTACGTCCGTAAAATGGTGCGCTGCCAATAACGTATTGAGCTGGGATTCCCTCACTATATCTTTGGACATCTTGCTTAAACTGTAAAAAAATAGCGTCAGGCATTTCGTCTTGATACCGTTTTAATAAGTCAGTTTCACGCCATTGCTGTCTTTCAAGCAGTAAAAATTTCCCGGATTCTTCCTCTAATTGATGCTTTTTTATAAACAAAGAAGCCCATTTCAGGGCTTCAAAGTAGGTCGGATTACTCATTCTTCAAGTTCTCCAATTTGGCTGCTTGATCCGAAAGTATTAATGCATCAATAACTTCCTCTAATTCGCCATTCATAATTCTATCTAGTTTATTGAGTGTTAACCCGATTCGATGATCAGTTACTCGGTTTTGAGGGTAATTGTAGGTTCTAATTCGTTCTGAACGATCACCCGAACCCACGGCTGACTTACGTTCTGCATCATACGCATCCGTTTCCTGCTGTTGATAATAATCGTAAACCCGTGCTCGTAAAATTTTCATTGCTTTTACACGGTTTTGTTGCTGTGAACGTTCATCCTGCATGGCAACTACAATTCCAGTAGGTAAATGGGTCATTCTGACAGCTGATGACGTTTTATTGATATGCTGACCACCAGCACCTGATGACCGGTAGACATCTGTCCGAATGTCTTTAGGATCAATATCGATATCAACATCTTCTGCTTCAGGCATTACACCAACGGTTGCCGTAGACGTATGTACCCGTCCAGCCGACTCAGTTACTGGAATCCGTTGAACTCGATGAGCACCATTTTCGTATTTGAGCTTTGAATAGACTTTGTTACCGGTTATCATCAGAACAATTTCCTTAAAACCGCCGACTTCAGTTTCGCTCTTATCAATGACTTCAACCGTCCAATTTTGCTTTTCAGCATATTTGGTATACATATTAAATAGGTCTACCGCAAATAGACTGGCCTCGTCACCACCAGCTGCACCGTGGATTTCCATAATGATATTTTTATCATCATTAGGATCGGTTGGTAGTAGTAAAATCTTGATTTCATCTTCAAGACTTGTCTTTTCTGCTTCTTGTTCTTTCAACTCTTCTTTGACAAGTGCATCCATATCATCATCAAGCTTTTCTCGGAGAAGTTCATTGTTCTCTTTAATCTGCTCGGTAACTTTTTTATATTGATTATATTTTTCGACAGTTTCGCGTAACTCGCCCTCTTCTTTTGAGAGTTTCATAAAACGCTGAGTATCAGCAATAATCTCAGGATCACTGATTAATTCATTCAATTCATCGTAACGGTCTGCAACTGCCTGTAATTTTTCGAACATTTCGTCCATGTTGTCTTAATTCCTCATTTCCCTAGCATATCAATTGGTGGATTATTGTAATGGCGCCGGCAAACTGGGTAGTAAGCTTCATTACCGCCAATTTGAACCTGTTCGCCTTCGTAAACCGGTTTATTATCGTGAAAGCGTAAATTCATAATGGCTTTTTTGGTACAGAACCAGCAAATCGTCTTCATTTCTTCAATTTTGTCTGCATATAGCAACAAATATTCGGAGCCCTCGAACAATTCATTTCTAAAATCGTTCTTAAGTCCAAAGGTCATAACTGGAATATGAAGCTCGTCAACAATTTTAGCCAATTCTAAAACATGCGCCTTTTTCAGAAATTGCGCTTCATCAATCAGGATGCAATTGGCATTGGGGTTAATTTTTTTGACTTCATCATAAATATTAGTTTCATCAAATATTGGATGCGCCTTTCGCTCAAGACCAATTCGACTTGCTACCATTCCGACTCCAGTTCGATTATCAACGCCACTCGTCATAATAATGACTGGCTTATTTTGTTCCTCATAGTTATGAGCAACTTTTAAAATTTCGATTGTTTTACCACTATTCATTGCACCATATTTAAAAAATAACTGAGCCACTGATCAACGCCACTCTTTCTTTCCAGTTTCCTGTCCATTATAGCGGATTTACTAGTAAATTTCATTACTATTTATTAACTCAAAATGCTAGGAATTTCATAAGCTAACTCTTTGTATTCGGTAAAGCAGGAAAATCATGCTAAAATATAAATTTGAAATGTTAATTTGAAACTTAATTTTGTAACTTATTTGGAGGAACAATCATATGTCATTGAGAAGTGGACTCGCAAGTTTTGTCGGGCGATCATCTTACTGGTTTTTACATACTTTCTTTAAAGGGGGAAGTTCATTACCTGGTAAACTTGCAGTCAAAATGGATCCAGAAATTTTAAAGGATTTGGGATCTAAATATGACGTCATCATTATTACTGGGACGAACGGAAAAACACTGACAACTGCACTTACCGTCCGAGTACTTGGCCAAAAATACCAAAGCTTATTAACCAATCCAACTGGGTCAAACATGATTCAGGGAATTGTGACCACCTTTTTGGAAGCACCAAAAACCAAAGACGCAAAACCAGTTGCCGTCCTTGAAGTCGACGAAGCAAATATCGTCCTAGTAACTAAGTACATCAAACCTAAAGCATTTGTTTTTACAAATATTTTTAGGGATCAAATGGATCGTTACGGTGAAATCTACACCACTTACCAAAAAATATTAAACGGTGTTGCCTTGGCACCAGAAGCCACAATCATTGCAAATGGCGATGCACCAATTTTTCATTCCAAGCATTTACCAAATCCAATCGTTTATTACGGCTTTAATCATGAGCCTGACGGCGAGTTAAAGGCTAAACCAAACACGGATGGCATTCTTTGTCCCGTTTGCCAAAATATTTTGCACTACAAATTTTTAACCTACAGCAACCTTGGTAAATATTACTGTCCGGAATGTGGCTTTTCTCGTCCTGAGTTAACTTATTCATTAAATAAACTCGGCGAGCGAACCCCTACTAGTTCGAAATTTGAGATCGATAACCATCCTTACAAAATTGAAATTGGTGGCATGTATAATATTTACAATGCTTTGGCTGCCTACGCCGTTGGCCGCTTTATGGGTGTATCCTCTTCCCAAATTGCAAAAGCGTTTGAAAGCGATAAAAAAGTCTTTGGTCGACAAGAGGAAATTACAGTTGGTGATAAAAAGCTTACTTTGATTTTGGTAAAGAATCCAGTTGGTTTGAACCAGGTTCTTGATATGATTAGCACCGAAAAAGATCCCTTCTCATTCATTTCACTCTTAAACGCCAATTATGCAGATGGTATTGATACAAGTTGGATTTGGGATGGTAATTTCGAGCTCTTACCTCAACTTAACATCAAAGCCTTTATGACCGGAGGCGAACGTTATAAAGACGTTACCTTCAGACTCAAAGTGGCCGGTGTTCCACAGGATAAGTTAATTGTTGAACCGAGCCTCAGTAAGATTATTGAAAAGGTTCCACAACTACCAACCGAAAAGATTTACGTTTTAGCAACTTATACGGCAGTTCTACAACTAAGAAAAGAACTCGCAAACAAAGGATACATTAAGGAGGGCATGAGTATATGACCTATGAATTAAACGTCGCTCATCTATATGGCGACTTAATGAATACGTACGGAGATGTTGGCAACATCTTGGCACTCAACTACTATGCTGAGCAAATGGACGTTAAATTAAACGTTAGCATCGTCAGTTTAAAGGATCCCTTTGATGCCAGTAAATTTGACCTCGCCTTCTTTGGCGGTGGTCAAGACTACGAACAAGTCATTGTTTCTAAAGACATTCAGAATAAAAAGCAATCACTCACAGCCTTCATTGAAGATGATGGTCCTGTGCTCGCCATTTGTGGGGGTTACCAACTTTTAGGTCACTATTATGTTGGTGCTGATGGTGAAAAGATCCCTGGAATTGGGGCTTTAGATCATTACACGCTTGCGCAAGATAATAACCGTTTCATCGGTGATATCGTTATTGAAAATCAAGAATTTGATGAGCAATACCACGGTTTTGAAAATCATCAGGGTCGCACATTTTTAGGAAAAGATGAAAAGCCATTGGGCGTCGTCCTTTCCGGTAAAGGAAACAATGGTGAAGATAAAACGGAAGGTGCAATTTACAAAAACGTTTACTGCTCCTACTTTCACGGACCTATTTTGACAAGAAATGGGAATATTGCTAAGCGTCTTTTAGTTGCCGCATTGCAACGAAAATATCCAGAACAAGATTTTTCAAAGCTTGCTTCAATGCCAATTCCAGCAACGTTTTAAAAAAATGGTCTACCAATTATTTTTGGTAGACCATTTTTATTGCTCTTTTTCAGTTAAATAGCTTTGAATTATTTCATTTCGTCGATCAAGAAATGGTTCATTTGGACTATTCGGATGAATTCGATTTGACAGGAAGATCATCGCCTGCTGTTCTTGCCGATCAATAATCATAAATGTCCCGGTAAAACCTGAATGCCAAATGCAATTGTGGTGATCATTCGTGTGAGACTTAATGAGTGCCCAGCCAAGTGACCGCTGGGTAATCCCTGGTGCGTGATTCTGCATCAACAATTTCTTCGTTGAATTTTTTAATAGTGTTTCATCATCATTCATCATTTGAGTGGCAACCTTGATTAAATCCGTTTTTGTTGAAAATAATCCGGCAGAGCCACAATCCATCTTTAGTATGTGTGCTTTTGGATCGTGCACGGTGCCCCTTATTAGTCCCCTAGTTGGCGAATTTTCAGTTGGGACACATTCTTGTACATTCGTTGGATTAAACGTGCTTGAATTCATCTCTAGTGGCCGCAATACCCTATTCGTAACTAACGTTTGAATTGGACGCCCCAAAATTGATGCAGCAATCCACCCCAAGAAAATAAAATTAATGTCGCTATAGGTCATCTTTTTATTAAAATCATCGCCAATGTGTAACTTTAAAAGGGCCTCAATCAATTGCGCCTTAGGCAATTGATTACGATTCTTAATATAGCCAGTAATTCCAGATGTATGCGTCAATAAGTGACGAATAGTGACTTGAGGATACTGCCACTCTGGTAAATAGTCACTGATAGAATCTTCTAAGGTTAACTTATTGCTTTCAAGCAACTGTAGAATAACATTAGTCGTCCCAACTACTTTCGTCAGTGAAGCAACATCATAAAGCTGATTTTCTTTCAAGTCTTCAATATTAGGAATCAGCGCCTCACGCCCATAGATGTTTGTTGTCAAATCGTTCCGTTGCAAATTAACCATGGCATATGAAACTCCGGGTACGGTCCCATCGTCGACAAGCCGTTTGATTAGTTCAGTTGTTTTCAGATACACGAGACCACTTCCTTTGCTAATATTCTAACCCTATTCTACTTTCAAAAGGATTTCAATTTCAATGTCCATAAAGCAGCTTTCTTAAATCCAACTTAAGTTTCTAAGTGATCTCGTTTTTGTTCAATGTGAGAATCATCCGAAGGCCATCTTTTGTCTTCAAAACCTAAAAAATCAATTGTTAGTAACGTCTTCTTCCGTAACTCATGCAAAACTAATTCCAAAAACACGAGATTGTCATAACTGGATTCAATAGAGTGCAATGGAATTGACCGTTTTCGCTGACGAGCAGCCTTAGAATTAAAGAAAAAATTTATTTTTCCTTCAAAACTTTCGTTAGTTACGGAAAGCCAATATTGCGTCCGGTTCACTCGCGCGTCAAATAATGGAACCAATCGATCATAAATTAGCTTTGCCTCTCTGCGTGCCACCTCTGCTTCTGTTTCATTTTTTTCATCCATCATACTCATTCCTTCCTCGTATTATTAAAATTAATA